>NZ_JBHSPC010000139.1:0-33680 GCF_042656345.1 Streptomyces incanus
CTCTCCCGGCCCCCACCGGGGCCGGAGGTCAGGGTGTCCACCACCCGGGGGGAGGTCCCGAGGGCTTCCTGCGGATCCGCCAGCGGTACTCGATCCCGTCAACGGTTATGCGCCGGGAACCCTTCTTGTTCAGCGCCATCTTCGCCTCCTCCACTGTTGGACTCTAGGGCCGTGCAATAGGTCCGTCTCAGCCGGAATCTTCCGGGCCGCCGGGCAGCACGCCGAAACCAGAGTGCCGTGCAGGCTGTGGTCGCCGTAGTGTCCGGGGCGAAAGGCGGTTCCAGTGGAGATCACGGTTCAGTGGATCAGGACGTCCTGGACGAAGCACTCCAGGGGCGGTGACGCTGCTGCCCGCAGGAATTCGGCGCCAATGGGGTTCCTGGTGTCACCAGTGCCGTCTTCCTTCGCCCAGGTCATCCAGATGTCCGAGCGTGACGGTTTCGAGCCGCACGAGAGCGAGAGGGACTTGCGCCAGGTCGGACTCACCTTGCGAGACGAGGGCGATCGGCTTCGCGTGCTGGCGCGTGTGGAGCCGTTGTTCGGATTGCCGCCGCGCCCGTGGCGGCCGCCGGCGGTGCGTCTGGTCCCGGGGCAGTGGGTCCGTTGGCAGTTGAACTATCGGTTCAGTAGCGCCGCCGGAATACGGGACTGGTCGTACTGGCTCGACACGTTCAACGTTGCCTATGGGCCCGTCGACCCGAACGTATTCCTGTCAGAGCCGACCGTTCTGGTCGATGAGTGCGGTCCTGTTCGATAGCCGTCCGTCGACGATCAGCTGGTCATGGGTTCTGCCCTGGAGGCGGGAGGAATGCCGGTCTCGATGGTGTTGCCGCCTGGTCGAGCGCCTTCGCTGTCGGTGAGCGCGTCCATCACGGCTTGTCCGGCCTCGGTGGGGCGGAGTGATTCGCCCCGGCGGGGGCGGATGTAGAGCTGGACGCCCAAATCCCTTTCCAGGGCAGCAAACTGGGTGTAAAGGACCGAGCGAGTGGTGCCGAGCTGGCGTGATGCCTCGGCGAGGGTGCGATGCTCCATGGCTTCTCGAAACCGCTGAAGGCGGCCCCAACAGCGCCGATCTGTGAGGGCCGGCCTGATCAGCGGCGGTACTGATTCGAGTTCCGTTCGGCTCACGGCCCGGCGTCCGCCGCGTGGACGGAGTGCGATGCCCATGGCCCGGAGGTGGCGTGTCAGGGTCGTTGGGCTCATGTCCAGCTCGGTGGCGATGCTGGCCAGGGTCCGGGCCTGCCGGACGTACTGCTCTCGGAGCCACTGCTCATCGACGATCGGCTTCCTCGACGGCTCTCGGCTAGCGATGAGGCCGGACTGATTCAGCACCTCGCTGATGAGTCTTTTGGGGAGACGGGTCTCTGAGGCGATCTCTCTGACCGTCTTCCGCGCGTCGAGGTACTCGCTTCGCAGGAATTCGTTGGTCAGCACGGTATGTGCTTGCTGGCGGGCCTGAGCTGCGGCAAGCCGGGACCGTCGAGCGATGGGCCTGCTGGGGTCGACCCAAGAGCCGCCGCTTTTGGAGGACCAGGGGCTGCTGGGTGGGTGCTGCTCGAAGCAATGGCGGATGCTTTCCAGAGCGACGCCCATCTCCTTCGCTGCGACGGCGGGCGCTTGGCCCTCAGCGCAGATGAGACGGTGTGCTCGTGTCACGTCCACTGGTCTGCCGGGTAGGCAGAGTCCTGCGGCAAGATCCGCTGGGGGCTCCCAGGTCAGCGGTTCGTCGATGCCCAAACCCCGTAGGTAGTTCTCGCCGTACTCGTCGAGAGCTCTCAGCAGGGCGGCGGTGATCCGGAAGGGAACTACCGCGACGCCTCCCGTCTCCTCGGCGGTCGTGATCCGGAGCGACGCTGGCGCCTGCCGGAGATCATTTCCGGTGATGCGCTGATAGAGGTAGCGGCGCACAGACAGCAGCCGCGCTTCCTGTCCCGGGTGGACACCGGTCTGTGTGCAAATCGAAACCCAGTCATCAGCGGGCAAGAGGCCCTCACCTGTCAGCCCGCGTCGACGTTCGTAGTCGATGGGGACGGGCTGGGTGTCCAGGTAGTCGGCGATCTCGCAGAGCCCGGTGAGGACTCCGTCGTGGCCCTGCTGGGCAAGCTCGGCGAGCGTGTAGTGGACGTCGAGTTGCGCCTGATGACCAAGCATGCTGATCAGGGGATCGAAGTGACGTTTGGATGCTCCGGGGAGGAGGAGTGCGACGGCCAGGGCCGCGCGGAAGTTGCCGATGTTCCGGACGCCGGCGGCGGGCAGGAAGCGGGCAGTCCATCCGCGCCAGAGCAACTGTGGGACTCGGCCGGCCCGTGCGGTGGTCAGGGTCTCATTCATCTTGTGGGGTGGGCGCGGGCGAGTGGTGCAGCTTCGGAAGCGGAGCCGGTCCACGTTCGCCATGCGTGTGTCCATGGCCTGCCAGATCAGTTGTTGCAGGGCAGTGGAGTGTGCCCTCCAGCGTTTGTTGATGTCACCGAGCGGCATGAGGTCCAGTCGCTCGCCGTCTCGTTCGAGGAGGGTCCGCAGCGTGGCGATGTTTGTCTTGTCGGAGCCCTGTTGAAGGATGTGGACGGCGCGGGTGAGTCCGCCTGCGGTCACTGCCGCCGAGGTAGGCGAAAACTGACCGTCTCCGGCGTAGGCCTGGCATGCCTGCTCGACATGCGGATCGAGTGTCGGGAAGTCGTCGGGTTCCGCGATGCGCAAGACCCAGGAGGCCAGCGCACGCAGGTCGTTGAAGATCATTCGGGGTGCGGGGAGGGACTGCGCTTGTCCCTGTTCGACTCGGTCCAGCAGGTCGTTGATCAAGCGCTGGGACGCCAGTTCTGGGCTGTCTTCGCGAAGGGCGGCAGCGGGGGCCAGGGTGAGGTCCGTCTGGCAGAGAGCCCCTGACGGTTTCAGCGTCGTAGGACACTGATGGGGTGGAAGATCACGGAAGATGCTGACTCGGCCGTGGCGGGTGCGCTGGTTGCAAGAGGGACAGGCGTGCGGCAGCAGGATCCGGTGCCGAGTGCAAGCGAAGCTCCAGGGGAGGCGCCAGCGTAACTGCCAGCGGCCGTCGTGTTCGTGAAGGCATCGGGGGCAGTAACGGGAGCCGTTTCGGCCCCATAGCTGCATGCGGTTCACCGTCCGGCGGTGAGGGTGCAGTACGAGCGCATGGCCGTCGTACTGGCGCAACGTCATCGCATGCAACCGGTCAGCGGGGACTCCGCTCACGGCCGCGGCCTGCTCGGCCTGGTCCGACTCGAGGTAGCGGGTGAGGTCAGGGAGGTTGCCGTCGCGCCGACCGGGCAGTCCCAAGGCGATCAGGATCTCGCGGAAGCTGACCATGCTGCGGTGGGCCAGGGTCTCCAGCCAGGAGTCCAGGGCTTCTCCTGGCAGCGGCGCGACCCTGATCGGGAGAGTCCGCAGGCCGGACGTCACGCGGCTTTCCGGTTGCTGGATCGGGGCCGGCTGGTGAGTCGTCGCTTGTCCAGGGCTGCTTCGAGCTCCCTGCGAGCCTTCTCGGATGCCTCGTCGTTCTTCACTCGGTCGAGCAGGTCACGGTCGAGGCGTTCGGTGCCGCTGCGGACGGCTCTTTGGCAGCCCCGGTTGATCAGTGTCATCAGCGAGCCGATATGCCCGGTGCTTCGGGCAAAGAGGTAGTCGGAAAGATCGTCTGCAAGCATGCCGGGATACTTGTCGGCCAGGACCACTCGCTTCTCCAGGGCGAGAAGCATCTTCCTCCATTCTCGGCGGCCCGCCTCGTTCTTGATGGTGAAGGGCTGCATGTCCAGTCGAGTCGTGCGCCGGCCTGTCTGGGCCAGGGCTGTGTCACCGGAAGTAGTTCCTTCGCTGAACAGGCCCTTCTCTGCGAGTCCGACGCCGATCATCAGCAAGGTCACGGGGAACTCGTTGGCGATCCACTTCAGGTGGTTGCTGACCTCGATGCCGCTGGTGTTGCGCCACTTCAGGAAGTGCAGATCGTCGAGTGCGAGGACGCGCACTTCGCAGGACAACACGCAGTCCAGGGCCCGCTGGCCCATCTGGGCGGCCGTTCCGCGGTTGCGTCCAGCATGGCCGAAGAATTCCAGAATGGCACGGTTGAGGTCCTTCATGCCGGTGTTGCCGGTCAGTCCGACCCGGCAGACCGGAAGCCGTTCGTGTCCCTGCGCTGTGAACTCGCCGTTCTCGGCGATCTCCCGGTGGTGGAACTCACGGAGGAACGCCAGCACCGAGGTCGTCTTCCCGAGGCCGGGAAAGGCGTCGACAGCCACGGCGCCCTTGGCCTTGTCACCGTCCTGCTGATTGCTGTCGACGATGTCCCACAAATCCTCGTGAAGATCAGCCAGTTGCTGCGTCCTGATCGGCCCGAGGTTGGCATGCCACTCCCGCCGCAGTCGGTCGTAGACGGCTCTCGCCTCAGCGGTCAGAGCTTTCAGCTCTGTCCTCGTCAGCAGCCTGGGCTGTTCGCGACGCGGAGCGTTGGCGAACTCCTTGAAGTCCTCCTTCCGCGACAACGCCAGATTCCCCAGGCCCAGCGGGAGCGGGTCAGTCACACGTCCTCCAATGCGTCGGCGTAGAAGTCGTCCTCTTCGACGAGGACTTCGAAGTCGGCCTCGTCGTCATCACCCGTCTCGGCCGGCTCCATCTGCTCCGGCTCCTCGTGGGACGAGCCCTCTTTGTCCCCCAGGGCTTTGCGGACTGAGGGCAGCGAGACGACTGACTCGTCGGACTCGGGCAGTTCGATGGCCGCTTGCTCTCGCGATAGCCGCAGGGCCATCCGCCGCTCTGCCAGCGTTGTGCCCAGGCCGAGGTTCCAGCGCTCCAATAGGTCGGCGACCGCAAGACGGTCGTCAGGAAAGCGATACTTCGCAGCAGCCAGTTTCCGGGCGAAGGCGAGAGCATCCTCGCTCAGCGGCATACCGGCCGTGGGCGCATGTTCCCAGGTCAGGGTGCGCCAGCGACGGTCCAGGTCCCGGACGTAGATGCGGGTGATGTCGTCGGGGTCAACCTGGAAGGGCCATCCGTTCTCGACCGGACTCTTGTAGGGACTCCGGACATCGCTGAGGCCTTTGAGGCCGGGGCCGCTGTAGCGGCGACGGCCGATCTCGACTCCGTAGTGCTGGATCGTGCGCCATTCGGTCTTCAGGAATTCGTAGGCGAGGTCAGGGTCTCTGGAGGCCTCGATGTAACCCGCCCGGGCCATGCCGTGCTCGAACATCGCGGCGGGGGACATCCGCAGCCCTGGCAGACCCGGGTCGACCAGACTCGTGTGCGGTCGATGGTGGTAGACCGCCGCGACCCACTCACGGATGATCGCCTCCAGCTCATGCAGGAAGAAGAAGGCGTCGTCCTCCGGGTTCTCCCCCCGGGAATGGACGTCCGGCCCCTTATAGCCGGGCAATGCTTGAAGCAGGCCCTCGCGCAGGGTGCGGAAGAATCTTTCGACTGGCCCTTTGTCGCGGCCCGTCCGTAGCCTCGCAGGCTGGATCGAGATACCCATCCGTCGGCAGACGCTGGTCAGATGCTCGGAGTCGTACTGCTTTCCGTGGTCGATGACCAGGGTTTCCGGAACCAGAATCGGGCCAGCTGCACCAGCCCCTTCGGCGACAGCCGTATCCACGAGGACCGTCCGTGGGATGCCGTGCTCGGGCCAAACCGCGTAGCGCGGCCAGTCCTTCCCAGCCGGCCTGGGCCGGAACGACTGGTAGAGCACCGCGCTGACGTCCACCGCCTTCGTCGACACCGGGGTGAGGCGGATGCCGGTGACGCAGCGGGTGTACCAGTCCATACCGATGCTGAGCTCAGCCTGAACCCATCGAAGCGTGAACGGGTCGAAGGCGAAAACGTCCAGCCGGGTGGAGTCCATCAGGAGGTACTCGCCCGGCCTGGTCGGCCGCAACTTGCCATAAGGCTCACTTGGCCGGCCAGCGATGTCCCGGTTCCGCTTCGCACTCAGTCGGAAGAGCGGGTGCTGGTCCTCCAACTCCTCAAGCAGCCGGAAGGCAGTAGCCCGGCTGGGTTGCGGGACGACATCCGGACCGAACCGTGCAACCACCCGTGCTCGGGTCCGCTCGATCACCAGCGTGCGGGACGGCTTGGACTCCTTGGCATGCTCGACCATGACCTCCGTGGCTGTCTCCACCCACCGGTCATCCAGTTTCGTGGCCCGCCCACGTGCGGGTCGCCCGGCAGCCGCCAAGCCCGCCTCGCCGCCACGGCGGAAGTCCCGAACCCAGCGCTCGACGGTACGAACGGTGACGCCGAGTTCAGCGGCCTTGCTCGCGTAGCGCTCGCCGAGCGGGAGGTCAGGCGAGTATTCCGGCCTCGGCTCGCCTTCCGCTGCCAGCTCGGGAGCACCCGAACGGTAACCAGTGAGGACCTCCCGGACATGGCCTGCCCGCACTCGTAGTCCGTCTTGCTCGGCTTTCGACAGCTGGCTCAGCACGACGCCAGCGACGTCTTCGTCGTCGTCACCGGACGGTCCCGGAGCATCCGGGATCACACGAACTCGATCAGACAGCAGCAGCTCCTTCACTGCCAGTCTCAGCAGCTTCCCGCGGCCGTTCTTCAGTACCGCCTCGTTGCCGTTCGCGGTGATCGCCAGCTCGACGAGCTCAACGGTCTCGCCGTCATAGCGGAACCGTGTACCAACCCCCACGCGGACTCCGGCCCAGCTCACTTCGAAGCCTTCAGAACGTGATGACCGCTGAGCGGGGTAGTCAAGTCGGTGACCAGCTCACCACGCCAGAGAAGGTGAAGGACCCCAGCACGGACCTCCTCCGGTTCCCGTCCGGTGAGTGCGTCATCGAGTTCGCCAAGTGTCCGGCAATCCAGCCCCATCGCTCGAAGTTCGTCGAGCAGGAGACCATCGAAAAGCCAGTCACGTCGGTACCCGGCGAGGAACCGAAGGTTCTCGAGTTCCGCAGGCGCAGGTTCGCTCCACACGACGTATCGCCATCCGCGTGTCTCCACCAACCGCCGCGTCCAGTCGAAAGTGAACGCCACCTCTGGCTTGGCCACCCGGTGCCTCGGCTTGACGTCGACCACGACCGGACCGTCCTCGCTGATCAGCAGGTAGTCCGGGATGTGTTTGCGAACCTTGCCTTCCACCTCGGCTTTCAGCAGGAAGGGCTGGGCAAGGATGCGGCGTACGGATGGGTCGAAGTCGTCAAACAACAGTCGAGCAAGTTCAAGCCGCGACTCGTAGATCACGTGGTCACACATGGTCGACGACCAGTAGGTGCCCGAGTAGTGCTTCTGGCCGTCGTACCACCGGAATGTCCGCCATGGAGACGCTGTCGCCAACGTCGCGCTGCTGACGCTCTCCCATGGCTCGTCTTCGAACTCCCGGCCCGATGTACGGAAACACACCATTGCCGACTCAACTGGCACAAGCACCCCCACTCCCGCAGCATCAGGTTCGATGCGATCAAGCAGTCGGTGACAGCCTGGGCCGTACGGCGGTACGTTCACCAAGAGAGCTTGGAACGTCCACACGTTTGAGCGAATTCAGCCTCAAGAGCCTGGACGGTCTCACAGCGATGTCGTATCCGACATCCATCCGACATCGACCGTGAGATTCCGACACGGAAAATGAGGCCCTACAAGGAACCGGTCAGGTCTGCGCCATGTCCACGAAGCGGGAGTAGTGGCCCTGGAAGGCGACCGTGATGGTCGCCGTCGGGCCGTTTCGGTGCTTGGCCACGATCAGGTCGGCCTCGCCCGCGCGCGGGGACTCCTTCTCGTACGCGTCCTCGCGGTGCAACAGGATGACCATGTCGGCGTCCTGCTCGATGGAACCCGACTCACGCAGGTCGGAGACCATCGGCTTCTTGTCGGTGCGCTGCTCGGGACCGCGGTTGAGCTGGGAGAGCGCGATGACCGGGAGCTCCAGTTCCTTGGCGAGCAGCTTGAGGTTACGGGACATGTCCGAGACCTCCTGCTGACGGCTCTCCGCTCGCTTGGAACCGCCGGACTGCATCAGCTGGAGGTAGTCGATGACGACCAGCCGCAGGTCATTGCGCTGCTTCAGCCGACGGCACTTGGCGCGGATTTCCATCATCGACAGGTTCGGGGAGTCGTCGATGTAGAGCGGCGCCGCCGACACGTCCGGCATCCGGCGCGCCAGGCGGGTCCAGTCCTCGTCGGTCATCGTGCCGGACCGCATGTGGTGGAGAGCCACCCGAGCCTCGGCGGACAGCAGGCGCATCGCGATCTCGTTGCGCCCCATCTCGAGCGAGAAGACCACACTCGGCAGGTTGTGCTTGATGGACGCGGCACGGGCGAAGTCCAGCGCGAGCGTGGACTTGCCCATCGCGGGACGCGCGGCGATGACGATCATCTGCCCCGGGTGCAGCCCGTTGGTGAGCGAGTCGAAGTCCGTGAACCCCGTGGGCACACCGGTCATCTCGCCGCTGCGCGAGCCGATCGCCTCGATCTCGTCGAGCGCGCCCTCCATGATGTCGCCGAGCGGGAGGTAGTCCTCACTGGTGCGCTGTTCCGTGACGGCGTAGATCTCGGCCTGCGCCCGGTTGACGATCTCGTCGACGTCGTCGTCGGCCGCGTACCCCATCTGCGTGATGCGGGTACCGGCCTCGACCAGGCGGCGCAGCACGGCGCGCTCGTGCACGATCTCCGCGTAGTACGCCGCGTTGGCCGCCGTGGGCACCGTCTGGACGAGGGTGTGCAGATACGAGGCCCCGCCGACCTTGTTGATCTCACCGCGCTTGGTCAGTTCCGCGGCGATCGTGATGGGGTCGGCCGGCTCGCCCTTCGCGTAGACATCGAGAACAGCTGTGTAGACGGTTTCGTGAGCCGGCTTGTAGAAGTCGTGGCCCTTGAGGATCTCTACGACATCGGCGATGGCGTCCTTGGACAGCAGCATGCCGCCCAGAACGGACTGCTCGGCCTCGAGGTCCTGCGGCGGCACCCGCTCGAATGTGGAGCCCGTGCCGTCCCATCCGCCGGAATCCCGGTCCCGGTCGTGCTGCTCTTCACGACCGCGGCCTCCGTTTTCACGGCGTCGGGAGGCGGGCAGACGATCACTGGGTCCGCTGTCGGCCCACGGGTCGTCCAAGGGCTCGGAAATGCTCACCGAGCCACCTCCTCCCGTCCGCCGAGCGGACCTCGCCGTGCCCCTCTTTCTACGGCACGGCACTGACAAATAGGACGCCCGACTCCGGTTGTCGCGCGCCGGTTTTATGACCTTTTGGAAACCGGCGGACGGAGCGGGCGCCGCACCACCGTAGGCCCGTCTGCACCGTCAGCCAATCTGGTTATCCACAGGCCATGTGGACGACCGACCCAATGCTGTGGAGAAGTCCGCCAAACCTGTGCACGACCCGGTGGACAGCCCTGTGAACAAGACCTGCATTGATCCGCCAGGAGGGCGCTGACCTGGCCTTTCATCATCCACTGCCTGTGCAGAAAAAAAACTTTCCCTGTCCGGCCAAGATCTCCTCGAATGCTGTATGCAAGCACACACCCTGCGCCATTACGTAAGGGTCTATGGAGCATTGCATCTCTTACCTGTGGACGATTAGATTGGCGTGCATGACACAGGCCCCCGCGCGCCCTCGAGCCGTTCGACGGCAGCACGACCGCGAGATCGTCATGCTGGCCGTACCGGCATTCGGCGCCCTCGTCGCCGAACCCCTTTTCGTCATGGCAGACAGCGCCATCGTCGGCCATCTCGGCACGGCACAGCTCGCCGGACTCGGCGTCGCCTCGGCCCTCCTGATGACCGCTGTCAGTGTCTTCGTCTTCCTCGCCTACGCCACCACGGCCGCCGTCGCCCGACGAGTCGGTGCCGGCGACCTCCCCTCAGCCATCCGCCAGGGCATGGACGGAATCTGGCTCGCCCTGTTCCTCGGTGCCGGTGTCGTCGCCGTGGTCCTGCCCACGGCACCCGCCCTCGTGGATCTGTTCGGCGCCTCGGGCACCGCGTCCCCCTACGCGATCACCTATCTGCGTATTTCCTCACTCGGTATACCGGCCATGCTGATCGTGCTCGCCGCGACCGGTGTCCTGCGCGGACTGCAGGACACCCGGACCCCTCTCTACGTCGCCGTCGGCGGCTTCGCCGCCAACGGCGTTCTCAATGTCGCGCTGGTCTACGGCGCCGGTTTCGGTATCGCGGGCTCCGCCTGGGGCACGGTCATCGCCCAGTGGGGCATGGCCGCTGTCTATCTGATCGTGGTGCTGAGGGGCGCGCGCAAGCACGGCGCCTCACTACGCCCGGACCTCGCGGGGATCAGAGCCTCTGCCCAGGCCGGTGCGCCCTTGCTGGTACGGACCCTCTCACTCAGGGCCATCCTGATGATCACCACCGCCGTCGCTGCCCGACTCGGCGATTCCGACATCGCGGCTCACCAGATCATCCTCTCCCTGTGGAGCCTGCTCGCCTTCGCGCTGGACGCCATCGCGATCGCCGGGCAAGCCATCATCGGCCGCTACCTGGGAGCCGGGGACGCCCAGGGTGCCCGCCAGGTATGCCGTCGCATGGTGGAGTGGGGCTTCGCGGCCGGGGCCGTCCTCGGTGTGGTCGTGGTGCTCGCCCGGCCGGTCTTCCTGCCTCTGTTCACCAGCGATTCCACGGTCACGAACACGGCCCTGCCGGCTCTGATGATCGTCGCACTGTCCCAACCGATCTCCGGCATCGTCTTCATTCTGGACGGGGTGCTGATGGGTGCGGGCGACGGGCCGTACCTGGCATGGGCGATGCTGGTCACTCTGGCGGTCTTCACTCCGTTCGCCCTGCTGGTCCCGGCGTTCGGAGGTGGACTCACCGCACTGTGGGGGACGATGACGCTCATGATGACCGTTCGGCTGCTGACCCTGTGGTTCCGTACCCGCTCGGGCCGCTGGGTCATCACCGGCGCCGCACGCTGACCGCTTCACATGAAACCCCGCGTTTCACGTGAAACGACGATGGGGCCGCACCCGAACGGTGCGGCCCCATCCCACTGCTAAAACAAGCAGCACTTACTCCGAGACAACCTCGAGGTCGACCTTGGCGGCAACCTCGGGGTGCAGACGCACGAACGTCTCGTGGGCGCCGAGGGTCTTGATCGGCGCGCCAAGCTCGATGCGACGCTTGTCGACCTTGGGACCGCCCGCAGCCTTGATCGCGGAAGCGACGTCGGCCGGCGTGACGGAACCGAAGAGACGGCCGGCGTTGCCGGAGCGGACCGCGAGGCGGACCTTGACGCCCTCGAGCTGGGCCTTCACCTGGTTGGCCTGCTCGATGGTCTGGATCTCGTGGATCTTGCGAGCGCGACGGATCTGCTCGACGTCCTTCTCGCCACCCTTGGTCCAGCGGATCGCGAGCTTCCGCGGAACCAGGTAGTTGCGAGCGTAACCGTCCTTGACGTCGACGACGTCGCCCGCGGCACCGAGGCCGGAGACCTCGTGGGTGAGGATGATCTTCATGAGTCGGTCACCCTTCCCTTATCGCGCGGTGGAGGTGTAGGGCAGCAGCGCCATCTCACGGCTGTTCTTGACAGCCGTGGCGACGTCACGCTGATGCTGGGTGCAGTTACCGGTCACGCGACGGGCACGGATCTTGCCACGGTCGGAAATGAACTTCCGCAGCATGTTCGTGTCCTTGTAGTCCACGTACGTGACCTTGTCCTTGCAGAATGCGCAGACCTTCTTCTTCGGCTTGCGCACAGGCGGCTTCGCCATGATGTATCTCCTGTGTGATCAAGAAGTGTGGTGCGGCCCCGCCTAGAAGGGGGGCTCGTCCGAGTAGCCGCCGCCACCGCCGCTGCTGCCGCCGGAGCCTCCGCCCCAGCCGCCACCCTGGCCGCCGCCACCCTGTTGGCCGCCGGCGGGAGCGCCGGATGCCCAGGGGTCGTCGGCCGGAGCGCCGCCACCCTGCTGGCCGCCGCCGGAGCCTCCGCCCCAGCCGCCACCACCCTGGTTGCCGCCACCGCCGTAACCACCCTGGCCACCGCGGCCGGTGGTCTTGGTGACCTTGGCCGTGGCGTTGCGCAGGCTGGCGCCGACTTCCTCGACGTCCAGTTCGTAGACCGTGCGCTTGACGCCCTCACGGTCCTCGTAGGACCGCTGCTTCAGCCGGCCCTGCACGACGACGCGCATGCCTCGCTGGAGCGACTCGGCGACGTTCTCCGCCGCCTGACGCCAGACCGAGCAGGTCAGGAACAGGCTCTCGCCGTCCTTCCACTCGTTCGTCTGGCGGTCGAAGGTGCGGGGAGTCGACGCGACACGGAACTTCGCGACGGCCGCACCGGACGGGGTGAAGCGCAGCTCGGGGTCATCGACAAGGTTGCCGACGACCGTGATGACGGTCTCGCCTGCCATGGGGGAACCTCTCGGCGGGTTTGCTGCTGGCTGCTTGTGCTGCTACTCGGATCCCGGGACCAGCTGAGCGGAAGGGCTCAGTGGTTCTCGGGGCGGAGGACCTTGGTCCGGAGGACCGACTCGTTCAGGTTCATCTGGCGGTCGAGCTCCTTGACGACCGCAGGCTCGGCCTGCAGATCGATGACCGAGTAGATGCCCTCGGGCTTCTTCTTGATCTCGTACGAGAGACGACGACGCCCCCAGGTATCGATCTTCTCGACCTTTCCGCCGCCATCCCGGACGACAGAAAGGAAGTTCTCGATCAGCGGGGAGACAGCACGCTCCTCGAGATCGGGGTCGAGGATGACCATCACCTCGTAGTGACGCATGTGGAACCCACCTCCTTTGGACTCAGCGGCCACGGTCGTTCCGTGGCAGGAGGGCCGTGATGCGTTGCGCAACGATGTCTGTCAGTAGAACAGCCGCCACTGACAATCGAGGTCGGGTGGCGGTTTCTCCAGATCGGCCGGGACGGACCCGTGGTCCTGTCCTGAACGTGACTGGATCTGTCCGAACAGACACCGGTGCAGACGGTACAGAGTACCCGCACAGCGGCTTCCGGTTGAAATCCGGCCCGGAAGCCCGTCAGTCTGTACACATCGGGTGTGTACGGCGCTACGATGCGCCGCCTTTCGCAGGAGGTGCCCATGGCACAGGCATTGCGACCCAACACCGCCGGAGGCCTTTTCGCCACGGACGGCAAGCCCCACCCAGTCCAGGACATCCTGCTCGCGGTGACCCTGGTGCTGGGGGGCACGTCCCTCGTCACCGCGATGTTCCACCAGCTGCACCTGCTCAGCTCCTGGACCGGCCTGGTGGGAATCCTCACCGGCGCGTACGGCCAGTGGGTCTCGGAGACGACGCGGGGGCGCTTCGGCCTGATCCTGGGGCTGGGCGCCGCAGCGATCGGTTTCTTCCTCGGCATGTCGCACGGCGGCTTGTTCGGCGGGGTCATCGACTGACACCGGGCACCTCCTCCCGCATAGCGGGGAGCGCCCCGGCCGTGACGGGCCGGGGCGCAGGTCCCGTGCACCCAACCGGGGCACACCCACGGCGCAGTAGGCTTCGCGCGAGAGCCGGAGCCCCTGAACCCATGGGGACACACCAGCCCGAGGAGCGCCCCGAATGAGCCTGACCCTGAGGACCATCAGCCGAGAGCAGCATCTGGCATACATCCAGAGCCTGCCGTCGGCGAGTCACATGCAGGTCCCTGCCTGGTCGGACGTCAAGGCGGAATGGCGCGCGGAGAACCTCGGATGGTTCGACGACCGGACCGACGAGATGGTCGGCGCCGGCCTCGTCCTCTACCGGCAGCTCCCCAAGATCAAGCGCTACCTGGCCTACCTCCCCGAAGGCCCGGTCATCAACTGGTTCGCGCCAAATCTTCAGGAGTGGATCGAGCCGATGCTCGCGCACCTGAAGCAGCAGGGCGCGTTCTCGGTGAAGATGGGCCCGCCGGTGATCATCCGGCGCTGGGAGGCGACGACCATCAAGAAGGGCATCCAGGACCCGGACGTCAAGCGTCTGCGCGACCTGGAGGCCGACTTCATCGAGCCCCGTGCCTTCGAGGTCGCCGACAAGCTGCGCCGTATGGGATGGCAGCAGGGCGAGGACGGCGGGGCCGGTTTCGGCGACGTACAGCCCCGCTACGTCTACCAGGTGCCACTGGCGAATCGCTCTCTGGAAGAGGTCCACAAGAACTTCAACCAGCTGTGGCGCCGCAACATCAAGAAGGCCGAGAAGGCCGGTGTCGAGGTCGTCCAGGGTGGCTACGACGACTTGCCCGAGTGGCAGCGGCTGTACGAGATCACCGCCGTGCGCGACCATTTCCGGCCTCGCCCGCTGTCGTACTTCGAGCGCATGTGGACCGCCCTCAACAGCGAGGACCCCAACCGCATGCGGCTGTACTTCGCCCGGCACAACGGCGTCAATCTGTCGGCGGCGACGATGCTGATCGTCGGCGGTCACGTCTGGTACTCCTACGGCGCGTCCGACAACATCGGCCGTGAGGTCCGGCCCTCGAACGCGATGCAGTGGCGGATGCTGCGTGATGCCTACGCGCTCGGCGCCACCGTCTACGACCTGCGCGGCATCTCCGACTCGCTGGACGAGACCGACCACCTCTTCGGCCTGATCCAGTTCAAGGTGGGCACGGGCGGCCAGGCCGCCGAGTACCTCGGCGAATGGGACTTCCCGCTGAACAAGCTGCTCCACAAGGCGCTCGACATCTACATGTCGCGCCGCTGACACCGACTCCGCGCACAGCTCGCTCCACCAGCTCCCACAGCTCTCAACCCTCCGACACACCGCAGCCACGAGAAAGGTTCCAGGTCCGGCCATGGCGCTCACGCTCTACGTCGACACCGCGCGCTGGCGGGCGCATCACAAGCACGTGCAGCAGCAGTTCCCGGGACTCGTCCCGGTCTGCAAGGGCAACGGCTACGGCTTCGGACACGGGCGGCTGGCCGAGGAGGCCACCCGGCTGGGCTCGGACGTCCTCGCTGTCGGCACGACGTACGAGGCTGCCCGGATCAAGGACTGGTTCGGCGGCGATCTGCTCGTGTTGACGCCGTACCGGCGCGGCGAGGAACCCGTCCCGCTGCCCGACCGGGTCATCCGCTCGGTTTCGTCGATCGACGGGGTGTACGGCCTGGTCGGCGCCCGGGTGGTCATCGAGGTGATGTCCTCGATGAAGCGGCACGGCGTCAGCGAGCAGGATCTGCCTCAGCTGCACTCCGCCATAGAGAACGTCCGGCTCGAGGGTTTCGCCCTCCATCTGCCCCTGGACCGCACCGACGGCTCGGACGCCGTCGAGGAGGTCATCGGCTGGATGGACCGATTGCGCGCAGCCCGCCTCCCACTGCACACCATGTTCGTCAGCCACCTCAAGGCCGAGGAACTCGCCCGGCTGCAGCAGCAGTTCCCGCAGACGCGGTTCCGCGCCCGGATCGGCACGCGGCTGTGGCTGGGTGACCACGAGGCCACCGAGTACCGCGGTGCCGTCCTGGACGTCACGCGCATAGCCAAGGGCGAGAGGTTCGGCTATCGGCAGCAGAGGGCCGCGTCCGACGGCTTCCTGGTGGTCGTGGCGGGGGGCACGTCGCACGGGGTGGGCCTGGAGGCCCCCAAGGCTCTGCACGGCGTCATGCCGCGCGCCAAGGGCGTTGCCCGCGCCGGACTGGCCACGGTGAACAGGAACCTCTCTCCGTTCGTCTGGGCCGGCAAGCAGCGCTGGTTCGCCGAACCGCCGCACATGCAGGTGTCGATCCTGTTCGTGCCCTCGGATGCGCCGGAACCGCAGGTCGGTGAGGAGCTGGTGGCCCACCTGCGGCACACCACCACGCAGTTCGACCGGATCCTCGACCGCTGAGCGGCACGAGACGCGGAGAGCACGGAGTTTCGGCGGGGGAGGCAGTGGCAGCGCCTGAGCAGGCGCCAGGGCAACAAGAAGGGCCGTGCACGGCACTCCCGGGCACGGCCCTTTCCTCGTGCCTTCACCGGCATCCGGGGCGACCTGTCATCGGACCGGCCACCCGCCCGGCCTCCGGGCGGTTCGCTCAGAGCGAACCGCCCGGGGCGTCGGCCTTGCCCCACTCGACCTGAGGCCCGTCGAAGTGCACGGTGTCCCGAGCGGGCCGAGCAGCAGGACCGAGCACGAAGGCGTCCTCCGCTCCGTCCAGCACCCCGCCCGAGGGATCGTCGTCACCGGACCGGCGCACCGGGTCCCGGTCCGGCATCAGGATGTCGCGCACGATCATGACGCACAGGTAGAGCGTCCCGAGCAGATGCAGACCGATGGTCCAGTGATAGCCGTCGGCGGGCAGTCCCTTGTGGGCGTCTCCGCTGGTCGTGTACGCGAGGTACATCCAGATGCCGAGGAAGTAGGCCACCTCGCAGGCCTGCCAGATCAGGAAGTCCCGCCACTTCGGCCGGGCCAAGGCGGCCAGGGGCACCAGCCACAGGACGTACTGGGGCGAGTAGACCTTGTTGGTGAGGATGAAAGCGGCGACGACCAGGAAGGCGAGCTGCGCGAAGCGTGGCCGGCGGGGAGCCGCAAGGGCCAGCGCGGCGACGCCCACGCAGCACAGCAGCATCAGCAGCGTGGCAAGGGTGTTGACGGTCTCGGTACTGAGCGGGTCGGACGAGTTCTGGGCGATGATCAGCCAGAAGGACCCGAAGTCGACGCCCCGCTCCTGACTGAACGTGTAGAACTTCGACCAGCCGTCGAAGGCGAAGAACATCACCGGCCCGTTCACCACGGCCCAGCCGACGACGGCACCGCCCAGGGCCTTCCCGAACTCCCGCCACCGTCCGGCACGCCAGCACAGCACCAGCAGCGGCCCCAGGAGGAGCACGGGGTAGAGCTTGGCGGCTGTGGCCAGCCCCAGGAGGATTCCGAAGGCGAGAGGCCGGCTACGCGACCACATGAGCATCGCGGCGGCCGTCAGCGCGACCGCCAGCAGGTCCCAGTTGATCGTCGCGGTCAGGGCGAAGGCCGGCGCCAGGGCGACCAGCAGGCCGTCCCAGGGCCGCCGAGCGTGCGTACGGGTCACGCAGACGGCGATGACGGCCGCGCACACCATGAGCATCCCAGCGTTGACCATCCAGTACCACTGCTCCTGGTCCTGGATGCTCCCGCTGCCGGGGGTGAGCCAGGACGCGACCTCCATGAACACACCGGTCAGCACCGGGTACTCGAGGTACTGCATGTCGCCGGGGAGCTGGTCGAAGTACGGTACGAGGCCGTCGGCGAAGCCCCGTCCCTGGTAGAGGTGCGGGATGTCCGAGTAACACGCGTGGGTGTACTGGGAGCCGGCGCCGAAGAACCACGCGCCGTTGTAGCAGGGCGCCTTCTGGACCAAGCCGAGGGTGAACATACCGATCGCCACGAGCGCGATCACCCGGACCGGGGTCCACCAGGACGTCCCCAGCAGGGCACGCCGCCCGAGCGGGCCGCCGATCAGCTCACTACCGGCCTTGGCGACCTTGTCCTCCCGGGTCGGCTCCACCAGCTCCGGCTCGTGGACGCTCGCTTGCGTCGATTCTCCACTGGGCATGCCGCACATCCTGCCGTACGTGCCGGGGCCTATGCCGAGGGCCGCCGCACCCGAGGGGTACGGCGGCCCATGTTTCACGTGAAACACCCAATTCGGGCGAAAGTGCGGCTACCCGGCCGGGCCTCCGAAGAGACCGCCGCTTCCGTTGCCGTTGCCGTTGCCGTTGCTGTTGCCCCGGTTGGTGCCTTCCTCTTCCGACTGCGAAGCCGACGGTGAACTGGTCACCCCGCCGTCCGTGCCGCCGGCGTCCGAGCCGCCTGGCCCGGTACCGCCCGTGTCGCCCTCGTCCTCGCAGTTGAAATCGAAGACTCCACAGGTGGTGGTCGCAGTCGGCGTGGGGCGGCTGGGCTCCGGCTCCGGCTCCGAAGTGGTCGGAGACGCCGACGGAGTCTCCTCCTCGGTCTCGGTGGGGGAGGGAGTCGCGGTCGGCGACGGAGTGTCGTTGACGATCTCGCCAATGGGCTTCGGGGTCGGGAAGGGCAGAGCCTTCTGGCCCTTCAGCGCGACCCCCATGTAGTCGGCCCAGATCTCGGACGGGAACGAGGCACCGTGGATCTTGTCCTGGCCGCCCGTGCCGTACATCTTCAGGAACTGGCGGTTCTTGATGCTCTCGTCATCGGGGTACCGGAACATGCTGATCGCCGTGGACAACTGCGGGGTGTAGCCGACGAACCAGGCGGACTTGTTGCCGTCCGTGGTACCGGTCTTGCCGGCCACCTCGCGACCCTCGAGCTGGGCGTTGGTACCGGTTCCGTCCTCGACGACGGTCTTCAGGACGTCCGTGACGTTGTCGGCGACCAGAGCGGTGAACGCCTGCTTGGTCTGGGTCTTGTGCGTGTAGACCGTGCCGTCCTTGTCCGTCACCTTCTTGACCGAGAACGGATCGCGCTGCTCGCCGCTGGCCGCGAAGGTGGCGTACGAACCCGCCATACGGATCGCGCTGGGGCTGGAGGTACCGAGGGAGAACGACGGGTAGTTCGTTCCGGCGAGGCTGCTCTCCAGAAGCCCGGATTCCATCGCGGAGTCCTTCACCTTGTCGAGGCCGACATCTACGCCGAGTTGAACGAACGCGGAGTTCACCGAAAACTGCATCGCCTCGCGGAGATCGATCATGTAATCGGGCGGGGTGCCGGATGACTCACCGCCGTCATTGACCTGCTCCCACTGCTCGCCCTTCTCGTTCTGCCAGATCGAACCGTCGTACTCCTTGATCTTGAGCCTGTTCTTGCCGCTGTACAGGCTCTTCTCGGACACCTTCGTACGCTCGTCCTGGGCCTGTACCCGGTCCCCCTCGGGATCCCGGACGCCCCACTTCATGGCAGCCGCCAGCACATACGGCTTGAACGTCGAACCGACCTGCGCACCGGTCGCGTCGGCGTTGTTGGTGAAGTGCTTGGTCGCGTCGGTACCGCCGTAGATGGCTTCGATCGCACCGGTCGCCGGGTTCACCGAAGCTCCGCCGAACTGGACGTGGGTGTCCTTTTCCGGGCGTTCCTCAGGCTTGATGTTCTTCTTGTAGACCTTCTTGACGGCCTTCTCGAGTGCCGCGACCTTCTTCTTGTCGAAGGTCGTGTGGATCGAGTAGCCGCCCCGTTCCAGCTGGCGGGCGGTGATACCGGTTTCGTCGCTGTTGTTGACGATGTACGCCTTGGCGAGGTCCACGAGGTAACCGATCTGCCCGCTCAGCGCGGTGTTCGACCGGGGGTTCTGCCACTTGGGCAGCTTGGTGTACTTGGCCCTGGTCGCGGGATCCAGACGGCCGTACTCGACCATCTTCTCCAGTGTGTCCTGCATCTGAGTCAGGGCGCGTTTCTGGTTCTTCTTGGGAGTGGCGCCGACCGGGTCGATGGAGGTCGCACCCGCCGGGTCGTAGTAGGTGGCGCCCTTGAGGATCGCGGACAGGAAGGCGCACTCGCCTTCGTTGAGTTTGAATGCGTCCTTGTCGAAGTACGCGCGGGCGGCGGCCTGGATCCCGTAGGCCCCACGTCCGTAGTACGCCGAGTTCAGGTAGCCCTCGAGGATCTTGTCCTTTTTAACGTCGGTGCCCACCTTGATCGAGACGAACATCTCCTTGACCTTGCGGGAGAGCGTCTGCGACTGGTCGTCCAGCATGGCGTTCTTGACGTACTGCTGGGTGATCGTGGACCCGCCCTGCGTCTCGCCACCCGTGGCCATGTTGAGCACGGCGCGGGCGATGCCCCTGGGGTCGATGCCGCTGTCCTGGTAGAAGGTCTTGTTCTCCTGGGAGATGACTGCGTCCTGCATCGCCTTGGGGATCTGCTCGAAGTTGACGATCTGGCGGTTGCGCTCACCACCCGTCGCGACCATCTGCGTACCGTCGGACCAGTAGTAGACGTTGTTCTGCGCCGTGGCGGTCTCGGCAACGACGGGCACGCTCACCAGTGCGTACCCGATCCCCGCGGCGGCCACCATGCTGCCGAAAAACGCGATGCACAGCCCGGTGACGAACTTCCAGGACGGCATCCAACGACGCCAGCCGTCCTTGTCGTGGCGCGGATAGTCGATGATCCGCTTCTTGTCGGGAGGCGCCGACCGCCCCCGGCCGGGCCCGGTGGAACCGGCTCGGCGGCCCCCGCCTCTCTGTGCCGCGCGTCGTGCTTCGGCGCGGCTTCCATAGGTATGGCCCTCACCACCCGAGTCGCGGGAGTCCGACTCATAGGAATCGGACGGAGACCCGGTGGCGCCTCGCGGTGCCGCGCGGCGGCCGGAGGACGAGCCGGACTGGCCGCGTCGGGCCGCGGCACGTCCGCCTCCCTGCGGCTGCTGCGGTTTGCGACGGTGCTCGCTCATCGAACGACTACTCCTCGGGCAGGCGCATTCTCGCGCGCCTGGAAACGGCAACTGGTTTCCGGTCCCCCCGAAGTACGGATGCGGTGGACTCCGCATTCATCCCGTACTGCACCAGGGACGAGGACGCCCCCACGCGTAACTCGGTTCCCGGTGTTGTGCATGGCGCACAGACTACGCACCGCCAAAACCCGCCGAGCACAGAAGTTCAGCCCAAATCAGGCAACTTGCTCGCATTGAATCGAGGATGTGATCCCGTTCACCACACCCCCTCTTGCCCCAGCCGCAAGGTCGTTCTATCGTCATGATGTATCGAGTCGATACATCAGCTCGGCATAAAGATGGCGATGAGCCACCCAAGAGACCGTCACGGCACGACCGCGACAGGGAGGAGGCGACGATGAGCCGGCGTTCCGGGATCCTCGAGTTCGCCGTCCTCGGCCTGCTCCGTGAGTCCCCGATGCACGGCTATGAGCTGCGCAAACGACTCAATACGTCACTGGGTGTGTTCCGTGCCTTCAGCTACGGAACGCTCTATCCCTGCCTCAAGACGCTGGTCGCCAACGGCTGGTTGATCGAGGAACCGGGGAACACCACCGAGGACGCCCTCGCCGCTCCGCTCACGGGCCGCCGCGCCAAGATCGTCTACAGGTTGACGGCCGACGGCAAGGAGCACTTCGAGCAGCTGCTCTCCCAGACGGGCCCCGACGCGTACGAGGACGAGACCTTCGCCGCACGGTTCGCCTTCTTCGGACAGACATCACGCGACGTACGCATGCGTGTACTGGAAGGCCGCCGCAGTCGGCTGGAGGAGCGCCTGGAAAAAATGCGCGCTTCGCTGACCCGGACCCGGGAGCGTCTCGACGACTACACGCTCGAGCTCCAGCGCCACGGGATGGAGTCCGTGGAGCGGGAAGTGCGCTGGCTGAACGAGCTCATCGAGAGCGAGCGGGCCGGACGGGACCTGAAGGGTCCCGCCTCCGGGGCGACCCCTCGACAGGACACCACATCTGGAGCGTCGGGCGACCTGCCCCGGCCCGGGGACAACCCCCGGACCGGTTCGCCCGACGACACCGCCACGTGAGTCCCGCTCAGGGACTCACTCGTACACACAGGGAGCAACCGGAATGGGTTCGGTTCGCGTAGCCGTCGTCGGCGTGGGCAACTGCGCCGCGTCGCTGGTACAGGGCGTCGAGTACTACAAGGACGCCGACGCGGCGTCCAAGGTGCCGGGCCTGATGCACGTCCAGTTCGGCGATTACCACGTCAGCGACGTCGAGTTCGTCGCCGCTTTCGACGTGGACGCCAAGAAGGTCGGCCTCGACCTCGCTGACGCCATCGGCGCCTCCGAGAACAACACCATCAAGATCTGCGACGTCCCCAGCACCGGTGTGACGGTCCAGCGCGGCCCCACCCTCGACGGTCTCGGCACGTACTACCAGGCCACCATCGAGGAGTCCGCCGAGGAGCCGGTCGACGTCGTCCAGGTCCTCAAGGACAAGCAGGTCGACGTCCTGGTCTGCTACCTGCCCGTCGGTTCCGAGGACGCGGCGAAGTTCTACGCCCAGTGCGCCATCGACGCCAAGGTCGCCTTCGTCAACGCCCTCCCGGTGTTCATCGCCGGCACCAAGGAGTGGGCGGACAAGTTCACCGAGGCCGGTGTGCCGATCGTCGGTGACGACATCAAGTCCCAGGTCGGCGCCACCATCACGCACCGCGTCATGGCGAAGCTGTTCGAGGACCGCGGTGTCGTCCTGGACCGCACGATGCAGCTGAACGTCGGCGGCAACATGGACTTCAAGAACATGCTCGAGCGGGAGCGCCTGGAGTCCAAGAAGATCTCCAAGACGCAGGCCGTCACCTCCCAGATCCCCGACCGGGACCTCGGTGAGAAGAACGTCCACATCGGCCCGTCCGACTACGTCCCGTGGCTGGACGACCGCAAGTGGGCCTACGTGCGCCTCGAGGGCCGCGCGTTCGGTGACGTCCCGCTCAGCCTGGAGTACAAGCTCGAGGTCTGGGACTCCCCGAACTCCGCCGGTGTCATCATCGACGCCCTGCGCGCCGCGAAGATCGCCAAGGACCGCGGCATCGGCGGCCCCATCCTCTCGGCCTCCTCGTACTTCATGAAGTCCCCTCCGGTGCAGTACTTCGACGACGAGGCCCGCGTGAACGTCGAGAAGTTCATCGCGGGTGAGGTCGAGCGCTAGGACCCGCCTCCTGCGGGTGAGGTCCTGACTTGCGGGTGATCGAGGGTCCCCGGGGCGTATGTCCCGGGGACCCTCCCCGTATGTGAGGCTGTTCCCCATGGCCGTCGTCCGTGACCTGCGCGTCCTACTGCGTTTTCAAGGCTTCAGACGCCTGCTCGCCGTCCGGCTGCTCTCCCAGGGCGCCGACGGCGTCTTCCAGGTCGCACTCGCCTCCTACGTGGTCTTCTCACCGGAGAAGCAGACGTCGGCCACGGCGATCGCCTCCGCGATGGCGGTCCTGCTGCTCCCCTACTCCCTGGTCGGCCCCTTCGCCGGGGCGCTGCTCGACCGCTGGCGCCGCCGCCAGGTCTTCCTGTACGGCAACTTGCTGCGCGCGTTGATGGCTTCGGTGACCGCCGTCCTGATCCTCGGCCAGGTCCCGGACTGGCTGCTCTTCGCCTCCGCCTTGTGCGTGACCGCCGTCAACCGCTTCGTCCTCGCCGGCCTCTCCGCCACGCTGCCGCGCGTGGTGGACTCCGAGCGGCTGGTCGTCGCCAATTCCCTCTCCCCGACCGCCGGAACGCTCGCCGCGACCGCGGGCGGCGGACTCGCCTTCCTCGTACGCCTGGTCGTCTCCGACTCCGATGCGGCCGTGGTGCTCGTGGGCGCGGCGCTGTACCTGTGCGCGGCTCTGGCATCGCTACGCATCGCGAAGGAACTGCTGGGCCCCGATCGGGCACTGGTGCAGCCGGGGCTGGCCACGGTGCTCACCGGCACCGCTCACGATCTGCTGGCAGCTCTGCGCCACTTGGCGGCGCCCTCGCGCAGGGAAGCCGCCTGGGCGCTCGCCGCGATGTCCCTGATGAGGTTCTGCTACGGCGCCATGCTCGTCATGCTGCTGATGCTGTGCCGGTACGCCCTGACCGACACAACCCAGGAGGGACTCGCCCTCCTGGGCCTGATGTTGGGCGTGTCCGGCGTCGGTTTCTTCGTGGCTGCCGTCGTGACCCCCTGGGCCGCGGGGCGGTTCGGTCCCGGCCGCTGGATCATGCTGTGCTCGGCGGGCGCCGCGGTCCTGGGACCCGCGTTCGACCTGCCCTTCGCCAGCGGCCCCCTGCTGATCGGGGCATTCGTCCTGGGCCTGACCACCCAGGGCGCGAAGATCGCCACGGACACCATCGTCCAGTCCTCCGTCGACGACGTCTTCCGTGGCCGGATCTTCTCCCTCTACGACGTCCTGTTCAACGTGGCCTTCGTCGGTGCCGCCGCAGTGGCCGCCCTGATGCTGCCGCCGGACGGCCGATCGGCCTCTCTGGTGGTAACGATCGCCGTTATCTATGGGGCAGTAGCTGTAACTATCAGCCGTTTTGAGCGTCAATAAGTGTCACATCAGTGCCACAGAGCTCCTTAACGGTGTGGCGTTGTCAGTGGCGTTCGGTAATTTACGTACGTCTTATCAACGCACCAATCGCGCCACGCACTCGCGTTCCAGGGGGACCTCCAAGTGACCACTCCGCCGCCTCAGGGCAACCCGTTCGCCCAGGGCCAGCAGCAGCCCCAAGGCCAGAACCCCTTCGCCCAGGGCCAGCCGAGCTTTCCCCAGCAGGCCGGTCAGCCTGGATTTCCCCCGCAGGGTGCCCCCGTCCCCCCGGAGCAGCCACGCCGCAAGATCGGCTTCAAGACGATCAAGAACATCGTCATCGTCGTAGTGGTCGCCGGTGTGGCCATCGGCGGTTTCATCGCCAGCCGCGACGACGCCAACACGGCGACAGTCGGCGACTGCATGCATCGCGGCAACACCAGTGACGACGATCCCGACCTCGAGGTCGTCGACTGCAACTCCTCGGACGCCCAGTACGAGGTGCTGGCCAAGATCGACGGTTCGTTCCTCTCCGAAACCCTGGCTTCCAGCAAGTGCGAGGCCGAGGCCAAGGACTTCCAGTACGTGTACACCCAGAGCGGCGACGGCAAGGACTTCCTGCTCTGCCTGAAGGACTACAAGAAGTAAGGCAGGTACACGGAGCGGCGGTGTTTCACGTGAAACACCGCCCCTCCGCACATTCCGAACCAGGTCATGTTTCACGTGAAACATGACCCGGTTCCGCGCTCTCAGCCTTGCTGCCCAGCCCACCACTCCTTGAGGGCCGCCACCGCCGCGTCGTATCCCATCGGGCCGTTCTCCAGTCGCAGTTCCAGCATGTGCTTGTATGCCTGACCGACGGCCGGTCCGGGACTGACACCGAGGACCTCCATGATCTGGTTCCCGTCGAGGTCCGGACGGATGGCGTCCAGCTCTTCCTGTTCCTGAAGCTTCTCAATCCGCTCCTCCAGACCGTCGTACGCACGCGAGAGGGCGGCCGCCCTGCGACGGTTGCGTGTCGTGCAGTCCGAGCGGGTCAGCTTATGGAGCCGGCTCAGAAGTGGCCCCGCATCGCGGACGTAACGGCGGACGGCGGAATCCGTCCACTCTCCCGTGCCGTAACCGTGGAACCGCAGGTGAAGCTCGACCAGGCGCGAGATGTCCTTCACCAACTCGTTGGAGTACTTGAGGGCCGTCAGGCGTTTCTTCGTCATCTTCGCCCCCACCACCTCGTGGTGGTGGAACGAGACCCGGCCGTCGCTCTCGAAGCGGCGCGTACGCGGCTTGCCGATGTCATGCAGCAGGGCCGCCAGGCGGAGGGTCAGGTCGGGGCCGTCGTCCTCCAGGGCCATCGCCTGCTCCAGGACGATCAGCGTGTGCTCGTAGACGTCCTTGTGTCGGTGGTGTTCATCACTTTCCAGACGCAGGGCCGGCAGTTCGGGCAGCACATGGCCGGCGAGCCCGGTGTCGACGAGCAGGGTCAGTCCCTTGCGGGGGTAAGCGGACAGCACCAGTTTGTTCAGCTCGTCCCGTACCCGTTCGGCGGAGACGATCTCGATGCGTCCGGCCATCTCCCGCAAGGCTGTGACCACCTCAGGAGCCACCTCGAAATCGAGCTGAGCGGCGAAACGCGCGGCCCGCATCATCCGCAAGGGGTCGTCCGAGAAGGAAGCCTCGGGGGTGCCCGGCGTACGCAACACACCTGCCGTGAGATCGTCCAGACCACCGTGCGGATCGATGAACTCCTTCTCGGGCAGCGCGACGGCCATCGCGTTCACAGTGAAGTCACGACGGACGAGGTCCTCCTCGATGGAGTCGCCGTACGCCACCTCAGGCTTGCGCGACGTGCGGTCGTACGCCTCCGAGCGGTAGGTCGTCACCTCGATCTGAAAGCTTCGATCAACGTCTCCGACGCGGGCCTCCTTCTGGGCCCCGACCGTGCCGAAGGCGATACCCACTTCCCAGACGGCATCCGCCCACGGACGGACGATCTTCAGAACGTCCTGCGGGCGGGCGTCGGTGGTGAAGTCCAGGTCGTTGCCGAGCCGGCCGAGCAGCGCGTCCCGGACCGAGCCGCCGACCAGAGCGAGTGAGAACCCGGCCTCCCGGAAGCGGCGGGCAAGGTCGTCGGCGACCGGGGCGACCCGCAGCAGTTCATTCACCGCTCGGTCCTGCACCTGGCTCAGGGCACTGGTTTGTTCGTTGGCGTTCGGCACAACAGAAAAGGGTACGTGGCTCGGGCGGCCGGAAGCTCCTCCATTGATTTGCCCGGTCGCCTCCCACAGTCCCCGCACAGGACCGGCACCCGGGACACGGAAAGCTCCCCCTTATACGACCACATACAGGACAGTGCGGTGGCTGACCCGATCTTGCGGGCCGGTCCGCGGCACTCGGTCCCATCGGGCATCGTTACCATGCGTGGACGCACATACGACGACCACTGACGACGACGAGGGACGGGCGAGCGCGTGGCCGAGGCGGCAGACTTCCAGGGGATGCGTCCCTCACCTGCCCGCCGTTGGCTGCGGCGCACCGGCACCCTGTTCGCTGGAGTCCCCCTGCTGACGGGGCTGCTCCAGTGGCCCGCTGTGTCCCCGGCGGCCGCCGCCGCGGGGAGCTCTGCGCAGGCCGCCTCCGGCGCGGGCCCGGTCTCCGTCTCCGTGAACTCGCTCACACCCAGCGTCCCCGGCGAGGACGACACCGTCACGGTGACCGGCACGGTGACCAACAAGGGCAAGCAAGCGGTCACCGACGCCCACGTCGGTCTGCGTGTGGGCCCTCTGCTGAACACCCGCTCCGGGATCGACAGCGTCGCCCGGGACAGTGACGACGTCCAGGGCGTCATCGGCCCGGAGGTCGATGACAAGTACGCCCAGGAGTACGCAGAGCTCACACCTGGCGTCTCGCAGCGCTTCAGCATCTCCGTACCGGTGGACGAGCTGAACCTCGGGGAGAACGGCGTCTACCAAGTGGCCGTGGCCCTCTCCGGGCAGACCGCCGCGCAGCCCTGGGAACAGACCCTCGGTGTCCGGCGGACACTCCTGCCATGGCAGCCCGATGAAGTCGACACGAAGACGAGCACGACATTTCTGTGGCCGCTGATCTCCACGGTCCACACGATGGCGGAGACGGGTTCCAACCAGCAGCAGACTCCGGTCCTCCGTGACGACGACCTGGCCAAGGAGATCGCCCCGGGCGGCCGCTTGGACCGGATGGTGGCGCTGGGCAAGAACCTCGACATCATCTGGATGATCGATCCGGATCTGCTGGCATCCGTCGACGCGATGACCGAGAGTTACGAGGTCCAGGGCTCGGGTGGCACCACCACGGTCGGCAGCCATCAGGCCGCCGCCAAGCGGTGGCTCGCCAACGTGCAGAGCGCGGTGAAGGGCAAGGAGGTCGTCGCGCTGCCCTTCGGCGATCCGGATCTGGCCTCCCTCGCCCACAACGGCACCTCGGTCACCGGCTCCCTGAGACATCTCAAGGAGGCCACGGACGTCGTCGTCAACACGGTGGAGCCGATCCTCCACGTGAAACCGACCACGGACTTCGCCTGGCCCGTCAACGGGGCGGTGGACCCCTCCATCGTCAAGGTCGCCACCTCCGCCGGAGCCGACAAGGTGATCGCCCGCAGCGACAGCTTCCGGGAGACCGGCGACCTGTCGTACACGCCCTCGGCCGCCCGCCCCATCGGCGGCGGCACCACAGCGGTCGTCGCGGACGCCCGGCTGTCCACCGTGTTCCAGGGCGACATGACCAAGGCGTCCACGTCCACGCTCGCCGTGCAGCAGTTCCTGGCCCAGAGCCTGACGCTGGGCCTCCAGACCGACCGGCAGCGCAGCGTCGTCGTCGCCCCGCAGCGCACCCCCACCGCCAGCCAGGCCCAGACGATGGCCGAGGCGCTGAAAGCCGTCCAGGACGGGAACTGGTCGGAGTCCGAGGACCTCACCGCTGCCGCGAAGGCCGAGCCGGACCCTGCCGCCACCACCGAGGTCCCCGCGGCCTCCTCGTACCCCGCCTCGCTGCGCAAGCAGGAGCTACCGCGGTCCGCGTTCGAGCAGATCGCGAGGACTCAGGACAAGCTCGACACGTTCAAGGTGATCCTCTCGGACCCGTCCCGGGTCGTGACCCCGTTCGGCCGGGCCCTGAACCGCGGGATGTCCGTCTCCTGGCGCGGCCGGATCGCCGAGGCTGCCACCTACCGCAGCGGCGTCGAGGCGTACCTCGACGGACTCCTCGACCAGGTGAAACTGATCGACAAGTCGGAGACGAAGCTCTCCGGCCGCAGTGCCACCATCCCCGTAACCGTCCAGAACAACCTGGTGCAGGGCGTCGAGAACCTGACGCTGCGGCTCACCTCGACCAACCCGACCCGCCTCGAGATCGGCGGCGACGCCTACGAGGAGCAGCCGGTCACCGTCTCCGGCGGGCACAGCCAGTCGGTGAAGTTCACCACGTCCGCCAACGCCAACGGTCGGGCCACGGTGATCGCCCAGTTGTACACGCAGGACGGCCAGAAGTACGGCGAGCCCGTCACCTTCGACGTCAAGGTCACCGAAATCACCGCCACGGTGATGCTGGTCATCGGCGGCGGTGTGCTCCTGCTCGTCCTCGCCGGCTTCCGGATGTACACGCAACGCAAGCGTGCCGCGGCTCGCGAGGCCCAGGAGCAGAACCGCGTGGAGGCCGACGGCCCGCAGAACCCGGACGCCCCCGCGGAGCGTCCTACCGAGAAGCCGAAGAACGGCCCTGAGACGAAGGAACCGGAAGCCGGCTCCGAGACGGACGACCCGGAGCAGCCGAGTGACCCGGTATCGGACACCGCACCGGAAAACGCAGGCCCGTCCGGCACGGGTGAGAGAGTGGACCGTTGAGGATGTCGCGGCCGGTGGGCCCGGGACGATGAGGTGGGGTAACCATGAACGCGCCGTACGACGGTGACCGCGGCCATGCCGCGGGCAACTCGGGCCATCCCGAGTCGGACCCCCAGGGGGGCCCGCCGCCCGGTCACGACCAGGCGCCGCAGCCGCCCGCCGACATGTACCTCCAGGACGCCTACGACCAGGACCCCTACCGGGCGCAGGACATCGCCGCCCAGGACCCGGTCGCCGAGGCCCTGTACGACCGCGCGGCACATCCCCCGCCCCCACCGGGCACATACCCCCCTCAGCAGCCGTTGTACGGGCAGCCGCCCCGGTCGCCCCACGCGCCCGACCCCCGGGTGTGGGCCCAGGCCCCCGCGCCGGAGCCGGACGGTCCGTCCCGGCACCTTCCGTACGGGGACGACCCCCGCACGACACAATTCGTGGGCGTGGACGACCTGGTCGGCCAGGTCGGGGAGCAACGTCATGAGCCCGACGCCTTCGCCCACCTCTTCCGCGACCAGCAGCAGGGCGGAGGACACCCCGGCCGGCCCTACGAGTCCGTGCCCGGTCCGGCCTCCGCGGCCCCCGGCCACTACGCGGGCGCCACACCGCCTGCGGTCGCCGAGGCCTCCGTGCCGGAACCGGCTCCCGCGGCGCCCACGAAGAAGGGGGGCCGGGCCGGGGGGCTGCTGAAGTCCAGCGCCGTGATGGCGGCGGGCACGATGGTGTCCCGCCTCACGGGTTTCATCCGGTCCGCGCTGATCGTCTCGGCGCTCGGTCTGGGCCTCCTCGGTGACTCGTTCCAGGTCGCCTACCAGTTGCCGACCATGATCTACATCCTCACCGTCGGCGGCGGCCTCAACTCCGTCTTCGTGCCGCAGCTCGTCCGTTCCATGAAGGACGACGCCGACGGCGGCGTCGCGTACGCCAACCGGCTGCTGACCCTTGTGATGGTGGCCCTGGCCGCGCTCACCGCCGCCGCGTGGCTCGCCGCGCCGCTCCTCGTGCGGGCGCTGTCGAACCCGGTCGCCTCCGACCCCGCGGCCAACGAGGTCGCCGTCACCTTCACCCGTTACTTCCTGCCCTCGATCTTCTTCATGGGCGTGCACGTGGTGATGGGCCAGATCCTCAACGCGCGCGGACGGTTCGGCGCGATGATGTGGACCCCGGTCCTCAACAACATCGTCATCATCGTGACGCTCGGTACGTTCATCTATGTCTACGGCACTGCCGCCGCTTCGAAGATGACCGTCACGAGCATCCCGCCGGAGGGCCAGCGTCTCCTCGGCATCGGTGTCCTACTCGGCCTCGTCGTCCAGGCCCTGGCCATGATCCCGTACCTGCGCGAGACGGGATTCCGTATCCGTCTGCGTTTCGACTGGAAGGGCCACGGGCTGGGCAAGGCGGCGATGCTCGCCAAGTGGACCATCCTTTTCGTGCTCGCCAACCAGGCGGGCGCGCTGGTCGTGACCCAGCTCTCCACCGCTGCCGGCCTGGACTCCGACGTCCAGGGCACCGGCTTCGCCGCCTACGCCAACGCCCAGCTGATCTGGGGCCTGCCCCAGGCCATCATCACCGTCTCCCTGATGGCCGCCCTGCTGCCCCGTATCTCCCGCTCGGCGGCAGAGGACGACGGCGGCGCCGTCCGGGACGACATCTCCCAGGGCCTGCGCACCACGGCCGTCGCGATCGTGCCGATCGCCTTCGGTTTCATCGCGCTCGGCATCCCGATGTGCACCCTGATCTTCGGCTCCTCGGGCACCAGCGAAGCGACCAACATGGGCTACATGCTGATGGCCTTCGGCCTCGGCCTGATCCCCTACTCCGTGCAGTACGTCGTCCTGCGTGCCTTCTACGCCTACGAGGACACCCGTACGCCCTTCTACAACACGGTCATCGTGGCCGCGGTCAACGCGGTCGCCTCGGCGGTCTGCTTCTTCGTCCTCCCGGCCCGTTGGGCGGTGGTCGGCATGGCCGCCTCGTACGGCGTGGCCTACGCGACCGGAGTCGGCGTCGCCTGGCGCCGGCTGCGCTCGAAGCTGGGCGGGGACCTGGACGGTGCCCGCGTCCTGCGGACGTATGCCCGACTGTGCATCGCCTCGGTCCCGGCCGCACTGCTCAGCGGCGCGGTCTGCTACGGGATCGGGCAGACCCTCGGTCAGGGCGTGGCGGGTTCCTTCGCGGCGCTGGTGGCCGGTGGAGCCGTGCTGCTCGGCGTCTTCTTCGTCGCCGCGCGCCGGATGCGCATTGTGGAGGTCAACTCGCTCGTCGGTATGGTCCGCGGACGCCTGGGACGCTGAGGCGGGGGTACGCGCACAACCATCGTCAGCCCTTGTGTGTCGTGCATAGCGGCGGACTGTGGGCACAATTGGGTTCGGCGTCGAACGGCGCGCGCGGGCCGTCGCCCGACGCGTACATGGATGGGGAGGCAGGGAACGACGGTGGCGGAACGGAGCACAGCTGCCGTCGACGTGGCAGACAACAGCGGCGAACAGTCGCTGACCGCGCAGGCGGACCAGTCCACGGCCGACGGGGTGGCCAAGAACCGGGAGCAGGACACGGACAGCGACGCAGCACAGGAGAACACGGGGACCGACGGTTCCGAGAAGACGTCGCCGCTCGAACTGCACAGCGGTCACAAGCTCGCCAGACGTTACCGCCTCGAAGAGTGCGTCACCCGTCTGGACGGATTCAGCAGTTGGCGTGCGGTGGACGAGATGCTCCGTCGCGCCGTCGGCGTGCACATCCTGCCCGCGGATCACTCGCGTGCCCGCTCCGTCCTGGCCGCGGCCCGTTCCTCCGCCCTGCTGAGCGACCCGCGCTTCGTTCAGGTCCTGGACGCCGTCGAGGAGGACGACATCGTCTACGTCGTCCACGAGTGGCTCCCCGACGCGACCGAGTTGACCGCCCTGCTGGCGGCCGGCCCGCTGGAGGTGTACGACGCCTACCAGATGGTCAGCCAGATGTCCTCCGCCATGGCCTCGGCCCACCGCGAGGGCCTCGCCCATCTGCGTCTGAACCCCAACGCCGTACTGCGCACTTCGACCGGTCAGTGGCGCATCCGCGGTCTCGCCGTGAACGCGGCGCTGCGCGGTATCAGCTCCAGCACCCCGCAGCGCACCGACACCGAGTCCATCGGTGCCCTCCTCTACGCCGCTCTCACCCAGCGCTGGCCGTACGAGAGTGACGCCTACGGCATGTCCGGCCTGCCGAAGGACATCGGCCTGATCCCGCCGGACCAGGTGCGGGCCGGCGTCCACCGCGGCCTGTCCGAGCTCGCGATGCGGGCGCTCGTCAACGACGGGGCCACCGCCTCGCGTCACGAGTCGCCGTGCACCACGCCGGAGGAACTGGTGAAGGCGATCGGCGAGATGCCCCGCATCCGCCCGCCGGAGCCCGCGTTCACCACTCCGCCCGAGTACCAGCGCACGACCTACCAGCAGGGCACGTACGGCCGCCCGGCGCCGCATCCTGGCCTCACCCAGCCGGTGCCGGCACCGCCTCCCCCCCTGCAGAGCCGCACGGGCAAGGCACTGAAGTGGGCCGTCTCGGCCCTGCTGATCGCCGCGCTCGGCCTGGGCAGCTGGCAGCTGGCGGACGCCCTCATGGAACAGGGCGGCAAGGCGGACGACACGAACAAGACCCAGACCACGGACGATGACGACAAGAGCAGCAGCGCACCCAAGCCGGCTCAACCCATAGCCATCGCGAGTGCTGTCGACTTCGACCCCATGGGCGACGGTTCCGAGAAGCCGTCCGATGTGGCGAAGGTCTATGACGATGCTCCCGGTACGTACTGGCAGACCGACTTCTACCTGAGTTCGGACTTCGGCCGGCTCAAGCCCGGGGTTGGCGTCATCCTGGACCTCGGCAAGGTCCAGGAAGTCGGCAAAGTCACCGTTTCCTTCGTGGGGAACACCTCGGTCGAGCTTCGTGCGGCTTCCAGCGACGCAGGAGGGCAACCGACGTCCTTGGACGGATTTGCCAAGGTCACCCAAGGGTCTGGCGACAGTGTCACCCTCAAGCCCGAAGAGACGCTCAAGTCCCGGTACTTGCTGGTCTGGCTGACCGAGCTGCCGATACAGGCGGACGACGGGAAATGGCGTGGCAGGGTCGTGGACGTCAAGGTGAGCAGCTGAACTCAGTGGACCGCGCGGTCCGCGGTTACCGAAAACCGCGGACCGTCGCTATTCAACCGCCTTCGGCGAGCAGCTTCCGAGCGGGTTCCACCTTGGCCGTCTGCAGGCTCAGAAACCTGTCCAGAACCGCCTTGTTGTCGTTGATCATGCGCGCCTGCATGTCGGACTCCACAGCGTTCCAACGCGTGACCAGGTCAACCTTCTTCTTGCAGACGATGTCCCGCTGAGCGACCGCCTTTTCGTGACTCGTCATGCGACCTTCGGCGAATTCTGCGCTGCCCATGGAATCCAGCGGAGAGTCGCACACGTAGCCCCTGGCCTGCGTGCAGACGGACCACTCCACGAATATTTCCTTCACTCGTGGGTCCTTATAGATGCCCTCTGCGTCTTCCGCGGATGAACCACGGAGATCGGGCGGTAACCGTGGGTGAGCGCACGGTGGGGGTCCTGGATGCCGTGATGACGGTTCTCCTCCACACCCCACTCCTTGGTTCTGGCTCCGCCTGCCCGGCAGGCAAGACCAAGGTGCTTCATGCATGCCTCGGTCGTCTTGTCCCCAGCGGTCTCGACGGTCTCCGACGCACTTCCTCGCAGCCGGCACTTGGCCATCGGGAGGCTGATCGCCACCCCGCTCGGGCTGGGAACCGGACGCGGACCCTGAATGTCGCCATCGGCTTCGTCCCGGCCGGTCGTCCCGGCCGGCCGACCGGGACGACCGAGGAACAGTAGGCGGTAAGGACGGTAAAGCCGACAAGAAGCAGGCTCGCGTATCCTCTTTTCCGGACCGTTCGTCGTTCCACTGGCACTTCTCCCACTTCTTACACACAAACGATCGACGGGTGAGAAATCCTCACCCACCGCAAATATCGCCCAGCTCAGTGTCAGACCGCATAATTTTCGGTCGGTCACGGCAGCTGTAGTTC
>NZ_JBHSPC010000140.1:0-5024 GCF_042656345.1 Streptomyces incanus
ACCCCATGAATCCCAACTTCCCCTGCAATCACGGGCTCCACGCTACGAGGGGATGGTCACTCCAACGCTGCCCTGTGACAGAACTACGCACCGCTGGCGCCGCGGTCCGTGCCATACGCTGCCATCAACTACGCGTGGGTTCCTTGGTGGCTGGTGTCAGAGAGGTAACCTCGCCCATCTCTCCCCCCGCGGTAGCGGTTGAGGCCACGGCGGTGGCTGAGGCAAAGGTGGCGGCCAGGGTGGCGGCCAGGGTGGCGGCCAGGGTGGCGGCCAGGGTGGCGGCCACACGGCGATCACTACTGGCATCCGTTCGGCGAGATCCATCGTGCACCTGCCAAGAGCTTCACGGGCTGTGGAGTGGAGGGGATGAAGGTCCATCTCGGTGAAGTCAGCCGGGTCGTGCAGATGACGGGCGACTGGCGGGCCGAGGCCAGGCGGGGTGGGGCGAACTCGGCGGTGCTCCGCACCGACGGGCTGACCGGTGCGGGCTAAACAGGGCCTGCGGCGCCGCCCTCGGCCTCCTGGATCCGCTGGCCCTCCGCGTCGACCGCCGGCAGGGGCACCGCGTCGGGGATTTCGGGGGTGGTGCCGGTAGCGGCGAGGATCGTCGCAGCCGGCATGCGGTTGCCGGTCCGCGCGGCCATCGCCATGGCCGCCGCCGCGGCCGGCGCGGTGGCCCACAGCGGAATCACGAGAAGCATGAAGTGGTCGTCAAGCCCGCGGGTCACGCTCATCGTGTCATCGCTGGCGGTGAACCAGCCGATGTGAACGACGCGGCCGTCGATCGTGAGGCTGCGTGGGATGTCGTCCCAGGCGTCCTGGTCCAGCCCGACGCGCAGGATCGCGCCGAGGTGCGCGCTCAGTGCGGTGATGAGGCCGGGCAGCTCGGCGCGGACATCACGGGAATGCGGCCACCACGCGCCATCGAACATCCCCGCGCGAGCCAGCGTAGGCTCCAGGGTCAGCCGGACTGCCGAGGGCGCCGTCGGCCGCGGGAAGAGGCTGGGGGAGCGCCCCCATGCGAATGCAGTGCTGTGGTTCGGCACCATGGCGTGCCGCCCGCCTCGGTTCTCGACGGAACCGGTTTGGTCTAGGGCGACGCCGGCTCGGCTGCCAACGGTGAAACGTCCTGGTGACTGCAACTGTACTCCGCGCAGCCGGTGGCGGGGCGGGGCCCGCGCTCAGGTGGTTCGCTCCCGCAGAGCCCGCCCGACGATCTCCCCCCGCCGGCTCCGGGTGTGCGTAGGTGAGGTACAGGAAGCAGCGCCGGGATTGATCATGGTCGTGCGCTGGAGACGCATCACGTACGCGCCGCCCAGCCGCACCACGCAACCGGCCGGTCAGCCGCGCGCCGGCCGGTATCTGGGCGATCTGCCCGGTGAACGACCGCCGGGGACAGCGCGGCTCACGGCAGAACCAGCGGCGCTTGTGCCACAAGAACTCCAGGCCGCTGTCCCCGTAGGGAAGATCGCGGGGCCGGGTCACCGCCGAGCCCTTCGCCCGGGAGGCGAATACCCCGCAGGCCGGACAAGCCCGCGCCGACTCGTCCGCCGTGACCGATGGACCCGGCGTCTGCCGCCCTCGGGCCGCTCGACACGTGCGACGGACACCCCGTCGAGGTCGAGCAGCAACGCCGTATCGTTGACCAAGCCCGTGGCTCCTGCGTGATCGTTCTGCGTCAAGAACAGAAATGATCAGGTATGACCACGGGCGCTCTGCATTCGGATGCCGACAACCACCACGACCGTCACCATCGTGACGACAGGTCAGCACCGCCAGCCGAGTGCACCGCTCAACTTCGAAGACCCGTCAAAACGCCCTGACATCCGTCACCCTGAAACCGCCCGGCGGGCTGTATCCGGGAGTACCCTGAAATTACCGAGGGCATTTCGCATAAGAGTTTCTAAGCTCCTGTCGTTCTCGGCGATTCACAACACCGGGCCGGTGTACACCGGCCCGGGGACAGGTCCGCGTCATGACCGCGACCATTCTGTATACGTCGGCGGTCGAGGAGCGGACCTCTTCGCTGCCGCTGCGTCTCGCGCTCGCCTCGACGGACACCCCTGGTGCTCTTCTGGACGGTGCCTGGTGGCCCCGCTCCCGCGACCTGGCGGCGGAACTTCCTGCGTTGACAGCGGTGCTGGATCCCCTGTGGGGGCGCATCACCCATGTCACGGTGAACCCGACCCTGTGGCCGGTCATCCCACGGAAGGTGCCCGTTGATCGGCATGTGGTGAGCGTCGGCTGGTTCAAGGCCGAGCAAGACCCCCACAAGCTGTTGCTGCTCTCCTACACCGTCGGCCGCTGGGACCTGCTGGTGATTCCGCCGCAGACGGATCCGGCCATCGCCGCCTGGCTGATGACCGCGGCTACCGGTCCGCTGCGCAGCCACACAGCGAGTGATCTGCTGGCGAGGGCCGAATCCCAACGGATCATGACAGAAGCCGACCAGGCCCGAGAAGCCGTCTGGGACTCCGAGGGCGGCCATGGCGCCCGTGTGACCGCACCAGCACGCTCAGCGTGATCCTCGAAACGGCCCCGGTGAAACCGCCGGGGCCGTCCTTTCAGGCGCAACACGTGAGAGTGCGCAACCCACAATCCACGATACACCTGCAGGTAGTTTCCGACGTGATTCCGTAGGATGAAGCGAAGCATGAGCATAGAGTGCTTGCTATTCCGCATGGCCGCGCCACTGCCCCTGGACACGGAACCAGAGTCCGGGAGCGTAGATCGATTCGACGACAGCGGCTTCTCCTTTGGTCACCTTTAGGATCCGCAATGCGCCGCTCGGAAGCAGGTCGTACTCGTACGTGGCGGGCGACTCACCTTCGGTGATGTCGTCGTAGGAGATATCTGCAGCCGCCGGCTCCGCGTATTCCTTGGGGGGCCGGTTCTCCACCAGCTTGATGAACACGCTCATACCTCGACGATAGATCCCTCGCGGTTTTCTCGCGTGACATGCCAGATCTCCCCGCCAACGGCCGCACCACCAGTCGGGCGGTATCGGCTCAGTCCAGGGTGGCAAGGTGGTCGGTGGCGCCCCCGCGCCACTCGATCAGGAAGAGGGTCGCGTCGTCGCTGGTGATCCCGCCCCGCTCCTCCATCAGGGCGTGGGAGAGGGAGCGCACCACCGCCCGCACTCCCTTCTCGGCGTGCTCGATGCGGTTGACCCAGGCGATGAGTTGTTCCACGCCGAACTGCTTCCCGCCGGCTTCGTGCTCCTCGATCAGGCCGTCGGTGAAGCACAGCACCCGGTCGCCGACCTGGAGCGTCTGCTCGCTGAGCTGGGGCTCGTCGCCGCCGAAGCCGACCGGCAGGGTGGTCGCACTCTCCAGTTGCCGGACGACCTGGTGGTTGCGGATCAGCAGCGGCGCCGGGTGGCCCGCGTTGACCCGTTGCAGGTGGCCGGTTGCGACGTTCAGGCGCATCATCTGTGCGGTGACGAAGTGCTCGGGCCCGAACTGCCCGGCGATGGCCCGGTCCATGAACGCGTAGATCCCGGACAGCCCGACGTCGGCGCGTCTGGCGTGCCGGTAGGCGCCGATGGCGACGGTTGCCATGGTGGCGGCGTCCAGACCGTGGCCCATCGCGTCGATCGTGGCCACGTGCAGGATGTCGTCGTTGAGGGCGTAGTCGAAGCTGTCGCCGGCGACGCTGTAGGCGGGCTCGAGGATTCCGGCCACCGCGACCTGCGGGGTGGACATGGCCACTGGCGGCAGCAGGGACCACTGGATCTCCGCGGCCACGCTCATCGGCTCGCGGCGCCGGGTCTGGAAGAACTGGTCGGTGTAGCTGTTCTTGGTGACCAGCATGTCGGCGACCAGACCGGCGAGTCTGCGCAGTAGCCGCCGGTCGTCGTCATCGACGGTGTCCAGGGTGAGGGCCATCACCCCCACCTGGTCGCTGCCGTCCAGCAACGGCAGGTACATCCGCACCCCGTCGGCCTGCGGTACCTCCACAGGGGTCGCATACAGAAAAGCCGTGCCGGCGTGGGAGTCACCGATCGGCTCGGGCTCCCCGACGAACAGCCGCCTACCCGCCAGCGGCACCAGCACCCGCTGGCCGTAGTCCTGCAGGAGGACCGAGACGTCGCGGCCACCGACCCTGGCCACCTCTTCCGCGATCAGCGGGGCGATCAGCTGCGGCGGCATCTCGTGCGCCCGATCCAGCAGCACCCCCAGCAGCCGCTCACCGAACCCTTCCGACCGGTCCACCATGGCCTTGTCAGGCCGCCGCCCACCGTCCGCCACAGCCGCTCCCTTTCACCACAGCAGAGCCGGTTTCGCCCGCTGGGCGGTCCTCTCCAAGGGGCCGCTCACCAGGCGGCTGGCCTCGGCCTTGGGGCTTGGGGACAGACCCGGCTCACCTTGCAGATCCGCTCGAAGACCCACTCACGCGATCTGTACACCCGGGTTCCTGACCGACCGTGATCAACCCGCACAGAGTGACGCGGCCGACTAACCTAAAGGGCTCATTACGCCAAAAGCGGCATGTCACACCCGATCGGGAGAGGTGGCTCTCAACTTCGATGCCCAGACAGCGGCTCCCGATCTCACTGTCCGAGTGGCTCTCATTCACCCTGTCGAAAACAGGCTGATGCAGGCGCACGTTGTGGGTGGCCCACAGGGTGTCAGGTCCCGGTCGTTTGGATCGCGGCGGCCCTCGGCCACGAGGAGCGCCGGTTGGTCGGTGGTGGTGTCCCCGTGGACGGCTTCGAGGCCCTGTACCCGCTGTGGCCGGGATGCCGGTGCGCAGAGGTTGACTCGGAACTCATGCCGCGTCGTGCCGAGCAGTGATACGGGTCACCGTGACCTCGACGGTAACCCGCTCCGCGACACCGAAGGCGGCGAGGTGGGAGAGGATGGCGGCCCCCCACCCGGTCGTGGACGTTCCGGGCGATGTCCAGCGCTCGCCGGCCCTCGGCCAGGACGCAGCGCACCTCGATGTTCCCTCCCGGACCGTCCGGTGCCCGGTCGGCGCGGATACCTGCCTCGGGCGACGTGCGGTGAGGGGTGGTGTCCGTC
>NZ_JBHSPC010000141.1:0-14266 GCF_042656345.1 Streptomyces incanus
GCCCAGGCCGCCCCCGTGGTCCAGCAGGCAGCCGCCCCCGCCTCGGCCCCCATGGGCGGCGAATCCGGCAAGGGCGAGGAGGGCAGGGGCAACGAAGGAAGGGGCTTCGAGGGCCGGGGCAACGAAGAGCGGGGCCACGAAGGCCGGGGCTTCGAAGAGCGAGAGTTCGAAGGCCGGATCCACATCAACGAGCGGTCGTTCTCCGCCCACCCGGGCGGCTGCATGGTCGTCGTGAGCGGCCTGGGCTCCCGCAGCCTGAACGTCCGCAACGACAGCTGGAGGACCGTCGAGGTCTTCCGCGGAGCCACCTGCGACAACGGCGCCCCCATCGCCACCGTCGGACCGCACAGCTCCAGCAACGGCGTGTTCCCCCGCCACGTCAAGGGCGGCGTCTTCGTCAAGGACGGAGTGGTGGGCAGCTTCCGAGTCATCAAGAACGACTTCGACGACTTCGGCGGACGCGGCGGACGCGGCGGACGCTGACCGAACCGCCACCCCGGCACAACATAAAGACCCCGGCCCGCTGGAATCGGGCCGGGGTCCCCCCTGTGACGCCCCGCTTCACGCACCCACCCGGGCGCCCCATCATAAATCCGGACAAGGGCGCCCTGCCAGCCCGGCCCAAAGGACTGTAAATCGTTCGGCCCTGTCTCGCATTCGGTGGTGACGGAGGGTGACGCCAACCGAGGAGGATGCGGTGGCGGAGGAGGCGGAAGCGTGCCCGAGCGCGCATCCGCCGCGCGATCAGCCTGGTCTTGGTGTTGACGCCTTCGGTTCCACCGTTGCGGTGCGGGTGCCGATCCCCCCGAACCAGCGTTTGAGGACATCACGCCCCATCCCCAGCTCCCTGTTCTCCTTCTTCAACGCCGCGTTCTCCGCCGCCGGCCGGGCGAGCAACGCGCCCTCGTCCTCCGGCGTGGTCTTCCCGGCCCGCTTCGCCCGCGACACCCGGCTCGCCAGGGTCGTCTCGTTGATCCCCAGGTCGTTGGCGACCTCGGGGACCGGCTTCCCGGTCTCCGACACGATGCGTACCGCCCCCTCACGAAACTCCGCCGCGAACTTACGACGCTTCTCCGCCATGGCAACCGACACCCCCTGCTGTCACGGACTCCACGCTACGAGGGGAACCTCAACCCTGGCCCGCACACCGCGAAGTACGCCCCGCCTGAAGGCCGTTCGGCACAGCCGGGCGGACCGGCCGCCCGCATCGGACCGCCGGCCATGTCCGGGATCTCGATGCGCGGCACGGCAGTCACCAGCGGCGCCAGGAGCGGATCCTGCCGCAGCATCGCCTGCAACTGGGCCACACAGCGCGCGGTGTCCGCCCGCACCGCATCGTAGGAGCACCGCAGCACCGTCAGGCCCGTGGCGGCCAGATCGTTCTGCCGCAGCCGGTCGTAGGTGAACGCGGCCCGGTCACTGTGGAAGGCGAACCCGTCCAGCTCGACGGCCAACCGCAACGACTCACCCGCGATCAGGTAATCCAGCCGGTAGGCACGCCCGTTCACGGTGACCGGATGCTGGCTGTGCACCCGCGAAACGATCGACGCATCCACGGCCGGGCTGAGCACCCACCGTAAGAACGCCTCCTCCAGGTGGGAGGAGGCGGGGCTCAGCCGTTTCGGCCTGCCGGGTCCACTCCAGCAGCAGGTGTCCGCGCCGGTGGCGGACCAGGTCGGCGAGGGCGGGGGCCAGGGCGCAGGCCCGGGTGATGTCCGGGCGGGCGGGCCGGACCTGTAGCAGCCGCTCGTTGTGGCTGTCGGTGAGGGTCTCGCGGGGCCGCATGATCCAGGAGGTGAGCCTGCGGGGGCTGGGGATGTCGGCCCGGACCGGTTCGGCGGTGCCCGCCCGCAGGGCGGCGAGGTGTTTGCGGACGGCCTGGCGGCTGCCCCGGTAGCCGCGGGCCTGGATCTGCAGGAACAGCCGGGTGCCGCCGACCTGGCCTTGCGCCGCGGTGAAGCGGGGTGTTCAGGTAGGCCCTGGAACGGCGCCAGGACGCCGCTGGGGCGCCTTTCGCGGGTGGAGGCCAGCAGCTGGTCGAGGTCGGTGTCGCGGAGGCGGCGCACGGTCTTGCGGTCGAGGTCCAGCCGGCGGGCGATCGCGCTGATCGTCCAGCGCTTCTCCAGCCGGCGGTGGATGTCCTCGTAGCGGTGGCGGGTGCGTTCGATGATCTGGGTGCGGGGCAGCTCCGCGGGCGGCAACAGCACCTCGGCCGCCTCGGCCGCCTCGGGCGCCTCGGGCGCCTCGGGCGCCTCGGGCGCCTCGGGCGCCTCGGGCGCCTCGGGCGCCTCGGCCGCCTCGGGCGCCTCGGCCGCCTCGGCGTGTTTGCGCAGGCAGTCACGGTGCTGGTGGCAGGCCTTCTCCACCGCGGCGGACAGGTTCTGCAGCAGGTGCCAGCGATCGGCGACTTCGAGGGCGTTGGGGGCGGCTTCCCTGACCGCCTTGGTGTAGGCGCTGGCCCGGTCCCGGCAGATGATCTCGGCGCCGGGATGGTCGATGAGCCAGGCCGCGAATGTCTCGGAGGTGCGGTCGGGCAGCACGTCCACGGCCCGGCCGGCCTCGACGTCGACCAGCACGGTGCCGTAGGCGCGGCCCGTGCGGAGGGCGAACTCGTCCACCCCCGGCACCCGCGGGGCACGGTCCGGCACCGGCGGCGCCGTCAGCAGCCTGAGCAGCCGGGTCCGGCCCGCGGCCGGCCGCAGTTGGCGGCACAGCCGGGCGGCGGGACGGCCGCCGAGCTCGATCGCGATCGACCGCAGCCGGCCCGTCAGCCCGGTGCCGGAGCGGCGGTGCGGCGCGGACAGGTCCGGCACCCGCTCGACGAACGTCGTGCCGCCACGGCTCCTGCGGCCGCAGAAGTACCGGCGCACCCGCAGCCGGACGATGACCCGGCGAGGACCCGACGGTCTTTCGCCCAGGGTGCGTTGATACGCGCTGTGTACGCGCCTTGCCTGCTTCTGGCAGTTTGGGCACCGGCCCGGACGAGCCGTCGACACCGCCTCCACCACCAAGACGTCGGAGGAGTCGCTCACCCCCTCCACCCGCACCTCGATGCCGGGAAACAGCACAGCCTCGACCGTCTTGCTCGCCATGGCAACAAACACCCTGCCGAAACGATCCGTCGTTCCCGCCGCTGACCTGGGGGTTCACGGAACTGCGGACAGAGCCCCGAAATTCTCCACCAGCGCTCACCTCGTTCCCCGGACCTGCTCGTGTTCCCCACCCAGCGAGGCGGCCGATGGCTGTGAAGCCGTAACCGAGCGCTTCCCGTGAGCGGCCGACTTGGCCCGACGGGGCTGATGGGGTCCTGGAGAGCGTGGAGGCCAGAGGTTCCCCCTGAGCGCGGGTTTGGTCCCGGATCGGCTGGAGGCGGGCGACGGGTGGGACGGGCGGTGGACTGCAACGTGGAAGACGGTCCGGCCGGTGTGTCGTCTGCCCGGTCCGCGCAGTGGGCGTATCGAAGTCACGCCCCACGTAACCTCTTCCTGTGCCAGCCTCCCGCCCGCATCGCGTCGCCGTCCTTGTGCCCGAGGGTGCGAAGCCGCTCGATGTCGGAATTCCCGCGCAGGTGTTCACGACCCGCGCGAGCATGCCGTACGAGGTGCGGGTGTGCGGGGCGACACCCGGTCTCGTGACCGGCGGTGATGGCCTCGCGTACTACGTCGCCCACGGCCTCGACGCGCTTGCGTGGGCCGACATCGTCTTTGTCCCCGGCTACCGGTTCCCGGACCGCGACAACCCGCCGCAGGCCGTCGTCGACGCACTGATCGCCGCCCACGACCGGGGTGCGCGGCTCGCCGCCATCTCGACGGGCGCCTTCGCGCTCGCCGCCACGGGCCTGCTCGACGGCAAGCGCGCCACGACGCACTGGCACTACACGCGGGCACTCGCGGCCAGGCATCCGCTCGTCCAGGTCGACGAGAACGTGCTGTTCGTCGACGAGGGCAGCACGCTCACCTCGGCCGGCGCCGCCTCCGGCATCGACCTGTGCCTGCACATCCTGCGCGGTGACCTCGGAGTGGCCGCGGCCAACCACGCGGCCCGCCGCCTGGTCGCGGCCCCCTACCGCAGCGGCGGCCAGGCCCAGTACGTGCCGCGCAGCGTCCCCGAGCCGCTCGGCGAGCGGTTCGCCGCCACCCGAGAATGGGTGCTGCACCGGCTCGGCGAGCCCCTCACCCTCGACGTACTGGCGCGGCAGGCCGGGGTCTCGCCGCGCACGTTCTCCCGGCGCTTCGTCGAGGAGACCGGCTACACGCCGATGCAGTGGGTGATGCGCGCCCGCCTCGACCTGGCCCGCGAACTGCTCGAACGGTCGCAGCGCAGCGTCGAACAGATCGCCGCCGACATCGGGCTCGGCACCGGCGCGAACCTGCGCCTGCACTTCCAGCGCATCCTCGGCACCACACCGAGCGAGTACCGGCGCACCTTCACCCGGGGCGAATAGCACCGTGGCGAGATCCTTTTGAACCCTGGCGATCCCGCCACTGTCAGCGGCGTGAGCCGCGGGCGAGCCTGGTGCGGAAGGGAAGGGACATCACTCATGACTCGCATCGCCATCAACGGATTCGGCCGCATCGGACGCAATGCGCTGCGCGCACTGCTGGAACGCGACAGCGCCCTCGAGATCGTCGCCGTCAACGACCTGACGGAGCCCGCCACGCTCGCCCGGCTGCTGGCCTACGACAGCACGGCCGGCCGGCTCGGGCGCCCGGTGACCGTCGACGGGGACACCCTCGTCGTCGACGGCCGCCGGATCACGGTGCTGGCCGAGCGCGAACCGGCGCAGCTGCCGTGGACCGGACTCGGCGTCGACATCGTCCTGGAAGCCACCGGCCGTTTCACCTCGGCGAAGGCCGCCCGCGCCCACCTCGACGCGGGCGCGAAGAAGGTGCTCGTCAGCGCGCCGTCGGACGGCGCCGACGTCACGCTCGCGTTCGGGGTCAACACCGATGCCTACGACCCGGCCGTGCACACGATCGTCTCGAACGCCTCCTGCACCACCAACGCGCTCGCGCCGCTGGCCGCGGTCCTCGACGAACTCGCCGGTATCGAGCACGGGTTCATGACGACGGTGCACGCCTACACGCAGGAGCAGAACCTGCAGGACGGTCCGCACCGCGACGCCCGTCGCGCCCGGGCCGCCGGCGTCAACATCGTGCCGACCACGACCGGCGCCGCCAAGGCGATCGGCCTGGTGCTGCCGCACCTTGACGGCAAGCTGTCGGGCGACTCGATCCGCGTACCGGTGCCGGTGGGTTCGATCGTCGAACTCAACACGGCTGTCGCCCGCGACGTGACGCGCGACGAGGTGCTGGCGGCGTACCGCGCCGCAGCGGAGGGGCCGCTCGCCGGCATCCTCGAGTACTCGGACGACCCGCTGGTGTCGTCCGACATCACGGGCAATCCCGCCTCGTCGATCTTTGACTCGGCCCTCACCCGCGTCGACGGCCGCCACGTGAAGGTGGTCGCGTGGTACGACAACGAGTGGGGCTTCTCGAACCGCGTGATCGACACGCTCGAGTTCCTCGCCACCCGCTGACCGGACGCCGGGGTGGTGCCCCGTCTCCGGCGACCGCACCGGCCGGCACTTCCCCTGGGCGTTCTGGTTGACCAGTCGGGCAACCGGAGCGCTCAGGCACAGAAGCGGGTCCGCCCGGCTTCCGGAGGGTGCGGGAGCGCCGCGGCCGGTCAGGGGTTCTTCGAGCGCCGCCCCGCGATGGCCTGTGGCCACCCCTGACAGTCCGCGACGCCCCTCGAATCTGGCGGCCATCAGACTGGCCCGCTCCCCTGGTCAAGCCCACAACCAAGGGGGGAGGGGGGACGAAGAGCGGGGCTGGGGATTTTCAAGGAGCCCCAACAGCAGTGCGGCGCGCAAGGCGAGTTCGGGGCTCGGGTGGCGGCAGGTGACCCGCTGGGTGGTCCCATCGGCCCTGCCGCCGGCAGAGGGAGGCGGGTGACGGAGAACGCCTCCCCCCCGTTTCAGCGGTCAGCGTCTTCGGGGCGCTTCTCGGCCCGGGCGGCAGTGGTGGGCTTTGGTGCGGTGGGGGGGGTAGAAGACCGAGGCGCCCGGCTTGGTGCGCTGGGCTGGGCTCTTGGCCACGAGTCCTTCGAGCGTGACGCGTACGACCTTGGCCTTGATGCCGCGCTCGGGGTGGGTCTGGCCGAGCGCGGCGGAGATTTCCGCGGCGGAGCGCGGTTCGCTCTGCTCGGCGAGGTGGCGGCGGATGAGTTCGACCGGGGTGGGCCGGGCCGTCTTCGCAGTGCCTGACGCCTTGCCCGCGGACTTCCTGGCGGCGGCCTTCCTCGCAGTCCGCTTGTCGGGCTCTCCCGGCTCCGAGTACTACGACGGCTCCGCCCCGCTCGCACCCATCGGCAGGCATCGCGCCTGTCCCCGCTGACCGGCCTGGCGGGCCGGGTTGCGGGGAGCGGATACGAGCGGTTCCCACGTTCACTGCTGTTCGGCTGACGGGTCAGGCACCCGGCTCTGCCCCTGCGGCCTCGCCACGACTACGCCGTAGACCTTCGTCGTGGCCTCCCGGCCCAAGCGGTCAATACCAAAACGGGAGTTCGCCGCCCTTCCGGGCGGTTGCGCACCGCTGACCAGCCCATATCCACCGGATTGGAGCTGGCAAGAACTCAAGAGGCGTAATGACGCCGGTTTTTCGCGTATACCTTCCCGTCTCGCTCACCGGGCCCGCACCGTCCGGCAGTGCTGGGCCGGCCCGACTTTGTCGAGGCTGCTCTCGCCCTTCCCGGCGATCCCCGGTTCAGGCTGCCTCCAGCTTCACCCCACCGCTACGACGGCGAGGCGACGGTGGTCTTCCACCTCCGTCCGAAACAACAGCGCCTCGTGGCGCACTGACACGGTTCTTACCGGCACCCCCAGTAGGCCGCGGCACGCGACGGGCAGGTCAGTTCAGCCAGCCCTTCTCGTGAGCGATGAGAGCCGCCTCAACCCGGTTGGTGGCGTCGAGCCGGCGCATGAGGGCGGCCAGGTGCTTGCGGTAGGTGCGCACGGACATGCCCAGGCGGCGTGCCGCCGTCTCGTCCTTGTCGGCCTCCCTGAGCATCGCCAGGATCTCCCGTTCGGTATCCGAGGGAAGGTCCACGTCCTCGTGGGGGAGTTCCTCCGCCGCCCCCCACATCCGCTCGAAGAGCGTCACCAGTGTGGTGACGAGGCCGGGTTCACGTACGAGCAGGGCGCCCAGGGCGGTGTGGGCGGGGTCGATGGGGGTGAGTGCCGCCGACCGGTCGACGATGATCACTTTCTCTATCGGCTGGTGGGAGACCCGCACCTCGGTCCCGTGGGAGACCAGTTCGCGCATGTACGTGAGTGTGACCTCGTCCTGCAGGATCGCCGCACCCACGATCATGCGCAGCCGCACCCCCCGTCTCAGCAGACGCATGTTGATCGGGCGTGAGACAGCGATGGACTCCGGGGTGATTATTCCGGCCGGCTCGGTGGTCAGGTCCTCGGTGCGGGCGAAGAAGGTCAGCTCGTCGATGGCTCCCCGGACCGCCTCGATGCCGTGCAGCGGGGTGATCGCCTGTCCCCCGCCGACATCGCCGGTGCGGGCCGAGGGACCAGCCGGCCAGCACTCCAGGAAGAGCGTCTCGATGACCGACCGACGATCGGCCTCGCTCTCCAGTTCGTCCCGCAGGGCCTGCAGCCGGCGGTCGATGAGGGCGTCGACCGCACGGGGCGGCGGGACCGCACGCGTCACCTCGTTGGCCCGCGTCGCCAGGCCCAGGACCAGCAGTCTTTCCATGGTTTCCCGGTCAGGCTCGCCCGCCTCCAAGGGCTCCTCGTCGGCGTTGGGGCCGGAAACCGACGAGGACGAACCGCGGCGCAGAAGAGCGCGGTACACCCGCTCCTCGTCCTCGGTCATCCCCAGAAACGCGAGCAAATTCCCCATGGATTCCCCCCGTTGACGATCTTTTGGGACGTCAGTTCCTGGAATCTTCAGATGGCCGAACTTGGCTGTCAATGGCGAAATACCGATGAAGAGGGAGGTTTGGGCCTGCTTCGTGAGGGCGCCGTGCAGGATGAGGAAAACGGACGTGCAGCAAGCTGCGCGCGGACGGCCTCGTGGCGGCCCTTGTGTGACGGCAGAGTCTTTCTCGCCAGGAGGAAACGCCCACAGCGCAGGGCGCACGGCCCGCGCCGAGCATCGAGGAGAGCCCGTGAACCGCATCGCGTCCCGCAGCACGCTGTCGTCCCGTCACCGTGCGCGTGCCGTCGCCGGTCTGCTGGCTGCCGGTCTGCTGACCGGCCTGGGGCAGGGCACGGCGCTTGCCGCCGAGGCGCCGGCGGAGCACACGGCGGCCGCGTTTGCCGGCCTGACGTTCGGCGGTCTGCTCGACGAGGTGGGCGGCCTGCTGTCCGGCGTGCTGCCGCCGTCGAAGAACAACAACGACTGGCAGTAGCCAGAGGCCCGCCGGCGACCGACCGAGGAGATCCGACCGCCATGACCGACTACTCCGTGCTCATCCCCTGCGTCCCCCGCCGGCTGGAGCAGGCCCTGCCCTTCGCCGGTCTGGTCCAGTGGACCGGGGCCGTCCGCCTCTGGCAGGGACAGTCCATGCTGCTCGAGCCGCACCAGACCTTCACCGGTCTGGCCGGTGCCGGGTTCCGGGTGCCGACGGGCTTCGGGGTCACGCTGATGCCGCTGCGTCACCCGTACGAGGCGGCCATGCAGGCACGGTCGGTGGCCATGGCCACCGGTGAGCCGGTGATCGCGGGCTTCGGGCCAGGGGGACAGGCCTTCCAGGCCAACCTGATGGGCGCCCCGTACGCCAAGCCGCTTCAGGCGGCACGTGAGTACGTGACGGCGGTGCGGCGACTGCTCGACGGCGAGGTCGTCGAGTCGACGGGCCCGCACTACCCCTTCCTGGGGCAGCTGACCCCCGCCGCGGCGCCCCGGGTCGACGTGGGCCTGGGCGTACTGCGGCCGGGCATGGCACGGCTGGCGGGCGAGGTGGCGGACGTCGTGATCACCTGGCTGACCCCGCCCGGCTATCTGCAAGACGTCATCCTGCCCGCGGTCGCCGAGGGAGCCGCCCGCGCGGGCCGGACCTCCCTGCCCCGGGTGGTCGCCATGGTCCCCGCGGGACTCGAGAAGGAAGGGCGTGAGGGGGCGGATCCGGAACGGCTGGCCCTGGCTGGCAACGCGGGCCACATGCAGGCCCCGCACTACCTGGACATGCTCGGCCGCGCGGGCGTGGACACGGGCTCCGGACAGCTCGCGGACGTGGCGCGCGGCGTCGTGGAGACCGGCGCGTTCGCCGGCGGGGACCTCGCGCAGACCATCAAGGCCCTGCGGGCCTATGAGGAGGCCGGGGTCGACGAGATCGTGCTCAACACCACCGCCGTGAACAAGCTCTTCGGATCCCGCGAGGCGCTCTCCGACCTGTCCTCGATCCTGCGGGCCGTCACCGCTTCCTGACCCCCGGCACTCTCCTACCGCACTCCGCCGACATGCCCCGACGCCTCATCAGGCGGCGGAGGCGCAGATGACCGACGAAGGATGTAATGGCATGAGCATGACCATTGACCGTGGCCGCCTGAAGGAGAACCTCATCTCCTGGGCCACCGGAACCTCCCTCGGCACACCCCCGGCCACGGGCACCGGCACGCTCGTCCTCGCCGACGCCGCGCACATCCCGGCCGTCATCGCTACCGGGCTGATCGGGCCCGACACCCTCCTGCTGGCCCCCGACGACGGCACCGGCGTACCCGCCCCCGCCACCGGCTACGACGGAAGCCTCACCGAACCGGGCGGCGAGTTCTCCAACGGCCAGGACTTCTTCCTCCAGACCCACTCCTACGCCGCCAGCCCCTTCATGACGGTCTTCGGCCCCACCCTCGTGCGCGTCCTCGACGAGGCCGATCACGAGGCCTTCCTCGCCGACGCCGACCGGGCCGTGACCGAAGGCGTCTTCCCCGACTTCCTCGTCACCTCCTCGGTGGTTCTTGCCGACCCCGCCGCCCTCGGAGGCCAGGCCGCTCCCGGCGACGGCCCCGCCCTGCGGCTCTACGCCGACCACGACGGCCGGCTGTCCGTCTCCCCCACCGGAGGAGTGCTCGGCACCGTCGGCGACAGCCTCGAGCCCCTGGTCGCCCGGCACAGCCAGATCTCCCCCCGCGCCGCCGGCCTCGGCCGGATCCTGACTTCCGCCGCCCTGGACACCGCCTCCGCCGACCACCCCCACCTGGCCCGCTACCTCCGGGCCGTCAACGCGCTGCGCAACTTCGCGGCCCGCGGGATCACCGGCCTGAAGGTCTCCGGCTTCGGATCCCGGCTCGCCCCTCAGCTCGCCGGATCCAACGCCCGCGCCGACCTCGCCGACCCCGCACTGCCCCTCGTCCTGTACCGGGACGACGAGGCGTACATCGTCGACGGAAGCCGCCTGTTCACCGTCGACGTCCGCGCCGCCCAGGCCCTGGAGTGCCTGATCGCCACCGGCGGCCGGACCGCCGGCCTCGTCCCGGACGGCTGGGACGAGCAGGTGGCCGCGCTCCTCGCCCGGCACGGCGTCTCCCTGTCCCTGCCCGTCCCGGTGGCCGCGTGATGACGACCCTCGCCCCGCCCACGCTTCCCGCCCCGCAGACCCTGGCCGCCCGGCGCATCGCCGAACTCGGTCCACGGGCCCGCCTGTGCGGCCTGTACGACGCCCTCGGCGCCCCCCTCTACCAGGACCTCACCACCTACGACGACTACGAGACCCGGGCCCTGCTGGCCGGTGTCCGAGCCGCCGGAGGCCCCGTCCTGGACCTGGCGGCCGGCGCCGGACGGTTCACCCTGCCGCTCCTGGCGGTCGGCCGTGAGGTCACCGCCCTCGACCTCTCCGCCGACATGCTGGACCTGCTGCGGGCGGAACTCGCCAAGGTCCCCGCCCGTATGCGGGAGCGCTGCACCGTCGTCCAGGCCGACATGTCCGGCTTCGACCTCGGCCGCCGCTTCCCGTACGTCCTGCTCGGCACCACCTCGCTCTCGCTCCTCGACGCCGACGGCCGCGCCGGCCTCTACCACAGCGTCCTGTCCCACCTCACCGATCGTGGAACGTTCCTGCTCACCGTCATGGAGCGCGGCGACACCGACGGACCCGACGAGACGGCCGAACGTCTCACCGGCGTCGGCGGCACCCGCTACGAGTTCCACGAGCACTGGCCCGCCGGCGCAGCGGGCCGCACCGTCACCCTGCTGCCCGCCGATCCGCCACCGGACGACAGCCCTGTGCCCGTATGCACCGACCACGTGGCCGTTGTGGACCTGCCACGGCTGGAGACCGAACTCTTGGCGGCCGGCCTGACCGTCGTCTCCCGCCAACTCCTGACCCAGCCCGGCGAGCGTCACCGCGTGACACTCCTGACCACGGAAGCCCTCCGATGACAGCGCTCTGGCCCTACCTCGTCCCGCCCTCCAGCCACGGCGATGACCGGCTGTGCGCAACCGGCGCGCAAGGACACCGCGTCACCTTCGCGGACGGCCGCACCGTCCTCGACGGCGACAGCGGACTGTGGAACGTCAACCTCGGCTACAACAACCCGCACATCGCCGAAGCCATCGCCGAAGCGGCGCGGAACGCCTCCTACCTCGGATCCTTCCGCTTCGAGAACGTCTACGCCCGCCGTGCCGCGGAGGACCTGGTCCGTGTCTGCGGGCCCGACCACTACGCGCGGGTGCTCTTCTCCACCGGCGGCGGCGTCGCCAACGACGCCGTCATGAAACTCGCCCGGCTCCACCACGCCGTCCAGGGCGCCCCTCAGCGCAACCTGGTCGTCGCCCTCCGCGGCAGCTTCCACGGACTGACCTTCGGCGGCTTCGCCCTCACCGGCGAGGACCTCGGCCAGCGCGTCTACGGGGTCGACCAGCGCCTGATCCGCCATGTCACCCCCAACGACACCGCCGAACTCGGCCGGCTCATGGCCGCCTTCGGCCGCCAGGTCGCCGCGGTGGTCGTGGAGCCCGTCGTCGGCACCGGCACCGTTCCTCTGGACGAGGAGTACGTGGCCGCCCTGGTCCGCCTGCGGGACGAACACGGCTTCCTCCTGGTCGCCGACGAGGTCGCCACCGGCTTCGGCCGCACCGGCGGCTACTTCGCCTCCGAGAGCTGGCCCGGCCTCCCCGACGTCCTCGTCACCTCCAAGGGACTGACCAACGGGGCCTGCCCCGCCGCCGCCCTGGTCGTCTCGCACGGCGTGGCCCAGGCCCTCACCGAGCACGACACCGTCTTCGCCCATGCCGAGACCCAGGGGGCCACCGCTCTGGCCTGCGCCGCCATCAGCGCCACCATCGCCGAGATGGAACGGCTCGACGCGGTCGCCGCCGGCCGGGACGTCGCCGCCTGGCTCCACCGGGAACTCACCGACCTCCTCGAACGCCACCCGCTCGTCACGGAGGCCACCGGCACCGGATGTTTCCGCAGCCTGCGCCTGGTCCACCCCGACGGCAGCGACCTGACCGGCGCAGACGTCGGCGACCTCGTCACCCGGATCCGCGAGGCGGGCGCCATCGTCCACCCCGGCCCCTCCGGCATCCAGCTCGTGCCCGCCCTCACCTACCGGCGCGAGGAGGTCAGCGAACTCGTGACCTGCGTCGAGGCGGGACTTGAGAGCCTGCTGCCGGCCGCCGCCCAGGCCTCGAGGAGCTGAACGCCGTGTCCGCCTCCCTCGACTCCTACGACCGCATCCCCGTGCTTCTGCGCGAACTGCGTCCCACCGGGGTGACCCTCCTCGCCGACCCCGCGGTGGCCGGACACACCGTCACCCGGGCGGTCCAGGACGGCATCACCCGCGCCGGGATCACGCCCACCCGGGCGCTCACCCCGGCCGACGGCGGAGTCCGGGCCGTCGAGGCGCTCGCCTCACGGCTCTGCCCCGGTGAACTGATCGTCGGCGTCGGCGGGGGCAGCACCCTCGACCTCGCGAAGCTCGCGGCCGCCGCCGGCCGCCGGCCCGAACTCCTGCGCTACCTCACCTCACCTCAGCGCAGCGGACTGATCGCCCTTCCCGGAACCTGGGAGGAACCCGCTGCCGTCCTCGCGGTCCCCACCACCCTGGGCACCGGCAGCGAGGCCGGACAGGTCGCCTGCTTCACCCACCGTGACGCCAAACGCATCGCGATGGGCCGCTCCCTGAAGCCCTTCGCCGCCCTGCACACGGCCGAGGCCACCGAGACACTGCCCGCACCCCTGGTCATGGACGGCGCCCTCGAGGCGGTCTTCCGGACCCTCATCCCGTACAGCAGCGACACCCTCGACCTGCCCGAACAAGACGCGGCCGTCGAACAACTCGCCGTCGGCCTGCTGACCGCAGGAGACGAGCTGGCCCGGCACCTCGCCCAAGGCCGGCCCGCCCCCGCGACGGCACGGCTGCGCCTCGCCCACCTCAGCGCGGAGAGCCAGCTGGGACAGATCAACGTCGGCCGCGACCCCTACGCCGTCAAGTGCTGGGCCATCGCCAACGAGTTGTCCACCTTCCTCGGCGTCGCCAAGATGCGCGCCGTGTGCGCCCTGTGGCCGGCGGTGTGGCGGCGGGCCCTGGACGGAGACCTGCGCTTCGGCAGCGCCGACCGCATCCACCGGTTGTGGCAGCGGCTGCGCCACCAGGTCCCCTGGCTCGCACCGGAGCCCGAGGACGGCCTGCGGCAGCTGATGCTGCGCTGGCAGACAGACCACACCCTGCGCCTCTCACCGCGCCTGCGCCGCGACATCGCCCTGCGCAGTGTGCGGGCCTGGGGCGCGGGACTTCCCACCCTCGCCAAGTTGAGCGCCGACGACATCACCGCGCTCCTCGCCGAGGCCACCGAGCCGGCCCACGCGGACGGCTCCCCGAAGCTCCTCCTGACGGGCTGACAGCCCGACCCGGAGGCGGAACAGCACCACCCGCACCACCCCCGCGAACAGCGCCCCGGACAGACGGGGTGCCGGACTCAAGGAGAACACCATGGCGAACCACACCCCGATCGTCGAGCGGGAACTGCAGGAGCTCGACATGCAGGAGCTCGAGGCCGTGCAGGCCCCCGGGTGGGCCACCAGCATCGGCGTGAGCGTCGGCATCACGATCGTCTCGATCGCCGCCAGCCTCACCTGATCACGGCCTGACCGAGCCGGCCACCGGCCGGCTCACCCCACCCTCCGCACCACCCCACCCTCCGCACCACCCAACCAAGGAGAAAAGCCATGAACGACAAGCAGATCACCCCGGAGAACTTCGAGCTGGTCGAGGTCGAGATGCAGGAGCTGGAGTCCCTGGAGGCCCCCG
>NZ_JBHSPC010000142.1:0-735 GCF_042656345.1 Streptomyces incanus
CACGACCCGCCGACAGAGCACCAGCGGACGACTCAACACCCGCTAACTGAACGGCATTGTCTCTAGCCCTGTCCCTGCCGTGCGGGGTGAGCTGGATACTTATCCGCATCGGCATCACGCCGTTCGTTGAATGGAGCGATACCGAAGTCACGGTGTGCAACCCTTTCTTCGTATACTATGCAGGGCTGGACACGGTGCGCCTGCTCGGTAGAGAGGGCAGGGGTGGCGCAATCGAGCTGGAAGGCATCGGGGTGGTGATGCCGTGGTCCATGACGCGTTCCATCTTCGACGGCAAAAGAGCAAACGGGGCCAGGCGGGATCTCAGGCATGCAGTACTTCGGGCGCAGAAAGCCGTGGAAGTGGACGAAATGATCCCGGCAGTGAGGAGGCTTCGCTACGGATGGTTCGACATACTCATCGTCCCGATGCTGGCGGCTTTCGTCTGGGCGTTCTCGCCTTGAGGGACTGCGCACGAGCCTTTCGAACCCGGATAATGCTTCCTCTTGCCTTTGTCGCCTGGACGTAATCGGCATGATTTCGGGTAATCAGCGTCCTGACCTGCTATGTAGGCAGACTCGTCCGAGGGCTTGAGGAGCGGTAGAGGAACTGGTACGGCATCTGTGGATACCCGCTGGTGTGTTGTCTGATCATGGTGTGGTGTCGGCGTAGGCGCAGGGGGCTGTCGAAAAATAACTCGTCGATTTCTGGCTTCCGTTGGCCCGTAGGATGCCGGGG
>NZ_JBHSPC010000143.1:0-37646 GCF_042656345.1 Streptomyces incanus
CGCCGAACAATTCTTGTGGAGAAAGCCCCGTGCCCCTGGCACGGGGCTTTCTGCGTTTATGGTCGGAGTCATGCACTATGATCTGGTCATTTTTGACAACGACGGTGTCCTCGTCGATAGCGAGCCCATTTCCAACCGGCTCCTGGCCGGCTATCTCACCGAGCTCGGGCATCCGACGTCGTACGAGGACTCCATCCGTGACTACATGGGGTCCGCCATGCACCGGGTGCACGACCTGGTGGAGGAGCGGACCGGGCTGCGGTTGCCGGACGACTTCGACGATGTCTTCCATGCCCGCGTCTTCGCCGCGTTCGAGCGGGAGTTGAAGCCGGTGGCCGGTGCCGCCGATGTGCTGGAGGCGCTGGCGGCCGAGGGAGTGCCGTACTGCGTGGCCTCGTCCGGGAGCCATGAGCGGATCCGGGTGGGGCACCGTACGACCGGGCTCGACCGGTGGTTCGACGACGAGCGGATCTTCAGCTCCCAGGACGTCGGGCGGGGCAAGCCGGCACCGGACCTGTTCCTGTACGCGGCCGAGCGGATGGGCGTCGCGCCGGAGCGGTGTGCCGTGGTGGAGGACAGCCCGCTGGGCGTACAGGCGGCGGTCGCGGCAGGGATGGACGTGTACGGGTTCGCCTCGATGACACCGGCCGACAAGCTGGCGGAGGCCACGCAACTCTTCGCGGATATGCGTGAGTTGCCGGGGTTGCTGCGAAGGAACTGAGCACAATTCACCTTTGGCCGGATCTACCCACCAGTACGTCGGGGCCCTACGCTCGCCGCCATGACTGATGTGCTGCGACGCGGCAGGGCCTCGCTGGCGTTCGCCTTCCTGGTGCAGGGAGTCGCCTTCGCTCTGCTCGTGACGCGGATTCCGGCCATTCAGAACCGGTACGGGGTGTCCGACGCGCTGCTGCCCGCCTTCCTCGCCGCAGTGCCGGTGCTCGCCGGTATCGGGAGCGTGGCGACGGAGCGGCTGGTGAAGGTGGTGCCGCCGAGCCGGGTGCTGCGGTGGTCGCAGCCGGTCGTGCTGCTGGCGCTGCTCGGGGTCGGGGCGGGGGAGCACATGGCCGGGCTGGCCGTGGCGCTGGCCGTGTTCGGGCTGGCCGTGGGGGCGCTGGACGCTTCGATGAACATGCTCGGGGTGAGTCTCCAACGGGCGTACGGGCGCAGCATCATGCTGAGTTTCCACGCCGCCTACAGCTTGGGCGGAATCGCCGGGGCGTCGCTCGCGTGGGTGGGAGCACACTGGCAGCTGGCGCTGTGGGTGTCGTATCTGCCGGTCGTGCTGGTGCTGATGCCGGCGGTGCTGATCGGGAGCCGGTGGTACGTGGACCAGGAGCAGCGGGAGGACCAGGGCACGGGCCGGCGTCAGGACCATGTCGCCGGGCCGGCCGCCGAGAGTGTGGACAGGGCCGGGTCCGTCGCCTTCAAGCTGCTGCTGCCGTTGTGTCTGGTGATGACGGTGGCGTACATCGGGGACTCGACGGTCTCGAACTGGAGCGCGAAGTACCTTCAGGACGTGCTGGGGAGTTCGGAGCAGATGGCGACCGTTCCGTACAACGTCTACATGGTCACCACGCTGCTGGGGCGGACGATCGGGGACTTCGGGGTGCGGCGCTTCGGTGCTGTGGCGGTGGTGCGGGCCGGGGCGCTGGTGGCGGCGGTGGGGTTCGCCGTGGTCTCCGGGGCGCCGGGGGAGTGGGTGGGGATGCTGGGGTTCACGCTGCTGGGGCTGGGGCTCTGTGTGCTGGTGCCGCAGACCTTCGCGGCGGCGGGGCGGTTGTTCCCGGGGGCGTCGGACGCGGCCGTCGCGCGGCTCAACGTCTTCAACTATGTGGGGTTCCTGATCGGCTCCCCCCTGGTCGGGGTGCTCGGGGACGTCTGGGGCTATCGCGGGGCGATGCTTGTGCCGATGGTGATGGTGCTGGTGACACTCGTGCATGCCAGGTCGTTCGCTCCTGAAGCGGACCGATACGGTGGCGGGCATGAGCGGCCGCACGCAGCTGATGTGGGACGAGGCAGTCACGGGCTATGACTTCGGCCGGGACCATCCAATGGACCCGGTCCGGCTCGCGCTGACCCGGAGTCTGGTGGGCGCCCTGGGGCTGGACCGCGAGGTCACGGTGGTCGCCGCGAAGACGGCCGGTGAGTCGACGCTGCGGCTGGTGCACCGCGAGGACTACATCGGCGCGGTCCGGGCGGCGTCGGCGGACCCGGCGGCGGCGGACCCGGCGTACGGGCTGGGGACGACGGATGATCCCGCCTTCGCCGGGATGCACGAGGCGTCGGCGCTGATCGCGGGGCAGTCGGTGGGCGCGGCGGAGGCCGTGTGGCGCGGTGAGGCGCTGCACGCGGTGAACTTCGCGGGCGGGCTGCACCACGCGATGCCGGGGGCGGCCTCGGGGTTCTGCGTGTACAACGACGCGGCGCTGGCCATCGCCCGGCTGCTGGAGCTGGGCGCCGAACGCGTCGCGTACATCGACGTCGACGTGCATCACGGGGACGGGGTGCAGGCGGCGTTCTGGGAGGACCCGCGGGTCCTCACGGTGTCGCTGCACGAGCATCCCCGGACCCTGTTCCCGCAGACCGGGTGGCCGGAGGAGACCGGGGCGGACAGCGCGCAGGGCAGCGCGGTCAATGTCGCCCTGCCGGCCGGGACCGGGGACGGGGGATGGCTTCGGGCGTTCCACGCCGTGGTGCCGGAACTGCTCGCCGACTTCCGGCCGCAGGTGCTGGTCACGCAGCACGGGGCCGACACGCACTTCGAGGATCCGCTGGCCCATCTGGCGGTGTCGCTGGACGCGCAGCGTGCGGTGCAGGTGGCGTGCCACGAGCTGGCGCACGAGTACGCCGACGGCCGGTGGGTGGCGCTGGGCGGTGGCGGTTACGCGGTGGTGGAGGTCGTCCCGCGGTCCTGGACGCATCTGGTGGGGATCGCGGCCGGGAAGCCGGTGGATCCGGTGACGATGATCCCCGAGAGCTGGCGGCAGGAGGTGTACGCCCGGACCCGGCAGCTGGGGCCGGTGCGGATGACCGACGGCCGGTGGCCCGTGTCCTGGGCCTCCTGGGAGGCCGGCTACGACCCGGCGGACCGACTGGACCAGGCGGTCCTGGCGACCCGACGCGCGGTGTTCCCGTTGCGGGGGCTGCTGACCTAGCTCGGAGGCCGTGGCTGTACCGCGGCCCTGCGTGGTCGGCCTGCCCTGTTGTTCCGGCGTGGTTACGCCGACCGTGCGGTGTTTCCCGGGTTCCCGGGGTGGCCCGGGGCCGGATCGCGCACCATCGCTGCCGTGCCGACCACGACCGATCCGCCCGCCGGCCTGTCCGCCGATCCGCCCGCCGGCCTGTCCGCCGGCCCGAGCGTCGCCGGTCTTCGTGCGCATCTGCTGGCCGCCCGGCTGTCCGGGACCGTGGCCACCACGAGGGAGGAGAGCCTGCGGAGCTACCGGCTCTTCGCCGCCCGGGACCCGCGCGCACTGATCGGCCTCGACCCGGAAGGGATATGGGGGCAGCGGGAACTGATCGAGTTGATGTCGGCCAGGTGTGGTGTTTCGGCCGATCCCCATCACGTTTCCGGGCATGATGTGATCGCCCCGGAGCGGACCCTAGCCGCCCTGGACGTCTATGCGGAGCGGATCGCGGCCGCGGCCCGGAGCGGTGCGCCCGTGCTGCTCGGCACCGGTCACCCGCACCGGCTGCTCGGTTTCTACGGTGCTCTGGCAGACGCTCTGTCGGCGGCGGGGTGTGAGGTCCTCACCCCTGCGCAGGGTCGCTGTGTCGACATAACGACCCGGTTCGGTCTACGCACGCACAACCTCGACTACGTACGAGGAGTCGCGCTGGTCCGGGGCGCACGTTCCGAACGCCCCGGTGGTGAGCCCGGCGCACATACGCACTCCCCGCTCCCGGTTCGGACCGCGCTCGCCGCGGCCGCCGAGGCCGGCGGGCCGCTTCCCGGGCTGGTGATCGGAGATCACGGCTGGGCCTGCGGGGCAGGTCAGCTGGGGTTCGAAGCCATCGCGCTGGCCGATGTGAACGACCCCGCCCCGTTCGTGGGGGAGGCCGAGGGGTGCCTCTCGGTGGTCGTTCCACTTGACGACGGTGTGCGGTCCGCTCACTACCTGCCGCTGGCCCGCTACGTACTCAATCGAGCGTGTCTGTCACAGTAGGCCGCCGATGGGTGCACCTCTTCCCCACTCGCATCACCCGCCCCTACATTGGGGAGTGAGCACGCAACGACGAAGAGTCACCGGAAGGGGAAGCCGGTGGCCGTCGAGTGCGGAAGGTTCAGGTGTGTCATGGCTGCAGCTGGCGAGAGGCCTCTGAACGAGGTTCAGTTCCTTACCGTGGCGGAAGTCGCCTCGGTGATGCGAGTGTCGAAGATGACCGTGTACCGCCTGGTGCACAGTGGTCATCTGCCCGCGATCCGGGTGGGGCGGTCCTTCCGCGTCCCCGAGCAAGCGGTTCACGAGTACCTCCGCGAGAGCTATGTGGGGGTGGAAACGGGCTGACGGTGAGCCGGGGAGATCCGGACGAAGGCACTCACGGGCCTCCCCGGCCGCCTCGATTACGACCTCAGCGCTCGGGCGGGTAGGCTGGCCCCTCGTAGGTCGTGTGGGCCCATGGCGCCCAAACACCGAGTGATGAGAAGTGAGCGAGGGTAGTCGTGGGCTCTGTTATCAAGAAGCGGCGCAAGCGGATGGCCAAGAAGAAGCACCGCAAGCTGCTCAAGCGCACGCGCGTTCAGCGTCGCAACAAGAAGTAAGCGACGACGCGGAAGCGTGTTCAGTGGCCCCCCACCGATGCGGTGGGGGGCCACTGTCATCACATGGGTCGGACTCGTGGCGAAGGCAAGAGGAAGGCGCTGTCGTGGGGAAAGTCGTGCTGGTGACCGGAGCGGCTCGTCCGCTGGGGAGCCGTTTTGTCCGGCGGATCCAGCGTGATCCGGACGTGGACCGGGTCGTCGCCGTGGACGCGGTTCGGCCCGCGCACCACCTCGGCGGCGCCGACTTCGTCCAGACCGACATCCGGCAGCCCACCGTCGCGCGCGTGCTCGCCGAGTCCGGCGCCGACACCGTCGTGCATCTCGACGTCACGGGCACACCGCGTGGCAGCGGTAGCAGCCGGACGGCGCTCAAGGAGACCAACGTCATCGGCACCATGCAGCTGCTCGGTGCCTGCCAGAAGTCTCCGACCGTCAAGCGGCTGGTCGTGAAGTCCAGTACGAACGTCTACGGCTCCGCGCCCCGCGACCCGGCGGTCTTCACCGAGACGACCGGGCCCAAGTCCCTGCCCAGCGGTGGCTTCGCGAAGGACGCCGTCGAGGTCGAGGGCTATGTGCGCGGCTTCGCGCGCCGCCGCCCGGATGTCGCCGTGTGTGTGCTCAGGTTCGCCAACATCCTGGGCCCCGCCGCGGACAGCCCGCTCGCCGCTTACTTCTCGCTGCCGGTCCTGCCGACCGTGTTGGGCTACGACCCGCGGCTGCAGTTCGTGCACGAGGACGATGTGATCGACGTCCTGCGCCTCGCCTCGTACGAACCCCGGCGCTCCACGCTCAACAGCGGCACCTTCAACATCGCCGGGGACGGCGTCCTGCTGCTGTCCCAGTGCTCGAGGCGGCTCGGCCGGCCGACCGTGCCCCTGCTCCTCCCGGCGGTCACCTGGGCGGGCTCGTTGGTGCGTACGCTGGGGATGTCGGACTTCTCACCCGAGCAGATCCGGCTGCTCACGCACGGCCGGGTGGTGGCGACGGACCAGATGCGCGAGACGCTGGGCTTCACGGCGAAGTACACGACAGCAGAAACGTTCGCGGACTTCGTGCGCAGCCGCGGCCCCGGGCTGCTTCCGCCGGAGGCCCTCGCGGGGGCCGTCGACCGGATCGCCGCGCTGCCCCTGTCGGACACGGGCAGCGGTCACCCCCAGAAGCAGAGCGCCAACTGAGGAGCGCAGCAACGATGGCGGACGCCAAGGTCATTCCGTTCGACGACGACCGCTCCCGTGGGGGAGCAGGGGGCGTGGGGGGTGCCGCGCAGCGCCCGTCGCGCCGCCGGGGTACGGGAAGCCGCCGCCAGGGCGCGGGGCCTGCCGCGATGGGCGACGTCCAGTCCCTGCCGGGGCGGGCGTCCGTCGGGGACGATGCTCAGGTGCCCCGCGAATCCCGTGAGCCCCGTGCAGAACGTGACGGCGGTGCCGCCGCATCCGGCGCCGCCCCCGGTGCGGAGTCCGGTTCCGGGGACGAAGCCGAGGGCCTGGAACGGCGGGTCGCGAGCGGGCTGGCCTTCCTGCGCCGCCGGCTCACCGGGGACTACGCGGTGGATGACTTCGGCTACGACGAGGAACTCACCGACCAGGTCCTGATGTCCCTGCTGCGCCCGGTGTACGAGAAGTACTTCCGGGTCGAGGTGAAGGGCATCGAGAACATCCCCTCCGAGGGCGGCGCCCTGATCGTCGCCAACCACTCCGGGACGCTGCCGCTGGACGGTCTGATGATGCAGGTCGCCGTCCACGACCACCACCCCGCCGACCGGCATCTGCGGCTGCTCGCGGCGGACCTGGTGTTCATGCTGCCGGTGGTCAACGAACTCGCCCGCAAGCTCGGTCACACCCTGGCCTGCGCCGAGGACGCGGCGCGGCTGCTGGAGCAGGGCGAACTGGTGGGGGTGATGCCGGAGGGCTTCAAGGGCCTCGGCAAGCCCTTCGCCGACCGCTACAAGCTGCAGCGCTTCGGCCGCGGCGGCTTCGTGTCCACGGCGCTGCGCGCGCGGAGGCCGATCATCCCGTGCTCGGTCGTCGGGGCCGAGGAGATCTACCCGATGATCGGCAACGGCAGGACCATCGCGCGGCTGCTCGGGTTCCCGTACTTCCCGCTGACGCCGACCTTCCCGTGGCTCGGCCCGCTCGGCGCGATCCCGCTGCCGACGAAGTGGACCATCCAGTTCGGCGAGCCGATCCACACGGAGAGCTACCCGCCGGAGGCGGCCGAGGACCCGATGCTGATGTTCAACCTGACCGACCAGGTCCGGGAACAGATCCAGCACACCCTCTACAAGCTGCTGGTGCAGCGACGGTCGGTGTTCTTCTAGGAAACCCCGAGCCCCGCACGCGGTGTGGCGGGCCCCCAGCGACCGGGGGCCCGCCACACCGCGTACTACGGCTCTACGGCTTCCTGCTCGACGTCCTCACTCCGCGTCCTCGCTGTCGATTCCCAGTCCGGGGAGCAGGCCGGGGAGGAGGGGCGGGAGGGTGACGTCGGGCGGGGCCGGCGCGGTCGCGCCGCCGCCGGCGGCCGGCGGGGAGGTGCCGGCGGCGCCGCTCTCTGTCGGCGGGTCGAGCAGCCCACCGGTGTTGCCGCCGAGCAGGCCCTCGCTCTTGTCGCCGGAGTCGACGGACCTGCTGGGGTCGCTGCTGCCGGTGCCGTCCTCGTCCGCGGTGCCGTCGGTGCCGGTGCTGGGCATCCGGGAGGGGCCCGTACCGGACGGGTCGCTCGGGGTGGACCCGGAGTCGCCGCGCCGTCCCCTGCCGTCGCCGCCGCCCTCCCGGGACGAGGGCTCGGGGAGCAGGGACTGCAGCGGGGCGACGTCCTCGTCTATGGCGTCGAACACCGACGAGACCTGCTCGCTGACGTCACCGAGCTGCGGGGGCAGCCGGTCGCGGAGAGAGCCCCAGACCTGCCGGTGCGCGTTCGAGAACGAGGAGAGGGCCTGCATGGGGCGCAGGGAGTCCGGGTCGTGCCGGTACGCCTCGCGCAGCAGCCGATGGCCCTCGGACGCGTCGTGCCGCATGCCGGACAGGGCACGGCGGATCTCGCCGAGGGATTCGTGGTCGAGGTGGCCGCTGCGGCCGCGCTCCATCAGCCGACGGGCCTCGCCGAGGCGGGTGGAGGCGTGGTCGAGGAAGACGCGGCCCCGCTCGTCGTTGCCGTCGGCCAGGCCGAGCTTGACGTCCTCTATGCCGCGCTTGAGACCGTAGAGCGAGTCGCCGGGCAGGGCGTCGGAGCTGGCGGCGGCGGCTCCGCCGAAGGCGCCCGCGGCCACGGTGATGCCGAGTCCGCCCGCGGTGAGGCCCTTGGCCAGGCGCGAGCGCGGTCTCAGTTTCCCCAGCGGGGTTGCCCGGTGTGCGCCCCGGGCGCGGCGTGAACGCTGATCGGGTACGGACGAATCCGCTGCCTTGCCCGCGGCGGCGCCTTCTTGGAGCATGGTCTCGAACGCGGCCACCAATCGGGCCCGCTGGACGACCTTGACCTCGGGATCCAGCTCCGGCTTGGGCAGCTCGCCGAGACCGGCGGCCAGCGTGAGCAGCCGCGCCTGTTCGGTCTCCGTGGCGGCCGGGGCCGATCCTTCGGACCGCTCGGCCGCCGTGCCCCGACCGGACTGCTCCTCCAGGGCCTGGGCGAAGGCGCTCGCCCGCCGGTGCGCCGATACGTTCGCGATCACTGGCGGCACCTCCTCTCATCATGACGGTCGACTCCCCAGGGGGTCCTGAGGGTTCCACCCCCTGACCATGTCCACACGATCGGGTGATCGGAGGCGGTCGGGGATTGACCACAGGGAGCCTGCATCCCGCACAACGAGCGGCACGGTACTTGGGTTACGCGCGCCGGTGGGCCGGTTCGGGAAGTCAACGAAGCGTCACTCAAAGCATGTCGGACGTCACGGATGGTGATGTTTCGGTGGCGGGTCCGTTCCGCCCGGTAGGCCGCTCAACGCGTGTCCTCGGGGAGGAGTCGGGCGAGGGTGCGGACGGCCCGGTACTGGAGGGTCTTGATCGCTCCCTCGTTCTTGCCCATCACGCGGGCGGTCTCCGCGACGGAGAGGCCCTGGAGGAATCGGAGCGTGACGCATTCGCGCTGTTGGGGGTTGAGACGTCGTACGGCGTCGAGGAGGGCGGCATTGGACAGGTATTCGAGGACGGAGTCCTCGGGGGAGCGCGCGACCTCGTTGGCGTCGAGCATCTCCCCGGTGGTGATCTCGAGGCGGAAGCGGCTGGACTTGAAGTGGTCGGCTACGAGATTGCGGGCGATGGTGACGAGCCAGGCGCCGAAGTCGCGCCCCTGCCAGGTGAAGGTGCCGATGCGGCGCAGTGCCCGCAGGAAGGTCTCGCTGGTGAGGTCCTCGGCGGTCGCCTTGCTGCCCACCCGGTAGTAGATGTAGCGGTACACGGTGTCGCTGTACTGGTCGTAGAGCCGTCCGAAGGCGTCGGCCTCGCCCGCCTGGGCGCGCTCCACGAGCTCCATCATCCTGGCGCTGTCACTGTCCGCGGCGGGACGGCGGGTGGTGGCGGCGCCGGAGGGGCGTCCGCGTCTGCCCACAGCGGTGCTGTCGTCGGCGAGGGCGTAGCAAGGGCCGGCGGGTGCGTCGGCGGCGGTGGGGCAGGGACCGGCGGGCGCGGTGGCGTAGGCGGGGACGGCGTATGCGGGGACGGCGTACGCGGTGGGGACGAAGCCGCGCAGCAACTCCCGGGCCGCCGTGACTGCTGTGCGCAGTGCGGTCAGGCCCGGGTCGTCAACCCCGACGTGTGGGTACACGGGACTCCCAGAGGCAGAGCTTCCATCACGTGCAGTCCGGAACCTTTCACCCGTCGTAGCGACGGAGGGGTGCCGGTTTGCGTCTGAGGAGAATAACGCTTCGTGTAGACCCTGCTACGCCGAGTTGCTGAAATCATCGATTACGTCGTTTCCGTGGCCGATTGGCGCTTGATCAAGCACTCGACGATGAGCGAATGTTGACCGAAATGCTTCGCATTTCGGTTCGGTGCGGGACGCGTTGTGGCCGTGTGCAGCCAAGAGGACTGGATAGCGGGGTTGCGGGGTAAGGCAGTTGGATTGGCCGGGTTTACGGGTGGGGCGCCACTTCTGTTCCCCGCTGATCGGACCGGCGGCCGTACGGGTGTCCGTCACCGCGGAATTGACCGGTCGGCCGGGGCGGCCGGGGCCGGCCGGCACCGGCACCCGGGCCGTGCCGCGCGCCGGAATCGGTGCCGGATTCAGCGTCGGCGTCGGTGCATCGCGATGGCGGCCGCCGTGCCGCCGGCCACCGCGCCCACGCCCGCCGCCGCCGGAATGCCGACCTTCGCGGCCTTGCGCCCTGTGCGGTAGTCCCGCAGGCGCCAGTCCATGGCGCGGGCGTGCTTGCGCAGCTTGGAGTCCGGGTTGATCGCGTACGGGTGCCCGACCAGCGAGAGCATCGGGATGTCGTTGTGGGAGTCGCTGTAGGCCGCGCAGCGGCTCAGGTCCAGGTTCTCCGCGGCCGCCAGCGCGCGTACGGCCTCGGCCTTCGCCGGTCCGTGCAGCGGCTCACCCACCAGTTTGCCGGTGTACACGCCACCGAGGGACTCGGCCACCGTCCCGAGCGCCCCGGTCAGGCCCAGTCGGCGCGCGATCACCTGGGCGATCTCCACCGGCGCCGCCGTGACCAGCCACACCCGCTGGCCCGCGTCCAGGTGCGCCTGCGCCAGTGCCCGCGTGCCCGGCCAGATCCGCTCGGCCATGTACTCGTCGTAGATCTCCTCGCCGATGGACTTCAGCTCGGAGACCCGGTGGCCCTTGACGATGGAGAGCGCGGAATCGCGCGCGTCCCGCATGTGCTCGGGGTCCTCGACGCCGGCCAGCCGGAACCACGCCTGCTGCCATGCGAACCGGGCCAGGTCGCGCGTCTCGAAGAACTTCCGCTTGTACAGGCCCTTGCCGAAGTGGAACAGGGCCGCGCCCTGCATCACGGTGTTGTCCAGGTCGAAGAACGCGGCAGCCCGCTCGTCGCCGTGAACCGGGAAATCCGGTTCACGGTCGGAAACTTCCTGGGTGGATTTGCGTGCGGCCTCCGCCGAGGCCTCGCCTGCCAACACGCTCCGCGCCGTGGCGGAGCGCCTACGGGGGGTGAGCCATCCGAGAGCGGCCATGGCGTGAGCATAACCAGTTCGCCCGGCAGTTCCGGAGTCGAGAGGTTCGGACACCGTGAACTCTGCACGTCCGTGTCGTTAAAGCACCCCTCCGGGCCCACCGGGACCGCATCGTGGGCGCCGGTCCGCACAGCGCTGCATACGCCGCTTCGGGTGCCGCTCCGTGATGGCGTCCCGCCGGGTGGTGCGGCTGGTCAGGGCGCCGGAATCCGCAGGTCGGGGGCGGCGGCTCCGCAGGACCGGGTGTTCAACTCGTCTCAGCGGGGCGCCTTGTGGACCGCCGCCTCCTGGGAGATCGGCAGGGGCCTCGTACCGGAACGCGCCACGCTTGATCCCCCGCGCCACGACGCGGGACACGACCCGCCCCGTACGCCGTTCCGGACGCCGGCGGGCACGCCCTCGTGCACCGCTCTGCGTCCCGGTGGCCGCAGGGGGGTTCCCCTGTCCCGCCGCGGGGCGAGAATGGCCGGCATGAGTCCGCTCTTTGGTCGCAAGGCTCCGCAGGATCGTCTCGTCACCCGCGTCACCCTCGTCCGCAAACCCGGCTGTCATCTGTGTGACGACGCCCAGGCCGTGGTGGAGAAGGTGTGCGGTGACCTCGGGGTCGCATGGGAGGGGAAGGACATCACCCAGGACCCGGAACTGCACGAGCAGTACTGGGAGCAGATTCCCGTCGTTCTCGTCGACGGCCGTCAGCACACGTTCTGGCGCGTCGACGAGGCCCGCCTCCGCAAGGCCCTGGCCGACTGAGGGTGTGACTGACCAGCCAGTACAAAGTGGCTGGAAAGTCGCTTAGGATCGATGGCGGTTAGGTCTCGGGGGCGGGATACACAGAGGAGAGTGTGCGGTTTTGCCCCCAGAACAAAGGGAGCGATGGTGCTCGCGCGCCGGTTCCGTAGGCATGCGCCGGGAGCGCGTGACCCCGGTCACTTTGGGTGGGCAAAACGGACACCATCTTTGTGCACGCGTTCACAAAGACATAGCCTGCATGCGACGGGGCGGTCCGGGGACGTATGACCGCCTGAAGCCCCGCTCTACCCGCAGGAGCACCGTGGCAACTGGCCGAACTCACCGACCGGCGACCCGTAGCCGAGGGATTCCCGAGGCCACCGTCGCCAGGCTTCCGCTGTACCTCCGCGCCCTCACCGCGCTCTCCGAGCGCTCGGTGCCCACGGTCTCCTCGGAGGAGCTGGCGGCTGCCGCGGGCGTCAACTCCGCGAAGCTGCGCAAGGACTTCTCCTACCTGGGCTCCTACGGGACCCGGGGGGTCGGCTACGACGTCGAGTATCTCGTGTACCAGATCTCCCGTGAACTCGGCCTGACCCAGGACTGGCCGGTTGTGATCGTCGGCATCGGCAACCTCGGTGCCGCGCTCGCCAACTACGGCGGGTTCGCCTCCCGCGGATTCCGGGTCGCCGCACTCATAGACGCCGATCCCGCGATGGCCGGAAAGCCCGTCGCCGGGATCCCGGTGCAGCACACCGACGAACTCGAGAAGATCGTCCAGGACGAGGGCGTGTCGATCGGCGTCATCGCGACGCCCGCCGGTGCCGCCCAGCAGGTCTGCGAGCGTCTCGTCGCCGCGGGGGTCACCTCCATCCTGAACTTCGCGCCGACCGTGCTGTCCGTCCCGGACGGTGTCGACGTGCGCAAGGTGGATCTCTCCATCGAGCTGCAGATCCTCGCCTTCCACGAGCAGCGCAAGGCCGGCGAACTGGCCGCCGCCGGGACCGCCGCCTCCCACCAGGAGCCCGCTGTCTCGCGCCGGAGCGCTGCCGTGGACCAGGTGCCCGTCGCCGACCAGGGACCCGACGGGGACGTACCCGCCGTGATGCCGACATGAGTCTCCTCGTCGTCGGACTGAGCCACCGCAGCGCGCCGGTCAGTGTGCTGGACCGGGCCTCGCTGAGCATGGACGCGCAGACCAAGCTGCTGCAGGACACGGTCGCCGCCGAGCCGGCCACCGAGGCCGCGGTGCTCGCCACCTGCAACCGTATCGAGCTGTACGCCGACGTGGACAAGTTCCACGCCGGTGTCGCCGAGCTGTCCACGCTGCTGGCCCAGCACAGCGGGGTCGGCCTGGAGGAGCTCACTCCCTATCTCTATGTGCACTACGAGGACCGAGCCGTCCACCACATGTTCTCGGTGGCCTGCGGACTGGACTCGATGGTGGTGGGCGAGGGGCAGATCCTCGGCCAGATCAAGGACTCGCTGGCGCGTGCGCAGGGACTGCACAGCGCAGGCCGGCTGATGAACGACCTGTTCCAGCAGTCGCTCCGGGTCGGCAAGCGTGCCCACTCGGAGACCGGCATCGACCGCGCCGGGCAGTCCCTGGTCACCTTCGGCCTGGAGCAGCTGGCCCTCGGCACGCCCGTCGCGACCTGGGCGCAGGGCAAGAAGGCCCTGGTCATCGGCGCCGGTTCGATGTCGTCGCTGGCCGCGGCCACGCTCGCGCGGGCCGGTGTCTCCGAGATCGTGATCGCCAACCGCACCGCCGACCGCGCCGAGCGCCTCGCCGACCTGCTCGGAGAGCAGTACGGACCAGGTCTGGCCGAGGGCGGCGACACGGATGTGCTGGCCCGCGCGGTACCGATGGAATCGGTGCCGTTCGAGCTGACACGTGCCGACGTCGTCGTTTCCTGCACGGGCGCGACCGGGCTCGTCCTCACCGCCGATGCGCTCGCCGCCGGTGTCGAGGGCCGGGTCGGGGCGCAGCCGGACACCGTGCGCGGCGAGGTGCCGGAGGCGCGGACGGCGCCCCTGCCCCCCGTGAGCACCGGTACCGACGAGGACTGCCCGCTGGACCTGGCCTCCGTGCCGCCCGGCTTCTCCGTGATGGGTGAGGCGGCCGTCGCCGGCATGGACGCGGCGACGCTGGAGCAGCACGCGGCGTGGGCCGCGGGCGGCACCGTCGACCGCCGCCGGACCGGTCGGCGTGGCGCCGACGCGGACCGGACGGACCCCGAGCTGATCGGCGCGCTGGCCGCGACCGCGGCGAGCGTCGGCCGGATCCCCGAGCGGCGCCGTCCGGAGCCGGTGGCCGAGCCGCCGCGCCCGGAACCCGTGCTGTACCTGCTCGACCTCGCGATGCCCCGCGACATCGACGCCGCCGCGCACCGCCTCGCCGGGGTGCGGCTGGTCGACATCGAGAAGCTCGCGGAGGCGTCCGCGGACGCTCCGATGGCTGCCGATGTGGACCAGGTCCGGCGTATCGTCTCCGACGAGGTGGCGGCGTTCGGGGCGGCACAGCGGGCCGCGCACATCACGCCGACCGTGGTCGCCCTGCGCACCATGGCCGCGGATGTGGTGGCCGGTGAGATCGCTCGTCTCGAGGGCCGGCTGCCCGGCCTGGACGACAAGCACCGCGCGGAGATCACCCAGACCGTACGGCGGGTGGTCGACAAGCTGCTGCACGCGCCGACCGTGCGGGTCAAGCAGCTTGCGGCCGAACCCGGCGGCGCCGGGTACGCGGACGCGTTGCGCACCCTGTTCGACCTCGACCCGGAGACGGTGGCCTCCGTCTCCCGAGCCGAGGAAAGCACCGAGAAGAACGCGAAGAACGCGACGATCGCGAACATCGCAGAGAACCGAGGGCCGGCATGACTGGAAAGGCACTGAGGCTCGGGACCAGGCGGAGCAAGCTCGCCATGGCCCAGTCCGGGCAAGTGGCGGATGCCGTGAGCCAGGTGACCGGACGGCCTGTCGAGCTCGTCCCGGTCACCACGTACGGCGACACGTCGCGCGAGCACCTCGCGCAGATCGGTGGGACGGGCGTCTTCGTGGCCGCGCTGCGCGACGCCCTGGTGCGCGGCGAGGTGGACTTCGCGGTGCACTCGCTCAAGGACCTGCCGACCGCGCCGCACGACGAGCTGGTCCTGGCCGCCGTACCGGTGCGCGAGGACCCGCGGGACGTGATCATCGCGCGGGACGCGCTCAAGCTCAACGACCTCCCGCGCGGCGCCCGCATCGGCACCGGCTCGGCACGTCGGATGGCCCAGCTGAACGCGTACGCGGCAGCCCGCGGCCTGGATTTCGCGACGGTGCCGATCCGCGGGAACGTCGACACCCGGATCGGGTACGTCACCAGCGGTGAGCTGGACGCCGTCGTGCTGGCCGCCGCCGGACTGAACCGGGTCGGACGCAGCGACGAGGTGACCGACTTCCTGTCGGTCGACACGGTTTTGCCCGCCCCCGGCCAGGGGGCCCTGGCGGTCGAGTGTTCCGTGCGCGACACGGAGCTGATCGCCGCGCTCGCCGAGCTCGACGACCCGTTCACACGGGCCGCCGTGACGGCCGAGCGGTCTCTGCTCGCCGCCCTGGAGGCCGGCTGCACCGCCCCTGTGGGGGCGCTCGCCGACCTGCTGACGGACGGGCCGATTGTCAAGGAAATGCGCCTGCGGGGCGTCGTCGGCACGACCGACGGCACCAGGTTGGTGCAGTTGTCCACCACTGGTCCCGTGCCCGAGACGCACGAGGCGGCGATGGCGCTCGGTCGCGACCTCGCCACCGAGATGCTCGCGCAGGGCGCGGCCGGTCTGATGGGGGAGCGAGCACTGTGAGCCCCACCACCCTTCCACCCCCTCCCGAACACGGGCACGTCACCTTCCTCGGTGCCGGACCCGGGGATCCGGGGCTGTTGACTCTGCGCGCCGTCGAGGCGCTGGCGAACGCGGACGTTCTCGTCGCCGAGCACGAGGTGCTCGACGTCGTACGCCGGCATGCCAGGCAGGGCGTCGCCGAGGTGCCCACGGAAACGGACTCGGCGGGTTCTTCCGCGCTGTCCGCTCCGGGCACAGGCACGCCTCAGCTCAAGGTTGTTGACGGCGCGTCAACAACCGTAGGCGCACCCGCGGTGCGGGATGCGGGACATCTTGTCATGGAGGCTGCACGGGGCGGCAGGCGGGTCGTCCGTGCGGTGTCGGGTGATCCCGGCCTCGACGCGTACGCCGCCGAGGAGATGCTGGCGTGCGTGGCGGCCGGGGTGCCCTTCGAGGTCGTCCCCGGTGTTGCGGCCGCGGTCGGCGTGCCCGCGTACGCCGGTGTGCCGCTGCGGGACGCGCGGGGCACGGACGTACGGTTCGTGGACGCGCGCACCGCGTCCGACCGGTGCTGGACCGAGCTCGGGGCGTCGGACGGCACGGTGGTCGTCTCCACGACGCTCGACTCGGTGGGCGCGGCGGCGGGCGAACTGGTGTCCGCCGGTCGCAAGCCCGACACCCCGCTGACGGTGACCGTCGAGGGCACGACGACCCGGCAGCGCACCTGGACGGCGACGCTCGGCACGATCGCGCAGACGCTGAAGCAGGCGAAGGTGCTGCCGTCGCCCGAGGGCGGCCGGCCGGTCATAGCCGTGGTCGGTGAGCGTTCCGCCCCCGCCCAGCGCGACCGGCTGTCGTGGTTCGAGTCCAAGCCGATGTTCGGCTGGAAGGTGCTCGTGCCGCGTACGAAGGAGCAGGCGGCGTCGCTCTCCGACCAACTGCGGTCCTACGGCGCGGTGCCGCACGAGGTGCCGACCATCGCCGTCGAGCCCCCGCGCACCCCGCAGCAGATGGAACGCGCGGTCAAGGGCCTGGTGACGGGCCGCTACGAGTGGATCGCCTTCACCTCGGTCAACGCGGTCAAGGCGGTGCGGGAGAAGTTCGAGGAGTACGGCCTCGACGCCCGCGCGTTCGCCGGGATCAAGGTCGCCGCGGTGGGTGACCAGACCGCCAAGGCGCTGATCGCCTTCGGCGTGAAGCCGGACCTGGTGCCGAGCGGCGAGCAGTCGGCCGCGGGGCTGCTGGACGACTGGCCGCCGTACGACCCGGTCTTCGACCCGATCGACAGGGTTTTCCTGCCGCGCGCCGACATCGCCACCGAGACACTGGTGGCCGGTCTCATCGACCTGGGCTGGGAGGTCGACGACGTCACCGCCTACCGCACGGTGCGCGCCTCGCCCCCGCCCGCGGAGACCCGCGAGGCGATCAAGGGCGGCGGCTTCGACGCGGTGCTCTTCACCTCGTCGTCGACGGTCCGGAACCTGGTCGGCATCGCGGGCAAGCCGCACAACGTGACGGTCATCGCCTGTATCGGCCCGGCGACCGCGAAGACGGCCGAGGAACACGGGCTGCGGGTCGACGTCATGGCCCCGGAGCCGTCGGTGCACAAGCTGGCGGAGGCCCTGGCCGACTTCGGCGCGCGCCGCCGGCTCGCCGCGCTGGAGGCCGGCGACCCGGTGACCCGGCCGAGCGAACGACGCCCGGGGGCGCGCAGGCGCCGGTCGACGACGTAACGCTTCACCCGCTGTGAACCCGTGCCCCGGGAGCTGCCGTCCGGCAGTTACCCGGGGCACGGCGTCGTTTCTGTGGTTCGGCAAGGCCGCGTTTGCCCTGAGGTGCCTCACCACGCCCGTGGACGCGCGCAGCCGCGTGAGGGTTGTGGGCTCAACTGCTCTGTTCTGAGGGGCGGTCGTGTCCCCGAGCGTGCCTCAACGGGCGATTGAGCTCAGGGATCACGAACCAGGCACTGCCAAGGGCTGTATGCGAATGCGTCCGTCCCACCCCGGACGACACGATCACCGACCCTGCCAGCGGAACCGGCGGCTTCCTGCTGGCCGCCGCCGAGTACATCCTCCACGAGTACGACAACCAGCTCACCCCCGAGCAGCGCAAGCACCTCAGCAGCGGTGGCATCTGGGGCACCGAGCTGGTCAGGAACACCGCCCGTCTCGCCGCGATGAACCTCTTCCTGCACGGCATCGGCCAGCCCACCGGGCCCACCCTCGTCCATGACCGTGACGTCCTCATCTCCCCGCCCACCAAGCGCGCGAGCCTGGTCCTGGCGAACCCGCCCTTCGGCAAGAAGTCGTCGATCACCGTCTACGGCGACGACGGCTCCGCCGCCCGTGAGGCGATCGCCTACGAGCGCCGTGACTTCTGGGTCACCACGACCAACAAGCAGCTCAACTTCGTCCAGCACATCGCCTCGCTCCTGGAGATCCACGGCCGGGCTGCGGTCGTCGTCCCGGACAACGTCCTCTTCGAGGGCGGCGCGGGTGAGACCATCCGCCGACGCCTGTTGAAGGAGTACGACGTCCACACGCTGCTGCGCCTGCCCAAGGGAATCTGGTACGCGGTAGGTGTAAATGCCAACGTGCTGTTCTTCGAGCGCAAGCCGGCCCGTCCCGAGCAGGCGTGGACCGAGAAGATGTGGGTCTACGACTTCCGTACCGCCCAGCACTTCACCCTCAAGCAGAACCCGCTCACCCGGGCCCATCTCGAAGACTTCGTGCAGTGCTACCGCCCCGACGAGTACCGCTCCAAGCGCGTCGAGACGGAGCGCTTCAAGGCGTACACGTACGAGGAACTGATCGCCCGCGACAAGGCCAATCTCGACATCACCTGGCTCCGCGACCCCAGCCTCGACGACGCGGACAACCTGCCCGCACCCGAGGTGCTGGCCGCCGAGATCGTCGAGGACCTTCAGGCCGCGCTGGAGGAGTTCGCCGCGATCGCGGAGACCTTGCAGCAGGCCCGGGGGGAGGGCTCGGCGGAGGAGGCGGCTCCGGTCGCCGACTGATACGCGGACGTGGCCCGCACCCGTGCGTTCGGGTGCGGGCCACGTGCGTTTACTCCGTCAGTGCTCGGAGGCGTACGGCAGGAAGGTTGCCCAGGTGGTGGGGGCGAGGGCGAGGCGGGGGCCGTCCGGGTCCTTGGAGTCGCGGACGAGGACGTGACTTCCGTCCGGGGTGGCCACCTCAACGCAGTCGGGGCCGCTGGACGTGCTGTAACTGCTCTTTATCCACTCCAGCTTCATGTCTCTCCAAGCACTTTCTCGATGAGGGCCATCGACTCCCGTGGGCTGAGAGCCTGTGCCCGGATAATTCCATACTGGATGTCCAGAAGCTGCACCTCTTTCGGCTCCGCGATCACCCGGCTGATGTGCGCCACCTCGACATGACCGATCGTGGTGCCGTCCCCGAGCCTGAGCAACCTGAACGAGCCGTCGAGCCCTGAGTTCTCCTCGCGGCTCAGAGGCAGTACCTGAAGGTCGACGTTGTGGAATGCGGAGACTTCCAGCAGTCGTTCGAGCTGTCCACGCATCACCATCTTGCCTCCGATGGGCCGACGAAGCGTCGACTCGCACTGGACAAAACTGAAGACGGCCTGGGCTGTCGTGTCGTTGACGATCTCCTGCCGCGCTACGCGGGCCGCCACCTGCTGCTCCAACTGGTCGGTGGTGAAGGGCGGGCGGCGGGCGCTGAGCACTGCCCGTGCGTATCCCTCGGTCTGCAACAACCCGTGGATGACGGAGTTGTTATACGCGCACAGCTCTACCGCACCCGCCTCCAGCTTCTGCAAGTCCCGCACCTTCTTCGGGTACCGGGCTTCCGCCACGTCCCCCTTCATCGCAGCGATCTTCCCGCCCGCGCCCAGGGCCTCGTCCGCCGCGTCCAGGTACTCCGGCCGAGGAATCCGCCGACCTCGCTCCACGGACGAGACCAGTTCCTCCCCGTACCCGATAGCCGCCCCGAACTCCGCCTGGGTGAGGCCGGCCGCCTCCCGCCACAGTTTCAACTGCCGTGTGACCGTGCACATCACGGCCCCGGCCTCCTCGTCGTCCAGCCCCGCTTCCCACTCGCTCATGCTCGCCGCCCTCCCGTCGTGCGCCCTTCCCCGGACCAACTCCAGCCGTCTGCCCAGGTCACCCCGGGCAGCCCGGACGGAAACCGGACAGCCGCGTACAGCGACCGGCCGTACGAGCCGTCCGGCTTCACACGGTACGCACGCATGAACACACTGAGTGACGTCAATCGGGAAATGCCACACCACCGAGAAGGGACACCCATGATGACGCTCACCCCCGAGGCCCCCTGGGCGCTGCGCCTGGTCACCGACCGGCTGCCGGCCGGGCCACCGCCGTACGCGACGGTGACGCTCGACCCCGTCACGCAGACCGCCCACTACGCCGACGCGGCCGGGAGGCCGGTCGAGATGGGCAAGCACGGCACGTCGAAGACGACGAGCACCGCGTCGGTGTCCGGGGGCGGCGATGGGAACGGTCCGCAGCCCCAGACGCAGGACGACAGCACCACCGACTACGCGTCGGACTGACCGGATGGCCTCCACCGTCCTGGTCGTCACCGCGCTGGAGGACGTCACCGCGGACCTGGTCGTCGCCGGGCTGAACGAGCGCGGGGTGCCCGTCGTCCGCGTCGACCCCGCCGACATCGGGCCCGACCTGACGTTCGGCTTCCGCGTCGACGGGAACCGTCCGTCGTGGGGCGGGTGGCTGCGTACGGCGAGCCGGGAGGTGGAGCCGGGGCAGGTGGCGGCGGTGTACTACCGTCGCCCCACTCCGTACGGCGCCCGGTTCGCGCATCTGCCCCGGCAGCAAAGGGACTTCGCCGCCGCCGAGGCGCGGCACGGGCTCGGCGGCGTCCTGAACGACCTGCCCGGTGCCCGGTACGTCAACCACCCGGCCGCGGTGGCCCGTGCGGACTTCAAGCCCGCCCAGCTCCGGAGGTTCGCCCGGCTCGGGCTGAGGATCCCCCCGACGCTGGTCACCAACGACGTGAAGGCCGCGCGGGAGTTCGCCGTCGCGCACGGACCCGTCGTCTGCAAGACGTTCCGCGGCCTGCCCGCCGGCGACGACGGATGCGCCGGAGCGATCTGGACCCTTCGGGTCGACCCGAAGGACTTCGACGACACGCTCACCGCGACCGCCCACCTGTTCCAGGCCGAGATCCCCAAGACCGGAGACGTACGCGTCACCGTGGTCGGCCGCCAGGTCTTCGCCCAGCAGATCGCCGCGCCCGACGGCGCGCTGGACTGGCGCCGGGGCGACTGGGGCGCCTTGCTCCACGCGCCCCTCAGCGTGCCGCCGCCCATCGAGGCGGCGCTGCACACCTACCTGTCCTCGTTCGGTCTGGTCTTCGGCTGCTTCGACTTCGCGCTCACCGGCGACGGGGACGACCCGGAACACTGGACGGCGATCGAGTGCAACCCGAACGGACAGTGGGGCTGGCTTCCCGACGCCGAGGACATCACCGAGGCGTTCGCCGACCTCCTCACCGTGGAAAGAGAGAGCCGTTCATGATGATGCCCGTCGACCTCGAAACCGATGCCGCACGGCTGCGCGGAGCCATGGCAGGGAACCTCGCCGCACGCGGGTTCCTCGACGATGCGGCCTGGCGGGCGGCGGTGGAGGCGGTGCCCCGGCACCGGTTCGTGCCCGGTTTCTACCTGCCCTCCGACGAGTGCGACGGGCAAGGGCTGACCCTGTGGCAGCCGGTCACCGCCGCGCTCGACCACGGGCGCTGGCTGGCCGCCGCGTACTCCGACGCCACGCTCATCACCCAGTTCGACGGTGACGAACCCGACTGGGAGGACCCGGCCGAGCGGTACGGAGGGGCCCCGACCTCGTCCTCCACCCTGCCGTCGCTCGCGCTGCGGATGTGGGCCGACGCCGATGTCCGCGAAGGGCACACGGTGCTGGAGATCGGCACCGGGACGGGCTACTCGACCGGGCTCGTCTGCGAACGCCTCGGGTCGGCCGGTGTCACCAGCATCGAGGTGGACCCGCGCCGACTGGAGCAGGCCGCGAGCGCGCTGCACGACTGCGGCTACACCCCCACCCTCGCGGTCGCGGACGGGCTGTACGGGTACTGGCCCGAGGCGCGGTTCGACCGGATCGTGGCGGCCTGCTCCTTCCGTGCCGTTCCGCCGGCCCTGGTCGCCCAGGCCCGGCCGGGAGGCAAGATCCTCCTGACGCTCTCGGGCTGGCTCTACGGGTATGCCCGCGTGCTGCTCACGGTGGACGGGGACGGTACCGCCGAGGGCCGCCTGCTGGGCGGCACCGTCTCCTTCATGTCGGCGCGTACGCACGCGGCGCCGGCGTTCGGCAATCCCGCCCACTGGGCTGCCGGGCTGCCGGGGAGGTCGCGGGTCGCCCGGCACGGTCCCGAGCGGATCATCGCCGTGACCGAGGAGACCTTCCACCTGCGCTTCCTCGTGCAGAGCGCGGTGCCCGACGCGCAACTGACCACCGTCGGCGGCGTCGTGCACCTGGTCGACGTGGTCAGCGGGTCGGCCGCCACGCTGACCCCGGACGGCGACGGCGACGGCGGTTGGCGGGTGCGGGAAGGCGGCCCGATCAGGCTGTGGGAGAGCGTCGAGCGGGTTCTCGACGTCCACGACGCGGCCGGACGGCCGGGACCGGAGACCTTCACCCTGTGCGTCCACGACGGCGGACAGCACCTGCGGCACCCGCGCGTGCCCTGCCTGCCGCTGCCGTCGCCCTGAGGGGCGAGGACCCCGCGCCGCCCGCCGCCCCGCCACGCCGGACAGCCCGGACGGGACCGGGCACACCACGGACAGCCGCCGGTCGCACGGGCCACCCACCTTCACAAAGGGCGCGTGACTGAACACGCTGAGTGACGTGAATCAAGAAACCGTCGCCTCGCGCACCCCGCTCCACCACTTCACCGTTCCGCTCTCCGCCACCCGCCGGGGTGCCCGTCTCGCCCGTCTGCTCGCCGCCGAGCAACTGCGTGCTTGGGGACTGGCCTTGGACCCGGCCCGGCTGATCGTCGCCGAACTCGCCACGAACGCCGCTGTGCACGGCCACGTCCCCGGCCGGAGCTTCCGGCTCACCCTTACCGTCACAGCGTCCGCCACCCTCCGCATCGAGGTGGCGGACACGCGTGGCGACCGGTTGCCCGTCAGCCCCCGGGCGACCCCCGAGACCTCAGCGGAGTCGGGTTACGGGCTCCTACTCGTCGAGCAGCTGGCGGACCGCTGGGGAGTGCGCACCGGACCGGTGCCCGCCAAGACCGTGTGGGCGGAGCTGGACCTCGTCCGATGACCGGCTCTTCGCCGGCCGGGGAGCCCCTTGGCCACCTGCCCGGTCAGGCAGGAAGTCGCGCTTCGACGATGATCGTGCCCAGTGCCTGATCGGCGGGCGCGGGAAGACATCGCGCCCGGACGTCACGGAAGCCGTGCCCGTGTGCGAGGTCGGCCCACACCTCGGGGGGATGACACCAGCGGTCCACGGTCATCTCCCTGCCTTCCGGGCCTTTCCCATACACGGGCCGGCGGCCCTGGAGGTGCTGGGGGGTTTCGCCGTGCGAGAACGCGAACACCCCGCCCGGCGAAAGCCGTTCGGCCACCAGCGGAAAGAGCTCTTCGGGGTCGGTGAACCACACCGCTCCCCAGATCGAGTAGACCGCGTCGTACGTCTGGTCGGACGCGCGGAGGAAGGAGCACGCCTCCCCCTCCTCGATCGTCAGGCCGGGAACGTCCTTCCACCACCTGCGTGCGCGCTCGACCTGTACGGGGGACAGGTCCAGTGCTGTGACGTGTACTCCTCGGCGCGCGAGCCACGACGCCTCTCGGCACTCGGCGGCCCCCAGTTCCAGCGCCGTACGTGGTTGACCGAGCAGTTCGGCTCCCGGGCCATGACCTTCGTACTGCGTCCACTCGAAAGCCGTCGCGTCAGGAGGTGGCGACGGTCCGTCCCGGTCCGGTTTGTAACGGTCCCAGAAGAGGACGGGATCGTGTGACGTGCGGGGCATGGGTGTCCTTGAAGGGGAGCGGGGACGGTGCTGGAGCACCGTAGCCGCGGCACACCCGCGACACGCCATGAAGACATGAACGGGTCCGGGTGCCCGCCAAGGGCACCCGGACCCGGTCGGACCCGTCCGATCAGTGGCAGTTCTCGCCCGGCCTGCACGGACCGCACTTCGCGAAGTCGCGCTCCCACAGCTTCCAGTCCACGGGGAAGCCGTTCTCCGCGATGATGTGGGCAGTGCGCTCCACCGAGCCGTCGTACTTGAACTCGATCTCCGGGATGTGCTCCAGGAACCGGCCGCCGAAGTGCCGGGCGCAGAACTCGCGGTAGTTCTTGGTGTCCAGGATGAAGACGTGGACGGCGATGTCGACCAGCCGGCCGCAGCACATCTCCAGTCCCTGGCCCCACTTCTCCATCGCCGTGACCAGGTACGAGACTGCCGCACCGAACAGTCGCTCGGCCATGACCTCGTCGAACGGGTGGTCGCGGATCAGGAGCTGGATCTCCCTTTCCCAGACCTCCGGCTCGACGTACTCCCTGGGGTCCCGCATCGCGGATGCCGTCTTCGGGGTGCTCTCAAGGGCTGTTGCCACAGTGGCTCTCCTCCCGTGTGCCGTGCGCCCGCTCCCTACCGGCGGGCCGCATCACCACGGCATCACGTTGTCGGCCCCGGCTGTCATCAACGCGCAGTCCACGCAGGCCGTGTGCAGAAGATGCACATCCCATGGGCGCGCCGCTCCGCAACCTCTACCGTGGACAGATGGTCCTGCTCCTGCCGTGGGGGAGGCGCGATGCAGCGCACCACCGACCCTTTGTGGAACTCGTCCAGGGTCCGCTTACTCATGGAGCGGTGCGACCCTGGAGGGCTGGTCAGGCTCGGCCGGACCTGGCACGGTTGGCGACAGACCGACCTCGGCCGGCGGCTCGGCTGTTCGGCGTCGACCGTCTCCCGGCTGGAGAAGTCCGGTCGCATCAGCGATCTGCGTCTCCTGCAGCGAGCCGCGTACGAAGTCGGGGTGCCGCCGGATGTCCTGGGAGCGGCACTCGGGCTGACGGGCCCGCAAGCCACTAATGTTGCGCCGAATGGTCCACGCCACACGGAGGAGGACCCGATGCGACGCCGTACGCTGCTTGCAGCGGCAGGGCTGGCTGTCCCTACGTCTCTTCTGCTTGGAGTGGACTCGGCCCTTGCGGAAATGCCCGCGCCTTCGGGCTCACCGGTGCCTCTCGATGTGCGTCTGGCCCGTGCGCGTGCGCTTTTCGACACCGGCAGGTACGGCGATCTCTTGGAGGCGCTGCCGGACCTCCTTGCCACGGCTCACGCCCGGATCGGGGACCGTGCGGAGACCGACTACGCACGTCTGTCAGCTTGTTACTCGCTGATGGCTCAGGTTCTGGTGAAGATCGGGCGGTACGACCAGGCGCGGCTCACCGCAGACCGTGCGAGCCTCTACGCGGATCTGTCCGGCTCTTCACTGGCCTCCGCAGCAGCGGCTCGTGAGTTGGGCATCGTGCTACGGCATCAGAATCAGGCGGACACGGCGCAGCGGCTCGTTCTCAAGGCGGCTTCCAGAATCGAGGCCACCGGTCTGAGTACTCAGGCGCAGGCAGCGGCGTACGCGCAACTGCTGTGCACCACGTCGTACACGGCGGCTCGTGCGGGTGACCGTGACCAGGCGCTGTCGATGATCGAAGAGGCCATGCGTGCTGCCCGTGAGCTACCCGCCGTAGCGTCGGCCGGTCGTCTTTTCGCCGTCACTCCGGCCTCCGTACGGCTCTACCAAGTGGGTGTCCACTGGGCACTCGGTGACGCCGGAGCCGCGATCAGGGCAGGTGAACAGCTCCGCCAGGAGCAGTTCACCACCGCGGAACGACAAGGGCGCCTGCACACCGATATGGCCCGTGCCTGGTGGCAGTGGGGGAAGCCCGAGCAGACCGCGCGGTCTCTGCTGGAGGCATTCCGCGTGACGCCCGCAGAGGTGCGGGACCGGCCCAGCATGCGAGCGATCGTCAGGGAGCTGCATCGTGCGCACCCTCGTGTCAGCGGCGTTCGCGAGCTGTCCCGTGTAGCCCTCGTCGAAGAGCCTCGGACCGGAGCCGGCATGCGTGTGTTCCGGGGGCCGGAGGACTGAGCTTCGGGCCGGCGAAAGCCGTCGCGTTCGGGCGGTCACGGGCGGAGACGTGGTGCGAGGGCCGTTCCCGATGACCACTCCCCTCCCGGATCAGCGGCAGAGTTCGTCGATGTCCTCGGCGAAGGTCGGGAATTCGGTGCAGGCCTCGGTGATGATGTCGCGGGCCGGGCGGCGTGGGGTGGTGGCGTGGCGTTCGGCGAGTGCGGTGAGGGCCGCGTCGGGGCGCGACTCGTGGCCCTCGTACAGCACGGCCTCCAGCGGTCCGATGCCGTCGGCCAGCATCCACAGGAAGTCGGACAGGTTCCCGGCGACCACGCCGCACTCGCCCTCCGAGCCCATGAACACCACGGGCTGTTCGGCGAGGGGCCGGCCGGGCCGTCCGTACCAGACGGCGGCGAGGCCGCCGGCTCCGTTCTGTCCGAACAGCCGGTAGGCGTCACCGTCGAGTTCGGGGTTTCCGGTCCATTGGCGTAGCCAGCCGGTGGTTTCCCCTGCTCCGGTCGTCCCGGTTGCTCCGGTCGTCCCGGTTGCTCCGGTCGTCCCGGTTGCTCCGGTCGTCCCGGTTGTGACGCCCGTGGAGGTCCCCGCTCCCGCGAACCCGCCGCGTCGGTCCGCTCGTCGTGACCCGCTGGGCGAGAAGGCGGTCACCCTCCTCGCGGGCCTGCGCCGCACCGACGAGCGCCTCACCCTGTCCCTCAGGGACGTGAACAGACTGGCCCCGGGCGTCGTCGACTGGTTCGAACGAGGTGCCACCGCCGCCGCCGTCCACCGCACGCTGACCGCCGATCTCCCCGCCGTCATGAAGCACCCGGCCGGCGTGATCGCCTACCGCCTCCGCGAACTGCTGCCCCCTCCCCTTCCCGCGACTCCGGCGCCCCCGCCCTCCATGGCCGCGAACACGGGCAGCGCTCACCGCCCGCATCCCTTCCAGGACTGCGACGGCTGTGACCGGGCCTTCCGCGCCCCGGAACCGGGCCGCTGCCGCGATTGCCGGTCCGGCCCGAGGGCGATGAGCGAGGGCGCATGCGCGGCCTGAGCACATGCCCTGCGACGGGGGCTCGGGCCGGACCGGACCGGTGCGGCACAGGTGGCCTGGCCGAGGGAGCGGAGCGTCAGGAAGTGAGGACGACCAGTTGCTGGGTCGCCCGGGTCATCGCCACGTAGCGGTCGACTGCTCCCTCGATGCCCTCGCCGAACCTGTCCGGGTCGACGAGGACGACCAGGTCGAACTCCAGGCCCTTCGACAGTTCCGGGGTCAGGGAGCGGACGCGGGGCGTCGAACGGAACGTGGGGTCGCCGATGACGCAGGCGATGCCGTTGCCGTCGGCGTGGTCGACGAGCCAGGTGTCGAGGATCGCGTCCAGGTCGGAGACCGGGCCGTGGACGACGGGGAGGCCGCCTGCGCGGATGGAGGTCGGGACGTTGGCGTCCGGGAGGGCGGCGCGGATGACCGGCTCGGCTTCCGTCATCACATCCTGCGGTGTGCGGTAGTTGATGTTCAGGGAGGCGACGTCGATGCGGTCGAGGCCGATGCGCTGGAGCCGTTCCTGCCACGACTCCGTGAAGCCGTGCCGGGCCTGGGCGCGGTCCCCGACGATGGTGAAGCTGCGGGACGGGCAGCGCAGGAGGAGCATCTGCCATTGGGCGTCGGTGAGTTCCTGGGCCTCGTCCACGACGACGTGGGCGAACGGGCCCGCGAGCACGTCCGGTTCGGCCGTGGGCAGGGCGCTCCTGTCGATCAGGCTGTCCCGCAGGTCCTGTCCGTGCAGCATCGTCACCGCGCCCTCGCCGTCGTCGTCGGAGGCGATGACGTTGTCGATGACGCCGGCCATGCGTTCGCGCTGGGCGGCGACGGAGGCGTCGTGGCGGCGCTTGCGCAGGGACGACTTCGGGTCGCCGAGCCGCTGCCGGGCCGCGTCCAGGAGCGGGAGGTCGGACACCGTCCAGGCCTGGGCGTCCTCGCCCTCGCGCCGCAGGCGCTTGACCTCGTCGGGGCCGAGCCAGGGGGCGCACATGCGCAGGTAGGCGGGGACGGACCAGAGGTCGGAGACGATGTCGGTGGGTTCGAGGAGCGGCCAGGCGTTGTTGAGGGCGGTGACCAGTTCGTGGTGGGCGCGCAGTGCCCGCTGGAGCAGGTTCGGCGGGACGTCGTCGCCGTGCTTGTCCCCGAGGATCGTGACCAGCTCGTCCCAGATCTGGTCGCGGGCCTCGTTGTGCGGGGTGCCGGGTTCCGCCGCCTGGAACGCCTCGGCCCAGTCCTCGGCGGTCAGGGGGACGGAAGCCCAGGGGGTGGTCACCGTCATGCCCCGGGCGGGCGGGTCCTCGTAGAACCGTACGGCCGTCTCGATCGCCTTCACCATGTCGGCGGACGACTTCAGGTGGGCCGCCTCCGGGTCCGTCTCGGCCGTCGCCGTGGCCCCCTCGGGGACGAGGTCGCGCAGGGTGCAGGTCTGCACGCCCTCCTCGCCGAGGCTGGGGAGGACGTCGGCGACGTACGCCAGGTACGGCTGGTGCGGGCCGACGAACAGCACGCCGCCCCGGCGGTGACCGAGGCGGGGGTCGGAGTAGAGCAGGTAAGCGGAGCGGTGCAGGGCGACGACGGTCTTGCCCGTCCCCGGGCCGCCGTCGACGACCAGGGCGCCGCGCGAGCCCGCGCGGATGATGGCGTCCTGGTCGGCCTGGATGGTGCCGAGCACGTCCCGCATCCGGGCCGACCGGTCGCCGCCCAGGCTGGCGACGAACGCGGAGTGGTCGTCGAGCGCGGCGGCATGCCCCTCGAGGCCGTCGGCGGTGAAGACCTCGTCCCAGTAGTCGCTGATCCGGCCGCCGGTCCAGCGGTACCTGCGGCGGCTCGCCAGCCCCATCGGGTCGGCGTGGGTGGCCGCGAAGAACGGCTCCGCCGCGGGGGAGCGCCAGTCGAGCAGCAGACGGCGGCCCGTGCTGTCGGTGAGGCCGAGCCGTCCGATGTACAGGGGCTCGGAACCGTCCGCGCTCACGATGTGCCCCAGGCACAGGTCCAGGCCGAAGCGGCGCAGGGCGCGCAGGCGAGCGGACAGCCGGTGCACCTCCAAGTCCCGGTCCATCGCCTCCCGCCCGACGCCGCCGGGCGCCCTGAGCATGGCGTCACGGAGGCCGGACAGCTCGGCGATCGCCTGCTCCAGGCTCTCCGCGATGGCCACGAAGTGCGCCTCGTCGCCGGCGATCAGCTCCGGGTCGGCCTTCGCGGAAAGACGCTCGGGGAGATCGAAGACGCTGGTAGGGCTGATGGTCGAGTGGTTAGTCGGCTTCACGATGAGCGATTGTGCGCCATGCCGGGGGCCTTGCCGCAATCCCCCCGGTGCGCTATACGTTGAAAGTGGCGGGGGAGTGGGTTCTCCATGTCCTTGCCTTCCTGCAATCCTCTGGCAGCGCTCCCTCGTCGGCCCTCCTCACCGCCTCGATCGTCACCGCGGGTGGGCAAGCCCTCCTCGCCATGGCGCGGTGCCTCGGGCGTGCCCTCCGTGCTCACGTCCTTCAGCGCTCACTCGATGTCTCCGGACCAGGCGCGCTCTTCGGCGCCGGGCCGCAGCCCGGGATCGGGCCGGCAACGCACGCCGTTCCTGGCCCTGCGGAACCGGGTGCAGGGAGGGCGTCCACCCCCCGTGCCCCGTCGGCCTTGTTACCCACTTCCGGGTGAACGTCAAGGTGGCGAGCGTGGTGGCGTACCAGGGCGCGACCCTGGCTGAACGACGACGGACCCGGACAGGCCATGGGTCGATGCATAGTACATCGAACCGAACTCCGCATTCGAACGATATATGTGCATCCTGCAACCGAGTATTGCGGATATGTCCGCATTCCGTCACCTGTAGGGGGGCTTCCTACGAAAGAACCTGCTACGGCGGCAGAGTGTGGGACCTCGGCAGTCAGCCGGGACGTACCACTCGGAGAGCGCCGTCCGCCCATACGCGGGGTGGGCCGGCGCACGAATGCGAAGGGGACCACGTGTCTGCTTCTTCCGCCGCTCGCCGTCTGACCGCTGTCGCCCTGGTGACCGGTTCCGTCGTGGCGGCCGCCGCCCTGCCGGCGTCCGCAGTCCAGAACAGGGCCCCCGACCGTCAGCAGGTCGTCATCAGCGACGTCCAGTACAACGCTCCCGGCCCGGACACCCGCAGCAACCGTTCGCTGAACGGCGAGTGGGTGGACATCACCAACCGGTCCCGCCAGAGCGTCGACCTGAAGGGCTGGACCCTGCGCAACAGCAAGGGCGACAGGTACACCTTCCGCCACCTGCGGTTGAACGGCCACTCGACGGTCAAGGTGCACACGGGATCCGGCCGTGACACCCGCCATGACGTCTACCAGGACCGTCGCGGGCACATCTGGGACAACCGCTCCGATCGGGCCACCCTGTCGGACCGCCGTGGCTCGGTCGTCGACACCGAGAGCTGGGGCCGTGGCCGCGACCACGACCGTGGTGACGACCGTGGCCATGACCGTGACCGTGACCGCGACCGTGGTCATGACCGCGACCGTGACCGCGACCGTGACCGCGGCCATGGCCGTGGCCGCGGCCACGACCGTGGTGACGAGCGTGGCCATGACCGTGGCCGCGACCGCGACCGTGGTGACGAGCGCGGCAACGACCGCGGCAACGACCGCGGCAACCACCAGCGCTGATTCACCGTCCCGAGGGCGTGTCACGGCAGTCGGCCGTGACACGCCCTCCGGCGTTCCTCGGGCCGGCCTGTGCGGCGGGCCCGCGCAGCGTCATTGCCATGAAACCGGCAGGATTCCCGGCACGGGAGTGGCCGACACCGTCGTACCGGTCGGCTCGGCTCTCAAGGGTGAGCAGTACGCGAACGAGCTGTGACGCCACAAGAACACCGCGGGCCCTCAGCGGCAGTACGTCCGCACAGAGGACGACAGCGCTTCTCCTGGGCCGTCTGCCCGCTGCGGGCCTGGGGCCATGGCTGACAGAGGTTACCGGGCCACCGTGCGGATGAGCTTCTTGTTGACGAACTCCTCGGTGCCCGGGCGGCCGAGTTCGCGGCCGAAGCCGGAGCGCTTGATGCCGCCGAAGGGGAGTTCCGCGCCCTCGGCGCCGACGCCGTTGACGAAGACCATGCCGGCCTCGATGCGGTCGGCGACGCGTTCGGCCTGGGCGGGGTCCGTGGTGAAGAGGTAGGAGCCGAGGCCGTACGGCGTGTCGTTGGCGATGCGCAGGGCGTCGTCCTCGTCGCTGGCCGGGAAGACCATGGCGACCGGGCCGAAGAGTTCCTGGCGGGCGGCCGTGTGGTCGGTGGTGAGGCCCGTGAGGACACCGGCCGGGAAGTACGCGCCGTGGCGCTCGCCCTCGGTGTGCAGCGTGGCGCCCTCGGCGACCGCCGCGTCCACCTGGCGGCCCAGGTTCTCGGCCGCCGCCGCCGAGGACAGGGGTGCGCCGGTCGCGCCGGCCAGCAGGCGGGCGGTGAACTTCTCCACGAAGGCGTCGTAGAGGTCCTGGACGACGACGAACCGCTTGGCCGCGTTGCACGCCTGACCGGTGTTGTCGAGACGGGCGGCGACGGCGGAGTCGACGACCGCGTCCAGGTCGTCGGTGGACAGCACGAGGAACGGGTCGGAGCCGCCCAGCTCCAGGACGACCTTCTTCAGGTGGCGTCCGGCGATCTCGGCGACGGCCGAACCGGCCCGCTCCGAGCCGGTGAGCGAGACGCCCTGGACGCGCGGGTCGGCGATCACCTCGGCGATCTGCTCGTTGGTGGCGTATACGTTGACGTACGCGCCCTCCGGGAAGCCCGCCTTCGTGAACAGCCGCTCCAGCAGGGCCGCGGTGGCCGGGCACTGCGGGGCGTGCTTGAGCACGATGGTGTTGCCGATGGCGAGGTTCGGGGCGGCGAAACGGGCCACCTGGTAGGCGGGGAAGTTCCACGGCATGATGCCCAGCAGTACGCCCAACGGGCTGCGCCGGATGACGGCGGTGCCGGGGCCCGAGGTGACGTCGAGCGGTTCGTCGGCGAGGAACTTCTCGGCGTGGTCGGCGTAGTAGTGGTAGATGTCGGCGCAGAAGCCGACCTCGCCCTCGGCCTCCGCGAGCGGCTTGCCCATCTCGCGCACGATGCTCGCCGCCAGTTCGGCCTGGTGCTCCGTGTGGAGATCGCCCAGTCGGCGCAGCAGGGTGGAGCGTTCGGTGACGGTGCTTGTACGGCCCCACGCGGTGGCGGCGTGGGCGGCGGTGACGGCCGCCTCGACCTCGGCGTCACTGGCGGTCGGGTAGAGCTCGGCGACTTCGCCGGTGGTGGGGTCGGTGACGGCGTACATCAGCGCTCCGGAGAGAGTGGGGGTGCGGGTGGCATGGCAGCGGTGTTGTGGGGCGGCTGAGGCCGCCGAGGCCGCACATATTGGGTGTATGCCACATTGTCTTATTGGTCGCTTACTCAATAACATCTCCGGCATGACGTCAAGGGGTCCGGAAAAGCGTGTCCGCAAGGCGCCGGCCGAGCGCCGCAGCGAGATGGTCACCGCCGCCGCGCGGGTCGGACTCGCCGAAGGGCTGGAGTGCGTCACCCTGCGCCGGGTCGCCGACGAGCTCGGCGTCCGGTCCGGGCTCGTCGGCCACTACTTCCCCGCGGCCGACAGACTCGTCGCCGAGGCCTTCACCAGCGCCACCATGGCGGAGCTCGACAGCCTGCTGCCGGAGATGTCCGCCGACCCCGGCCCCGGCGGTGCGGTGCGTGCGTTGCGGCGGCTCTTCTCGCTCACCTCGAGCGCCGACTTCGACAACGTCAGCAGGCTCTGGCTCAACGCCCGGCATCTGGCACGCTACCGGCCCGTGCTCCGTGATCACGTCGTCGAGCAGGAACTGCTCTGGTGTCGGCGCATCGAGCGGCTCATCGCCGCCGGGGTGGAGGCGCGGGACTTCCGCTGCGCCGACCCCTGGGCCGCGGCCGCGCGCATCCTCGTCGCGATCGACGGGACCAGCGCCTACGTCAACACCGGTGCCGGACACCGTGCCGCCCCGATCGCCGACATGGCCCGTACCCTCGCGGAAGCCGAGCTGGGGCTGGTGTCCGGCGCACTCCTCGCGCGGCCCTGACAAAGGGGCGGCGGTTCCGGCCGGGGCGGGCGCCTTCCGGCGGCCGTCGGCGGTTCCGGCGCGGGCCGACTCGGCGTCGGCAAAGGCATGGGGCGGGCGGGCGTAGCGTGGGAGGTATGACGACGTACGGATCTTTTCCCGGCACCCGCCCCCGGCGTCTGCGGACCACCCCCGCCGTGCGCCGGATGGTGGCCGAGACCCGGCTGCACCCCGCCGACTTCATCCTCCCCGCCTTCGTGCGCGAGGGGGTCGGTGAGCCGGTGCCGATCGAGGCGATGCCGGGCGTGGTGCAGCACACCCGGGACACCCTGAAGAAGGCGGCCGCGGAGGCCGTGGCGGCGGGGATCTCCGGGATCATGTTGTTCGGCGTGCCCGAGGAGTCCAAGAAGGACGCCCTGGGCACCCCCGGCACCGACCCGGACGGCATTCTCCAGGTCGCCCTGCGGGACGTACGGGCCGAGGTCGGGGACGACCTGCTCGTCATGTCCGACCTGTGCCTCGACGAGACGACGGACCACGGGCACTGCGGAGTCCTGGACGAGAAGGGCCGCGTCGACAACGACGCCACCCTGGAGCGGTACGCCGAGATGGCGCAGGTGCAGGCCGACGCGGGCGCCCACGTCGTCGGGCCCAGCGGGATGATGGACGGGCAGATCGGCGTCATCCGTGACGCCCTCGACCAGATCGGCCGCGAGGACGTCGCGATCCTCGCCTACACCGCCAAGTACGCCTCCGCCTTCTACGGGCCCTTCCGCGAGGCCGTCGGCTCGTCGCTCAGGGGCGACCGCAAGACGTATCAGCAGGACCCGGCCAACGCCCGTGAATCCATGCGTGAGCTGGCGCTCGACCTCGCCGAGGGCGCCGACATGGTGATGGTCAAGCCGGCCGGCCCCTACCTCGACATCCTCGCCAAGGTCGCCGACGCCGTGGACGTGCCCGTCGCCGCGTACCAGATCTCCGGCGAGTACGCGATGATCGAGGCCGCAGCCGAGAAGGGTTGGATCGACCGGGACCGGGCGGTCCTGGAGTCCCTGACCGGCATCAAGCGGGCCGGCGCCCAGAACATCCTCACCTACTGGGCCACCGAGTTCGCCCGGAAGCTCGACGCGTAACGCGGAGGGCGGGTCGGCGGCGCGGGTCGGCGTACGGTCGCCTCGAAGCACTCCTCCCGCCGTGTCTGCCCGACGGGTTGGAAGCAGGCCCGTACGAGAGCGCCCGGAGCCGTTCTCGTCATCGGGGTGTAGAGGTACGCCTTCGCGTCCAGGGCTTCCAGTGCCGGCTGCGGGCGCACTGGAGCTACACCGACTCGATCGACGGGGAACTCGGCACCAACAGGGGGAAGGCCCTTCAGCGTCACCTCGAGGCGCACCACGGCTACACCGGAGCGAGCGACGGAATCGCCGGTTCGGGCACCCAGGCGGCGTTCAAGACCTTCGCCGACTGGTGCGGCGACACGTACGGGGCACCGCCCGGCACCGACTGCCGCGGCCCGTCCTCCCAGCGGGGAGAGGACGGGCCGCGTGCCTGCGTGTGCCGGCGGAGGCGAGGGCGTTCAGAGCCGCTCGGGCGTCCTGATGCCCAGCAGTGCCATGCCCCGGTGCAGCGTGCGGGCCGTGATGTCGCACAGGAACAGGCGGTTGGCCACCTGGTCCGGCGTCTCGGCCTTCAGCACCGGGCACTTGTCGTAGAACGACGTGTACAGGGACGCCAGTTGGTACAGGTACGCGGCCAGCTTGTGCGGGGCGTACTCGCGTGCCGCGTCCGCCACCGTCTCCGCGAACGCGTCCACGTGCAGGCCCAGCGCCCGCTCGGCCTCGTGCAGGGCCAGCTCCGGGTGCGCGGACGGGCGTACGTCTTCGGGAGCCTTGCGCAGGATCGACTGGATACGGGCGTAGGCGTACTGGAGGTACACCGACGTGTCGCCGTTCAGCGAGACCATCTGGTCGAGGTCGAACTTGTAGTCCCGGTTCGCCGACGTCGACAGGTCCGCGTACTTCACCGCGCCGACGCCCACCTGGGTGCCCCGCTCGGCGATCTCCTCCTCGGACAGGTCCTGCGCCTTCTCCCGGACCACCGCGGAGGCGCGGTCGATCGCCTCGTCGAGCAGGTCCACCAGCTTCACCGTCTCGCCCTCACGGGTCTTGAACGGCTTGCCGTCCTTGCCGAGGACCGTGCCGAACGCCAGCTGGACCGCCTTCACGTCGTCGCCGAGCCAGCCGGCCCGGCGCGCGGTCTCGAAGACCATCTTGAAGTGCAGTGCCTGCCGGGCGTCCACCACGTACAGCAGGGTGTCCGCCTTCAGGTGGAACACGCGGTCCCGGATCGCGGACAGGTCGGTCGCCGCGTAGCCGTAGCCGCCGTCCGACTTCTGGACGATCAGCGGGACCTGCTTGCCGTCCGGCCCCAGGACGTCCTCGAAGAACACGCACAGCGCGCCCTCGGAGCGGACCGCGACACCCGACTCCTCCAGCAGGCGGCAGGTCTCGGCGAGCATGTCGTTGTAGCCGGACTCGCCGACGATGTCCGCGTCCTGGATCTCCATGTCCAGCTTCTCGAAGACGGAGAAGAAGTAGATCTTCGACTCGTCGACGAACTTCTGCCAGATGGAGAGCGTGTGCGGATCGCCCGCCTGGAGGTCGACCACCCGGCGCCGGGAGCGCTTCTTGAACTCCTCGTCGGAGTCGAACAGCTTCCGCCCGGTCTTGTAGAGGCGGTCCAGGTTCGACATCGCCTCCTCGCCGGAGACTTCGCCTCCCTTGTGGTCCAGTTCGTGCGGGTGCTCGTCCAGATACTGGATGAGCATGCCGAACTGGGTCCCCCAGTCGCCGATGTGGTGGCGGCGCACCACGGTCTCCCCGGTGAACTCCAGGAGCTGGACCACCGCGTCGCCGATCACGGCGGACCGCAGATGGCCGACGTGCATCTCCTTCGCCACGTTCGGCTGGGCGTAGTCGATCACCGTGGTGCCGGGGTTCGAGGTCACCGGCACGCCGAGACGCCCGGTGTCCGCGTACCGCGCGGCGAGGTTCGCGGTGATCGCCCGGTCGGCGATCGTGATGTTGAGGAAGCCGGGGCCGGAGACCTCGACGTCCTTGATCAGCTCGTCACCGGTGACGACGTGCGAGACGACCTCGGCGGCCAGCTCCCGCGGGTTCGCCTTCGCCTTCTTGGCCAGCGCCAGGATGCCGTTGGCCTGGTAGTCCGCCCGGTCGCTGCGTCGCAGCAGCGGGTCCGCGCCGGCGGCCTCGGGCCGGGTGGCCGAGAGCGCGGACGCGAGATGCTGCTGGACGGAGTCGCTGAGGGACGTGACCGAGGCCATGGGGTGGCTGCCGTTCTGCTCGGGTTGTGGAGCTGTTGACCACTGGAGGTGACTACTACTGAAGCCGAGTATCCCACGCGGCGAAAAGCGGTTTTCGCGGATGCGGTCCGGGCTGGGAGAATGGAGAGGCCAGCCGTACGACCGTATGGGCTGCCCGAGCAGAAAGAAGGACGTGCCGATCGTGGCTCAGAGCACCGAGACCACCGACTGGGTCTCCCGTTTCGCGGACGAGGTCATCGCCGAGTCGGAGCGTCGGGCCCCGGGCAAACCGGTCGTCGTCGCGTCCGGCCTCTCCCCCTCGGGTCCGATCCACCTGGGCAACCTGCGCGAGGTCATGACCCCGCACCTGGTCGCCGACGAGATCCGCCGCCGCGGCCACCGGGTCCGGCACCTGATCTCCTGGGACGACTACGACCGGTACCGCAAGGTCCCGGCCGGGGTCGAGGGCGTCGACGAGACGTGGTCCGAGCACATCGGCAAGCCGCTCACCTCGGTCCCCGCCCCCAAGGGCTCCCCGTATCCGAGCTGGGCCGAGCACTTCAAGGCGGCCATGGTCGAGTCGCTCGCCGAGCTGGGCGTGGAGTTCGACGGGATCAGTCAGACGGAGCAGTACACCTCCGGTGTCTACCGCGAGCAGATCCTGCACGCCATGAGGCACCGCGGCGACATCGACGCGATCCTCGACCAGTACCGCACCAAGAAGGCCCCGGCGAAGAAGCAGCAGCAGAAGGCGGTCGACGAGGCCGAGCTGGAGGCGGCGGAGGGCTCCGGGGCCGCCGCCGAGGACGACGGCAGCACCGGCTCCACCGGCTACTTCCCGTACAAGCCCTACTGCGGCAACTGCGAGAAGGACCTCACCACCGTCGCCTCCTACGACGACGACACCACCGAGCTGACCTACTCCTGCACCGCCTGCGGCTTCTCCGAGACGGTCCGGCTCAGCGAGTTCAACCGCGGCAAGCTGGTCTGGAAGGTCGACTGGCCGATGCGCTGGGCGTACGAGGGCGTGATCTTCGAGCCGAGCGGGGTCGACCACTCGTCGCCCGGTTCGTCGTTCCAGGTCGGCGGGCAGATCGTCGGCATCTTCGGCGGCGAGCAGCCCATCGGCCCCATGTACGCCTTCGTCGGCATCAGCGGCATGGCCAAGATGTCGTCCTCACGCGGCGGCGTGCCCACGCCCGCCGACGCGCTGAAGATCATGGAACCCCAGTTGCTGCGCTGGCTGTACGCGCGGCGCCGGCCCAACCAGTCCTTCAAGGTCGCCTTCGACCAGGAGATTCAGCGCCTCTACGACGAGTGGGACCGGCTCGACGCCAAGGTCACCGAGGGTTCCGCACTGCCCGGCGACATCGCCGCGCACTCCCGCGCGGTGGGCACGGCGGGCGGCGCCCTGCCCAGGACGCCCCGGCCGCTGCCGTACCGCACCCTCGCCTCCGTCGCCGACATCACCGGCGGGCACGCGGACCAGGCGCTGCGCATCCTCAGCGACCTCGACCCCGACCACCCGCTCGCCTCGCTCGACGAGGCCCGGCCGCGCTACGACAAGGCCGAGGCGTGGATCTCCCTCCACGTCCCGGCCGACCAGCGCACCATCGTGCGTACGGAGCCGGACGAGGAACTGCTGAAGTCCCTGGACGAGCAGGGCCGCAGGTCGCTGCGGCTGCTGGTCGACGGGCTG
>NZ_JBHSPC010000144.1:0-6590 GCF_042656345.1 Streptomyces incanus
CGGGTCGTGCCGACCGGGTCGTGCCGACCGGGTCGTGCCGACCGGGTCGTGCCGACCGGGTCGCGTCGGCCGGGTCGTGCCGGCCGGGTCGTGCCGGCCTCGTCCCGGCGGTCGATCCGTTCCCGACGGGCGGGTTGCCCGGCCCTCCGTCGTGTCGGCGGTCAGCCGCCCGCGTGGACCGGTTCCGACTGGTCGACCGGGGTGGCGCTCTGCGGCTTGTCCGGCGAGCGGCGGGTGAGGCGGCTTGCCAGCGGTTCGGTCCAGCGGGCGGCGAGGGGGCCGAGGACGACCAGGATCAGGACGTACGCCGTGGCCAGCGGACCGATCCGGGGTTCCGTGCCGACGGCGAGACCGGCGATGACGATCGAGAACTCGCCGCGCGCCACCAGCGTGCCGCCGGTACGCCAGCGGCCCTTGGGCGCGATGCCCGCCCGACGGGCGGCCCACCAGCCGGTGGCGATCTTCGTCAGCATGGTGACGACCGCCAGGGCGAGCGCCGGGAGCAGTACCGGCGGGATGTCCGCCGGGTTGGTGTGCAGCCCGAAGAAGACGAAGAACACCGCAGCGAACAGGTCCCGCAGCGGGGACAGCAGGCCGTGCGCACCCTCGGTGACCTCCTCGGACAGGGCGATGCCGACCAGGAACGCGCCCACCGCGGCCGACACCTGGAGGTGCTGGGCGACGCCCGCGACCAGCAGGGTCAGCCCCAGCACCACCAGCAGCAGCATCTCGGGGTTGTCGGAGGAGACCGCGCGGCTGACGATGCGTCCGTGGCGCAGGGCGATGTAGAGAACGGCGCCGACGGTGCCCAGGGAGATCAGCAGGGTGACACTGCCCCCCGCGAGGCTGACGCCGGCCAGCAGGGCGGTGAGGATCGGCAGGTAGACGGCCATGGCGAGGTCTTCCATGACCAGGACGCCCAGGATGACCGGCGTCTCGCGGTTGCCCGTGCGCCCGAGGTCGCCGAGTACCTTGGCGATGACCCCGGAGGAGGAGATCCAGGTGACTCCGGCGAGGGCGACGGCGGCGACCGGCCCCCAGCCCAGGAGCAGCGCGGCGATGGCGCCGGGAGCGGCGTTGAGGACGAAGTCGACGGCACCCGAGGGGTACTGGGTCTTGAGGGTGGTGACGAGGCTCGACGCGCTGTACTCCATCCCCAGCATCAGCAGCAGCAGGATGACACCGATCTCGGCACCCGTGGCGACGAACTCCTCGCTGGCCTGCAGGGGCAGGATGCCGCCGCGGCCGAAGGCGAGCCCCGCGAGGAGATAGAGGGGTATGGGGGAGAAGCCCACCCGTCCGGCGAACCGGCCCAACAGCCCGAGAGCGAGGATGATCGCTCCGAGTTCGATGAGCATGGCGGTGGTGTTGTGCACGGGCGTCTGACCTCCGTGGATCGATGCGGTGTCGGCGTCTGTGCCTGCTGAGCGGGTGCCGGAAAGACGGGTGCGGTGCCTGGTGAAGGGCTTCCGGGGTCGGATGCCGAGGTGCTGGGGGTGAGCCGGGTGTGTCCCCTACGAGGGGGGAGAGCGCCCGCGGGGCCTCGGGCCGAGTGGGCTGAGGGGGCGGGTGCGGCACGGGCTGCGGCCGGGGTGGGGGCCGGAGACGCCCGCGGTCGATGAAGGGCGCGTCAGCGCCGGGGGCGGCAGACGGCGCCGCCGGTATCCGGGACGCCGTCGCGGGCAGCGTTGTCGACACGTACGGGGATCACTCGACCCATGTCACGCCCCCGCTCTTCTTCTCATCGGTTCAACGGTCGGCGACGCTCGGTGATCGGTACGCGGCACCCAGGACGCGGCGCACTCGGTACACCGCACTCAGTGCCCAGTACTCAACGTGCAGAGTTCAACACCCGATGGAAGAGCGGAACGCTGCTCAACGGAGCGTAAGCGCTTGGTAAAAATTTTAGCGCACCCCAAACCGGGGTGCGCTGGGAAAAAACGTCGCATGCCATGGCAAAGCGACGTGCATGAATGTGGAATGATCCCGGCGGCCCGCGCTCTCAGCGGGCCGGGTGTCGCTGCTGGCCGTCCGTCCGCGGCGGGTACGGGTCGAACAGCTGCACGCCGATTCCGCTGAGCACCAGACCTGTCGCGATGAGCAGCCCGTCGGGCATGATCAGGCCGATGGTCAGCAGGACGAGGCCGGTCCCCAGCACCCACCAGGCGCGCGCGCGTCGGTATGCGCGGGGCCGGGTGGGCCGCCCGCTGGACATCGAGCGGGCGAAATGAGGGTCCTCCCGCTCGACTCGGGCCGCGAGATCGACGAGGCGCTTGTCGTCGGACTGGGGCACGTCTCCTCCTTCCCGAACGGTGGCAGCACGGTGAGACGGCCGGACGCCACCTCCGAGGCAGTGCCTTCGGGCGTCGGTACCGTGGCAACCGACGCCGGGGCGGAAAAGTGAAACGCCGGCCTCAAGAACTCGACACTCCGCCATCGGGCCGGCCAGGGGAGTTTGCCCGTGCGCCGAGGTCATCACCCGCCCGGTACGGGGTGATTCGGCGGGGACGGGCCTGTGTCGACTTCAAGGATCACCCGCGCGGGGGTCCCGCGACCATCGGGGGCGGCCCTCATCTTCGCGGGGGGCCAGGCTGTACGCGGACCGGGTCGGGCACCGCACACCCACGGGAAAAATGGGGACTGTCACGGATGGCGCACCGTCGGACCAGCGCTCACGCTGGGGCACGACGGCCCGCGCCCGCGCCCCCGGTAGCGCGGGCCGTCCAAAGCTCCGCAGCTCCGCGCCACGGGAGCCTACGACAGCAGAGCCGCCCCAGGCCGCCCCCTGCCAAGTAGCGTCTTGTGGGGGTGCTGCTTGTCAGGCGGTTCCCAGGGGCAGGACCCACAGGAGGCAGGACCCGGAAGGCAGGACCCGGGGCAGGGCCGGGTCACGGCGGTATCAGGGAAAGGCCAGGGTGGCCATCAGGGCGGCACTGCGGCGGTGTCGGGGTACAAGCACAGCAGGACGGCCGTACGACGACGGACGGCACCGGAGGAGCACGGTGAGGAGGCGGTACTGGGTGCCACTGTTCTGGCGGATCTTTTTGCTGAACGCCGTCGTGCTGATCACGGCCACCGTCCTGCTGCTCGGGCCGGTCACCGTCTCCACCCCGGTCCTGCTCACCGAGGCCTTCGTGCTCACCGTGGGACTGGCCGCCATGCTCGGTGCCAACGCGCTGCTGCTGCGCGTGGGCCTTGCCCCGCTGCAGCGGGTCACCCGCGCCATGTCCACCACCGACCTGCTCCGTCCGGGACAGCGCCCCGAGGTCGCCGGGCGCGGGGAGATCGCCGAGCTGATCAGCACGTACAACACGATGCTCGACCGGCTCGAGGACGAACGCGCCACGAGCAGCGCCCGTGCCCTGTCCGCGCAGGAGGAGGAACGCCGCCGGATCGCCCAGGAGCTGCACGACGAGGTCGGCCAGAGCCTCACCGCCGTCCTGCTCCAGCTCAAGCGGGTCGCCGACCACGCTCCGTCGGAGTTGCGAGAGGAACTGAGCCTGGTGCAGGAGACCACCCGGGGCAGCCTGGACGAGATCCGGCGCATCGCCCGCCGGCTGCGCCCCGGTGTCCTGGACGAACTCGGGCTGGCCAGCGCCTTCAAGGCACTCGCCACCGAGTTCGGCGGCCCCGGCCTGACGGTCCAGCACCGCCTCGACCCCGACCTGCCCGACCTGGGCCCGGAGGCCGAACTGGTCCTCTACCGGGTGGCCCAGGAGGGGCTCACCAACATCGCCCGGCACGCGCACGCCCGACGCGCGGAGGTCTCCCTGCGCCGCACCCCCTCCGGAGTGGAGCTGCGCGTCCGGGACGACGGCCAGGGCATCGGCGCCGCGTCCGAGGGCGCCGGCATCCTCGGGATGCGTGAGCGGGCCCTGCTCGTCGGCGCCGACCTCGATGTGGGGCCGGCCGTCGGCGGCGGGACCCGAGTACGCCTCGCCGTCCCCGTTCCCGTACGGGGTCCCGCGCCCGTGCGGACCCCGCCGCCCGTGACCACCGTCCCCGACCGGAAACACCGAACATGACCGAGCCCGGCCCCACCAGCACCCCCACCGGCGCCGAGAGCGGCGGCGCCGTCACTCGCATCCTCCTCGCCGACGACCACGCGCTGGTCCGCCGAGGAGTACGCCTCATCCTCGACGGCGAACCGGACCTGACCGTCGTCGCCGAGGCCGACAACGGCGCCGAAGCCCTCGAACAGGCCCGTATCCACGAACCCGACCTGGCCATCCTCGACATCGCCATGCCCCGCCTGACCGGCCTCCAGGCGGCCCGTGAGCTCTCCCGCACCCTGCCGCAGACGCGGATCCTCATTCTGACCATGTACGACAACGAGCAGTTCTTCTTCGAGGCGCTGGGCGCCGGTGCCTCCGGTTACGTGCTCAAGTCCGTCGCCGACCGCGACCTGGTGGAGGCCTGCCGGGCCACCATGCGCGGCGAACCGTTCCTCTACCCGGGCGCGGTCAACGCCCTCATCCGCAACTACCTCGAACTCGCCCGGGACGGCCGGAACCTGCCCGCGAAGGCCATCACCGACCGCGAGGAGGAGATCCTCAAGCTGGTCGCCGAGGGGAACACCTCGCAGCAGATCGCCGACCTCCTCGTCATCAGCCCCAAGACCGTGGAGCGCCACCGCGCGAACCTGCTGGCCAAGCTCGACCTGAAGGACCGGCTGGAACTCACCCGGTACGCCATCCGGGTGGGGCTGATCGAACCCTGACCGAGCGCCGGTCTCCGTGCGGCCGGCGTCCGCCCTTGTGCGTCCCGGGACCGTGGCCCGGGTGTTTCCCACGCCCATGTCCGGCCCCCGGCGATCGCCATCCGTGACGCCACTCAAACGAGATGGCGGACGACACTCACGCGATGTAGGGGCAGGCCCTCACCGTGGGCCGGTCGTCGGACTCGACGGGGCCACCACGCGTTTGCACGCCGTGCGGTTCGACGCCACGGGGCTCGCCCGGCGCGGGTCCGCGCCGTACGGTCCGCGCCCCATGGCGGTCGCACACCGTACGACTTCCCTCCGCGTGGGGACACATCGGGTGCAAGACTCTCTTCGCCCAGCCCAGCCATGTCTTGCCCGCCGTCCCCGTCAGGAGCGCCGTCGATGCCCCACCCGTACGTCCTGCTGTCCGCCGCCGTCTCGCTCGACGGGTATCTCGACGACACCGGCCCCGAGCGGCTGCTGCTGTCCGGCCCGGAGGACTTCGACCGGGTCGACGAGGTACGGGCGTCGGTCGACGCGATCCTGGTCGGCGCCGGCACGATCCGCGCCGACAACCCCCGGCTGCTGGTCAACGCGCCCGAGCGGCGTGCCGCCCGAGTCGCCGAGGGCCGCCCCGCGTACCCGCTGAAGGTCACCGTCAGCGGCTCGGGTGACCTGGACCCGGCGGCGAGGTTCTGGCACACCGGCGGCGCGAAGGCCCTCTACACGACCGACAAGGGCGCCGAACGCGCCCGCGCGCACGGCCTCGCCGCCGACATCGTGCCGCTCGGCGCCGACCTCGACTGGCGGCGGCTCCTGACACACCTGTACGACGCGTACGGCGTCCGGCGGCTCATGGTCGAGGGCGGCGGCCTGATCCACACCCAGCTCCTCACCCAGGGCCTGGCCGACGAGCTCCAGCTGGTCCTCGCCCCGCTCTTCGTCGGCGACCCGGACGCCGCCCGCCTCTTCGGCCCCGGCACCTACCAGGGCGGCCGGCTGCGGCTGCTGGAGACCCGTCCCATCGGCGACGTCGTCCTCATGCGCTACGAGCCCACCGCCCCCGGCGCCGGCCCGCTCCCCGTCGCCGCCGACCACCACTGGCTGGCCCTCGCCTGCGAACTGGCGGACCGGTGCCCGCCCTCTCGGACGGCGTTCAGCGTGGGCGCGGTGGTCGTGGCGGCCGACGGCACCGAGCTGGCGCGCGGCCACTCCCGCGAGGACGGCGACCCGGTGGTGCACGCCGAGGAGGCCGCCCTCACCAAGATCGACCCCGCGGACCCGCGGCTCGCGACCGCCACCGTGTACTCCAGCCTGGAACCCTGCGCCCGCCGCGCCTCCCGTCCGGCGTCCTGCGCCCGGCTGATCCTGGACGCGGGGGTACGGCGGGTGGTCACCGCGTGGCGGGAGCCGGACACCTTCGTGGCGGGCGCCGACGGCAGCGGAGTGCTGGCCGCGGGGGGCGCCCTGGTCGTCGTCCTGCCGGAGCACAAGGAGGCCGCCGAGGCACCGAACGGCCATCTGACCGGCCGGTGACGGAGGGGCGGCGGATACGTGTGTGCGAAGTGCCCCGCGGATGCCGTATGCTGGTTACACAACGACGCGGGGTGGAGCAGCTCGGTAGCTCGCTGGGCTCATAACCCAGAGGTCGCAGGTTCAAATCCTGTCCCCGCTACTGAAGGTCGAGGGCCGGAATCCGAAAGGGTTCCGGCCCTCGGCCGTTCCCGTCTCTCTTCTCGGCCCTGTCCCCTTCCGTGTCGATGTCACGCGTGCCGATATCACGCCGGGTGATCGGAGCGCCGCGCTGCGCATAACAATTGATGCGTCGTCAGGTCAGTCTCCCTGTTCCCTTCGGGTACGCCTTGCTGGCGTGAAAACATGGCTGCGG
>NZ_JBHSPC010000145.1:0-17522 GCF_042656345.1 Streptomyces incanus
CATCGCCGGGCACGACTCCACGCCCCCATAACTCCACATCAAGATCGAGGAGTTATTTTTCGACAGCCCCCAGGGCTTCGGAGTAGTTCGGTGTCGTCCGTTTTGATCATGTGAGGCCGAGGAGGGCGAGGGGCCGGGGGTGGTCTCGGGCTGCCCGTCGGAGGCCGGCGGCGATGTTGCGGATGCCGGCGAGGCGGAGGGCTCCGATCGCGAGGTTTCTGCAGGTGGCCATCGCTCGGGGTGCATTTCCGGTCCGCACCTGGGAGGCGTCCTCGGTGAAGGTGACGTCCCTGACGTGGTGCAGGGCCTCGACGGTCCAGTGTCCTCGGATCAGTCGGGTGAGTTGAGCCGGGCCGGCCTGCTCGGTGGTGAGGCTGGTGACCGCGTAGACGGTCTTGAGACTGATCTTCCCAGTCTTGCGGTCCACGCGGCGGCGGACGATCTGGACGGCCTGGCGGGCTCCGGGGAAGAGCAGGTTGCTCACCGTGCAGACCTTCAACCGGCGGATCTCATGACGGCCGTGACCGGTCGAGAGAGTCCTGTCCTGCAGCGGAATCTGCTTCCAGGGAAGGGACTTGAGCTGCTTGCGGAGCTTCTTCGTGTTGCGCTTCACGATCACGATGTAGTGGGCCTGCCGGTCGAGCAGGTAGACGGCGTGGTCGTGCTGGGTGTGCATCGCGTCGCTGGTGACGACCGGACCGGCCAGGTCCTCGAGGGTGTCGAGCAGAGGCCGGAAGCGGGTGATCTCGTTGGTCTTCTCACCGACGTCCATCTGGGCGAGGACCAGTGCGCTCACGTGGTCGCAGGCGGCCAGGAGGTGGATCCTCCGTCCCTTCGCGCGGGCAGCACCCCGCAGCGACTTCCCGTCGACCGCCAGTCCCCGTAGTCCTTCGTTTCCGGTCTGCCGGTCCGCGAGCCAGGCTCCGACCGCGCGGTCCAAGGCGTCCGCGTCGATTCTGGCCAGCAGCCGCCGGATCGTGGATTCCGCGGGCCAGGACCGTTTCGGCAACAGCGGGTCGATGACCGTGCCGAGCCGTTCGAGCAGGGCCGGCGGTGCGTCGGCCACCCATTCACCCACCGCGAGCAGGGATCTCGCTCCGGCGAGGACCGCGCAGGCCGTCAGCGCGAGGAGCGTCACGAGCGGATGCCGCACCCCTCGCGGATCACGCGGGTCCGGGACCTGCGCGAGGCGTTCCAGCAGATCCGGAAGCTCGCTCCCGGACACTTCCGGATGCGGTCTGAGCTGGTCAAAGACAGGGGAGATCAGAGATGATGCAGCGGCAGGCACGGGCAGTCCAAGGTCACAGAGCGTAGAGAACTCCATGATCACGGACGTCCGTGCCTGTGCTGTATCGGACCCTGCCCAACGCGACGAGACGTCAGCAACCGGGCGCCAGCCGACTACGCCGAAGCCCTGATGCGGAGTACCGCTCCATCGTCGCGTCGACGAGTTGCGCGACGGAGCCGCTGCGCGTCACGGCGTTGTCGAAGTCCTCGATGTAGCGTCGACTCCGGTCGAGGACACGCTGTGCTTCATCGTCGGGCGCATCCGAGTCCCTGTGACCGGTGATGATCTTCTCCGGTCGCAACGCGGCGAGGGCGTTGAGAGTGGCCGGCCATTCCGCGCGGCTCTCCGGCGTCGCATTCCAGAGCTACATGTGGATGTTGTTGTACGCCACGTCGCCGGAGAAGACGGTGGAGAGTTCGGGTACGTGGACGATTGTGTTGTCGACGCCGTCCCTTCCCCCCAGTCCGATGAAGCGGACCCCGTGCCCGTCAATCTCCAGTTCGTCGGAGGTCAAGGCCGTGAATGTAGCGGCTTCCTCGTCGAGCTGACTCTCGAACCAGGAGTTCCAGGTCGCCAGAGCTTCTGAAGATTGCTGCTCACGCGCGTCGTCCACGACCTCGGGAAGCGTCACCAACTGCGCCTGGGGAAAGGCGTCGAGTGAAGGCCCGGCACCGAAAAGTGGTCGCCGTGTCCGTGCGTGATGTAGATCGTCGAGAGGTTCTTGCCCCAGCTCTTCACCCAGTCGGCCGAACGTTCGCCCTCGGTCGTGGTCAGCAAAGCATCGATCAGGAGCGCGCCCCGATTACCGGCGATCAGCATTGACGTCGAGGCCGGCCCATTCGCTTGCTGCTGCGCAGTCCAGCCGGGTGGATTCGGAATCGGCTTGCAGCCACTGTTGAACACGTTGCTGGACAAGATCATGGAGAAACTTCCCGTACCCCGGCCCGGACCACTGCCCTCCGTCTTGCCCGGCTTGCCGCAACCTGCCCAGGGCTCCGCACGCCACCGCACCCGCTGACACAAGGAGCAGCTCTCCACGCCCCTGAACCCGCGCCGGGGGTATTCCTCGACCGGTCTGCTGAAGCCGTCACCGGCCACGATCCGGTCCGGTTCTGGTCAAACAGCAGTTTGACCACAGAGGTGGACAACTGCGAGATGCCTCCAACAAGATTTGCGCGGCAGCAGTTCGCGTGCTCGCCGCCTTGGAACTGATAGAGACCGCGGCCCGCAACGCTCGCCCGGACGCCGGACAAAAGCTCGTGCCGGCCGGCCCAAGCAGCACTCCCGGCCATAGCTGACGGACAAGGGTCGTGCCGCGCTGGTGGACAAGCGCCGTCCGAGCACGCAGGCATGTCCGGTCAACAGCTCCCGGCCCGGAGCCTGGCCGAGCGCCACCACCAAGTCATCCTGCGGCTGGCAAACCCTCACCTGACCGAAAGGCCCAATGTCCTCTTACCAGCTGAATTTCGCCTTGGATGATTACCAGGCTGCTGACGAGCGGACCGAGGAGGCGTTCTGGCACGCGGTCGAGAGCGAGCAGGACAAGCTCACCCCGCTCGCTGAGCACCACACCCCCGACGGTGCCCAGAGCTTCTACGTCCTCCATAACGGGGCCGTCACCTGGGGCGTCCCCGGAAACCCGCAGCTCATCGCCCTGCATCTACTGCGAAATGCAAAGGAGAGGAGCTTCCGCTTCGAACACGCCGCACTCGCCGCACTGTACGGCGTGGGCCGCTTCACCGTCACCGAGGCGATCGAGGAGATTCGCCCCCCGGCTGGCCGACGACATGCCTCTATCGGCGGGCCGCCGAACGGCGTAAGTGATGTTTCATCCCTTGGCCATGCGGCTATCTTTCCCGCGCAGACGAAGCAGCAGGCGCAAAGGTGCGAGCGTGCCGCGAAGACGGGACTCAGGAGTGGCTGTGCCGACCGGCGAAGAGGGCGGCCGGTTCCTTGAACGTGTTCTCGTGAACTTGGGAAATGACCCAGTAGGTACAGTCCGGCCTGCTCGGGTTGACCCGGCACGAAGTACGCGTCGTCCGCCGGTTACAGGTTTGCATGGACAGCACGTATCGAACTATCAAGGCATACGGCCGAGGGGTTTGGCCGTCTTATTGCCCGCCACCTAAGTTTCCCTGCGGTGCTCGGCGGTCAGACGGAACTCACGCGCTTTCCGAAACCTGTGCGACCTCGTCAGGAAGTCGCGAAGCGCGGCTGACGGGACCGGATGACATCACGCAGCCGACTGGATCATGGCAGGTCCCTTGCGTAGTGCGCTGGAGGGCCCCGGCACCGTATGCCTTCAGTGCTCCGCAGGTCAGGTGAGCGCGCTACGCGCGACAACACGAGGAGGAGCGCATGAGCCCGGAACCAGCTCCGGAAGCCGCCAGGCGCGGCGAAAAGGCCGCACACCGTGCCCTTCCCGATGTTGACGCCCTTGAGAAGGCTCTGCGTGTGCGGGTACGGGGAGAGGTGCGGTTTGACGCGGGGAGTCGGGGTGCCTATTCGACGGATGGTTCGAACTACCGGCAGGTTCCGCTCGGGGTGGTGGTGCCGCACGACGTCGACGCCGGGGCGGAAGCTGTCGCGGTGTGCGCACAATTTGGGGCGCCGGTGCTGTCCCGCGGCGGCGGCACGAGTCTGGGCGGGCAGTGCACGAACGCCGCGGTCGTCATCGACTGGACGAAGTACTGCAACCATCTGGTGTCCGTTGACGCCGAGCGCGGGACCTGCGTGGTGGAGCCGGGCATCGTGTTGGACGAACTCAACCGACAGCTGTCCACCGAGCGGCTGAAATTCGGGCCGAAGCCGTCCACCCACAGCCATTGTTCGCTGGGCGGGATGATCGGCAACAACTCCTGCGGGGCCTCCGCCCAGGCGTACGGCAAGACCGTGGACAACGTGCGGCGGCTGGAGATCGTGACCTACGACGGGATGCGTTGCTGGGTCGGACCCACCTCGCGGGAGGAGTTCGAGGCCGTCGTCGCGGAGGGCGGCCGTCGCGCCGAGCTCTACCAGCAACTCAAGAACATCGTCGATCGCCACATGGGGGACATCAGGCGTCGTTACCCGGACATCCCGAGGCGGGTCTCCGGCTACAACCTCGACTCGCTGCTACCGGAGAACGGCTTCGACCTGGCCCGGGCGCTCGTCGGCAGCGAGGGCACTCTCGTCACGGTGCTGCGTGCGGAACTGGATCTGGTGCCGGTCCCACCGTACGAGGCCATGGTGGTGCTTGGCTACGGCGATATCTGCGCCGCGGCGGACGACGTGCCGCGTCTGCTGGAGCACTGTGAGCCGGAGCTGCTGGAGGCCATCGACGGGCGGATGGCGCAGCTCATGCGGGCGGAGGGCGCCTATCTCTCTTCCCTCGACCGGTTTCCGGACGGCGAGAGCTGGCTGCTGGTGCAGTTCAGCGGCGACACGCAGGAGGCCGTCGACGCGCAGGCTCACGACCTGCTCGGTGCTCTCGGCCGCAGCGAGGACGACACCACGGTGGCCTTCTCGGACGATCCGCAGCGCGAGCAGTCGATGCTCAAAGCGCGCGAGGCGGGTCTCGGCGTGACCGCGCGACCGCCGGACGGCCGCGAAACCTGGGAGGGATGGGAGGACTCCGCGGTCCCCCCGGACCGGCTCGGTGACTACTTGCGCGACCTGAAGGAACTCTTCGCGGAGTTCGGTTACGACCATCCCTCGCTGTACGGGCATTTCGGCCAGGGCTGTGTGCACACGCGTATTCCGTTCGCGCTGAAGACGGCCGATGGGGTGGAACAGTTCCGGGCGTTCCTGTTCCGCGCCGCCGACCTGGTCGTCTCCTACGGGGGGTCCCTGTCGGGGGAACACGGTGATGGTCAGGCACGCGGGGAACTGCTGTCGCGGATGTTCGGTGAGACCGTGGTCGCCGCGTTCGGCGAGGTGAAGGCGCTCTTCGACCCGGACGACCGCATGAACCCCGGCAAGGTCGTGGCTCCGCACCGGGTGGACGCCAACCTCCGGCTCGGGCCACTGTGGCGCCCACGCGGTCACGACACCGAGTTCGGCTATCCCGAGGACGAGCACTCCTTCACCCGGGCGGTGATGCGCTGCGTCGGCATCGGCAACTGCCGCAGCCACGAGGGGGGAGTCATGTGTCCCTCCTACCGGGCGACCGGCGAGGAGGAGCACTCCACCCGCGGACGTGCCCGGCTGCTGTTCGAGATGCTCGAGGGTCACGCCGACTCGGCTGTCACCGACGGGTGGCGTTCCACCGAGGTCAAGGACGCTCTCGACCTGTGTCTGTCCTGTAAGGGCTGCAAGTCCGACTGCCCGGTCGGCGTGGACATGGCCACTTACAAGGCCGAGTTCCTCTCTCATCACTACGCGCGCCGCTTGCGGCCTGCGGCCCATTACTCGATGGGCTGGCTTCCGCTGTGGGCACGCATGTCGCGCCTCGCTCCCCGCTTGGTCAACGCCGCGCTCAGCGCACCCGGTCTCGCCCGGGCCGGGAAAAAGCTGGCGGGTGTGGCCGCGGAGCGGGACGCGCCGCCCTTCTCGGAGGAGTCCTTCGTCCAGTGGTGGGCGGCGCGCGGTCTGCCGGAGCCCGATCCGGCCGACCCGCGCACGGTCGTGCTGTGGCCCGACACCTTCAGCACCTATTTCCACCCCGCCGTCGCGAAGTCGGCGGTGCGGGTGATGGAGAACGCCGGCTTCCAGGTCGCCGTGCCGACCCGGGCCGTGTGCTGCAGCCTGACCTGGATCTCCACCGGCCAGTTGGCCACCGCGAAGAAGGTGCTGCGCCGCACCCTGGACGTACTGCGCCCCTGGATCGAGGCCGGGACCCCGATCGTCGGCCTGGAGCCCTCCTGCACCGCCGTCTTCCGCAGCGACGCCCCGGAGCTGATGCCCGAGGACCAGGACGTCAAACGGCTCTCCGAACAGTTCCGCACCTTCTCCGAACTGCTGCTCAACGACACGCCCGAGGGCTGGCAACCGCCCCGACTCGCCCGGACGGCGACCGTGCAGACCCACTGTCACCAGCACGCGGTGATGAAGTACGACGCCGACCAGGAACTGATGCGCCGCGCGGGCGTCGAGGCCGATGTCCTCGACGAGGGCTGCTGCGGGCTTGCCGGCAACTTCGGCTTCGAACGCGGTCACTACGACGTGTCCATGACCATTGGCGAGCAGGGCGTCCTGCCCGCCGTGAGAGACACCGCCCCGAGCTCGATGGTCCTCGCCGACGGGTTCAGCTGCCGTACACAGATCGAGCAGGGAGGCACCGGCCGCCGCGCCATGCATCTGGCCGAGGCCCTGGCGCTCGGGCTGGACGGCTTCCCTTCCGTTGATCACCCGGAGAAGAGCATCGACCGCCCCGTGGCCCCTGAACGTGACGCCCGCCTGGTCACCGCTGCCGTGGCCGTGGCCGCCTGCGCGACGGCCGGAACCACCTACGCCCTTGTGCGACGGATGATGCGGATGTGAGCGGCCGGCAGGCGAGCGGGGTGGCTGCGCCGCTCACCCGCCGGCCGGGCCGTCCCGTCGGCGCACGAACAGCAGCAGCCCGGCAACGCACAACACATCGGTTGAGATGAGAGGAAACCCGTGTCGATGAAGGTGTCCGACTACGTTCTGCAGCGGCTGCGCGAGTGGGAGGTGGACCATGTTTTCGCCTACGCGGGCGACGGCATCAACGGTCTGCTCGCCGCATGGGGACGCGCCGAGAACAAACCGATGTTCGTCCAGGCCCGGCACGAGGAGATGGCCGCGTTCGAAGCCGTCGGCTACGCCAAGTTCTCCGGCAAGGTCGGGGTCTGCGCGGCGACCTCCGGCCCCGGGGCCATCCACCTGCTCAACGGCCTGTACGACGCCAAACTCGACCGCGTCCCCGTGGTCGCGATCGTCGGGCAGACCAACCGCAGCGCCATGGGCGGCTCCTACCAGCAGGAGGTCGACCTGCTGAGCCTGTACAAGGACGTGGCCTCCGACTTCTGCGAAATGGTGACCGTCCCCGAGCAACTGCCCAACGTCATCGACCGGGCCATGCGTACCGCCTACGGCAGGCGGACGGTGACGGCGGTCATCATTCCCGCCGACGTTCAGGAGCTCGACTACTCGCCGCCCACTCACGCCTTCAAGATGGTGCCCTCCAGTCTTGGCATGTCCCTCTCCGCCCCCGTACCGGCCGACGAGGACCTCGCGCGCGCGGCGGAAGTCCTGAATGCCGGCGAGAAAGTCGCCCTCCTCATCGGCCAGGGCGCGCGAGGTGCCCAAGCCGAGGTCGAAAAAATCGCGGACGTTCTCGGTGCCGGAGTCGCCAAGGCCCTCCTCGGTAAAGACGCTCTGCCTGACGACCTGCCCTACGTCACCGGATCGATCGGCCTGCTGGGCACACGGCCCTCCTACGAGCTGATGATGGACTGCGACACGCTCCTCGTGGTGGGCTCCAGCTTCCCCTACACCCAGTTCCTGCCGGAACTCGACCAGGCGCGTGCCGTCCAGATCGACATCGACCCGCACAACATCGGGATGCGCTACCCCTTCGAGGTCAACCTCGTGGGAGATGCGGAAGCGACGCTCAAGGCGCTGCTGCCTCGGCTGAAGCGGAAGAAGCACGGGGCCTGGCGCAAGAAGATCGAGAAGGACACCGCCCGCTGGTGGGACGTCATGGAGCGCCGCGCCGCCGTCGAGGCCGACCCGATCAACCCCGAGTACGTCGTGCACACCCTCGACGCGTTCCTGCCCGACGACGTGATGCTGGCCGCCGACTCCGGATCCGCCGCCAACTGGTACGCCCGCCACCTGCGCCTCCGCGGGGCGATGCGCGGCTCCCTGTCCGGGACGCTCGCCACGATGGGCCCCGGCGTGCCGTACGTCATCGGTGCCAAGTTCGCCCACCCCGGACGCCCGGCCCTCGCGATCGTGGGGGACGGCGCCATGCAGATGAACGGCATGGCCGAACTGATCACCGTCGCCAAGTACTGGCAGGAGTGGCAGGATCCGCGCCTGATCGTCGCCGTACTGAACAACCAGGACCTCAACCAGGTCACCTGGGAGATGCGCGCCATGTCCGGCGCACCGCAGTTCCTGCCCTCCCAGGCGATCCCCGACGTGCCCTACGCCGACTTCGCCCGGTCCATCGGCCTCGGCGGCGTCCGGGTGGAGAAGCCGGACCAGGTGGAAGCGGCCTGGCGGCAGGCCCTCGCCGCCGATCGGCCCTCCGTGATCGACTTCCGCACGGATCCGGCCGTGCCGCCCATCCCCCCGCACGCCACGCGCGAGCAGGCCGAGGCGGTGGTGTCCGCCGTCGTGAAGGGGGACAGCGACCGCGGCGGCATGATCAAGCAGGGGATCAAGGCCAAGGTGCAGGAGGTGCTCCCCGGACGCCGACACCGTGACGATGCCTCCGGCACGCAGGGGACGAAGTGACTCCACCAGCCGCATCGGGGACGGATCCCGTGGTCGACACGGTGGAGGCCGCCGCGTACACCGTTCCCACCGATGCGCCGGAGAGCGACGGCACGCTGACGTGGCAGTCGACCACACTGGTGCTCGTCCGCGTGCGGTCGGGTACCGCTACGGGTCTGGGCTGGACGTACGGGGCGGCGGCCACTGCCCAGGTCGTCGAGCAGCAGCTCGCCGGCCTTGTTACCGGCCGAAGTGCCTGGGACGTACCGGCGGCCAACGAGGCGATGAGCCGGGCCGTCCGCAACGCCGGCCGCCCCGGGCTGATCGCGGGGGCCCTCTCGGCTGTCGACATCGCCCTGTGGGACCTCAAGGCCCGGCTGCTGGGCCTTCCCCTTGTGCGGTTGCTCGGAGCATGCCGTAGTGACGTCCCCGTCTACGGCAGCGGCGGTTTCACCTCGTACGACGACGTACAGCAGGACCGCCAGCTGCGCACATGGGTGGAGGAACAAGGCATCCCCAGAGTCAAGATCAAAATCGGGGAGTCCTGGGGGCAAGCCGAATCCCGCGACCGCGACCGGATCGCCCGCGCCCGTCAGAGCATCGGAGCGCGGACTGAACTGTATGTGGACGCCAACGGCGCGTACTCCCGTAAACAAGCCGTCCGGCTCGCCGGGCACCTCGCGGAGCAGAATGTCACCTGGTTCGAGGAGCCCGTCTCCTCCGACGACCTGACGGGGTTGGCACAGATCCGAGCCGCGGTCACCACCGATGTTGCAGCTGGCGAGTACGGGTATTCACTGCCCTATTTCCGGCAACTCCTCGACGCTGACGCCGTGGACTGCGCGCAAGCCGACGCGACCCGGTGCGGAGGCATCACGGTGTGGCTGCGTGTCGCCGCCCTCGTCGAGGCGGCCGGGCTGGAGATCTCAGGCCACTGCGCCCCGCACGTCCACGCTCACGTGGCCGCCGCCGTGCCCAACCTCCGCCACCTGGAATGGTTCCACGACCACGTACGCATCGAACAGCTCCTGTTCGACGGCGTCCTGGACGCGGCGGGCGGTGCGATCAGCCCCGGGGCCGTGGGCTCACCGGGTCTGGGCCTCACCTTCCGGACAGAAGCTGCCGAAGGTTACCGGGTCTGACCCCGGCGACCCGCCCCCGACCGGAACGGAAACCGTGTGACCAATCCGCATATGACGCAGCACGATGTGCTCCCTCTGCATGTACTGCGGGAGTACTCGCTGATCGCCGACGGAGAGCGTGGCGCCCTTGTCGGCCCGCGAGGGGACATCGTCTGGCTGTGCGCCCCCCGCTGGGACTCCGGCGCCGTCTTCTCCTCCCTCATCGGCGGATCCGGCCACTACACGGTCAGCCCGCGCGGCCGATTCGTGTGGGGCGGCTTCTACGAGGACGGCACACTGATCTGGCGCAACCGCTGGATCACCGAGAACGGCATTGTGGAAAGCCGGGAGGCTCTTGCCTTCCCCGGCGACCCGCGACGCGCCGTGCTGCTGCGCCGGATCACTGCCGTCGAAGGCATCGCCGACCTCACGGTCCACCTGGAACCGCACGCCGACTTCGGCTACAGCAGCCCTCGGGAAGTGCAGCGCGACGAGGACGGCGTCTGGAAGGGGCGCAGCGGGGCACTGCGGTGGCGCTGGACCGGAGCGGCCACCGCCCGCCCCCGCCACCACGCCCGCCACATCACCGGCCTGGCCATGGACCTGCACCTGGACCCTGGGGACTGCCACGACCTGATCCTTGAACTGAGCGAGGAACCGCTGGCCGAGAAGCCGGACGCCTCCCGTACGTGGAGCGCCACTGAGAACGCGTGGCGCCGCGAAGTCCCCGTCCTGGAGAACAACCTTGCGCCCGGGGACTCCCGCCACGCCTACACCGTGCTGCGCGGGCTGACCAGCTCCACGGGCGGCATGGTGGGCGCGGTCACCACAAGCCTGCCCGAGCGTGCGGAAGCGGGCCGCAACTACGACTACCGGTATGTGTGGATCCGCGACCAGTGCTACGCCGGTCAGGCCGTGGCCGCAGCCGGGCCCCATCCGCTGCTCGACGATGCGGTGCGGTTCGTCTCCGCGCGCCTGCACCAGGACGGTCCCCGCATGGCCCCTGCCTACACGGTCACCGGCGGCCCGGTTCCTGACCAGAGAAGGCTGGGCTTGAATGGTTACCCGGGCGGCTACGACCGCGTTGGCAACTGGGTCAACCGGCAGTTCCAGCTCGACGCGTTCGGTGAGGCGCTGATGCTCTTCGCCGCGGCCCAGCGCCATGGCCGGCTGGACGCCGAGGGCTGGCGGGCGGCCGAGATCGCGACCGACGCCATCGCCCGGCGTCGGCACGAGCCCGATGCCGGCATCTGGGAGCTCGACAACCGCGCCTGGACCCACAGCCGGCTCAGCTGCGTGGCCGGACTGCGCTCCCTCGCCCAGGCTGCCCCTGCTGGACGCACCCGCGCCTGGACGGACCTCGCCGACTCGCTCGTCGCCGAGACCGCGGCCACGAGCACCCACCCCAGCGGCCGGTGGCAGCGCTCCCCGCAGGACCCCGGCCTGGACGCTGCTCTGCTGCTGCCTCCGGTGCGCGGTGCCCTGCCGGCCGACGACCCGAGAACACTGCGGACCCTGCGCGCATACACCCGGAAACTGACCCACGACCACTACGCCTACCGCTTCCGCCACGACGAACGCCCTTTGGGAGAGGCCGAAGGCGCCTTCCTGCTGTGCGGATACGTGATGGCCCTGGCCGAGCATCAGCAGGGCCATCAGGAGGAGGCGTTGCGCTGGTTCGAACGCAACCGCGCCGCTTGCGGCCCCCCGGGCCTCTACACCGAGGAATACGACGTAGGTCAACGCCAACTGCGCGGCAACCTGCCACAAGCCTTTGTCCATGCCCTGATGCTGGAAACCGCCACCCGGCTCACCGCCGCACCCACCACCACCCCCGGACTTTGAAGGAAGACCACATGCCTGAGACCGTCGTCATCACCGGAGCCAGCGCGGGTATCGGCCGGGCGACCGCCCGGGCATTCGCCGCCCGAGGCGCCAACGTTGTCCTCCTCGCCCGCGGCCGAGCCGGGCTAGACGCTGCTGCCCACGAGGTCGAGCAGACCGGCGGCCAGGCCCTGGCCCTGTCCACCGACATGTCCGATCACCAGCAGGCCGAAGCCGCCGCCGGCACCGCGGTCGAGACGTTCGGACGTATTGACGTGTGGGTCAACTCCGCCTTCGCCTCGGTCTTCGCGCCATTCACCGAGATCACACCGGAGGAGTACGCGCGCGCCACCCAGGTGACGTACCTCGGCTTCGTCAACGGCACGCGAGCCGCACTCGCGCACATGCTGCCCCACGACCAAGGCACGATCGTGCAGGTCGGCTCCGCCCTCGGCTCGCGCTCCGTCCCCCTGCAGTCCGTCTACTGCGGCGCCAAACACGCCATCAATGGCTTCACTTCCTCCGTGCGCACGGAACTCATGCATCAGGGCAGCAACGTGCGCGTCACCATCGCCCAAATGCCGGCCGTCAATACCCCGCAGTTCTCCTGGGTGCTCTCCCGCCTTTCCAGGAGACCGCAACCGGTGCCGCCGATCTACCAGCCAGAAATCGCGGCGCGGGCCATTCTCTACGCAGCCCACCACCCTCGACGCAAGCAGTACTACGTCGGCGCCAGCACCGCCGCGACCATCCTGGCCAACAAGATCGCCCCCGGCCTCCTCGACCGCTACCTCGCACACACCGGCTACACATCCCAGCAGACCGACCAGCCCGACCACCACCGACACCGCCACAACCTTTGGGAGCCCGTGGACGACGAGAACGACTACGGCGCACACGGCGCCTTCGACGACCAGTCCCACACCCGCGCCCCCCAACTGTGGTGCTCCCACCACCCGGCCCTCACAGCGGCACTCCTCACGGGAGCCACGCTCACCGGCGCCTGGGCGGGCAGGCGGCTGACCGGACGCAGACTCCGCTGACCAGGCGGCTCACTGTCGCGGCCCACCGGGCCGGCGGCGAGATGACCGCACTGCGGGATCGTCACCGTTGTACGGGTGCGGCACCTCTACCGTTGACCCACGTGGTCGGGACACCCGGATCAAGGAGGAAGAGATGCGTGTTGTGTTTGTGCACGGGGCATGCGTTCGCGACGGATCGTGGTGGTGGCACCTGGCCGCCGCGGCCCTGCAGGAGCGCGGCATCAGCAGCGTTGCCCCGGCGCTGCCGAGCTGCGGCGAGGGCGACCGGCCGGCCGGACCGCAGGGTCCCGGGCTGCCCGAGGACGTCGCCGCGGTGCGCGCTGTCCTGTCCGAGGGGGACGAGCCGATCGTGGTCGTGGCGCACAGCTACGGCGGCATCGTCGCCGCCGAGGCGGCGGTGGGCGTCGAGACGGTGCGTCACCTGGTGTTCGTGTCGAGCTACCTGCCCGAGCCCGGCGAGTCGCTGTCGACGTTCGGCGCCGACGCGCCGCCACCGTTCCTGGACTTCGACCCCGGCGGCGGCACGTTCAGCGCCAGGCCCGAGCTGTTCGCCGAGACGTTCGCCCAGGACTGCCCGCCGGACATCGCCCGCGACGCAGCGGCCCTTCTGGTCCGGCAGACGTTGGCCGTGACCCACCAGCCCGTACGGGCGGCGGCGTGGCACGACCTGCCCACGACGTACGTGGTGTGCACAGAGGACCGGGGCACCTCGGCGGCGGCGCAACGCGAATTCTCCCGCCGCGCGGACAAGGCCATCGAGGTGAAGGCGGGCCACCACCCGTTCCTGTCGCAGCCGCAGACCGTCGCCGACATCATCGCGAACTTGTCGTGACTGCGACAGCGGACCTGGCGCGGCGGCTCCACGCCGCCTTCAACGGCCGGGACGTCGAGCGTCTGCTCACCCTCGTGTTCTGCCCGGTCAGGTCGCCGTCCTTGCCGTAGAACAGGTCGTGGTTGGCGGAGTTCCAGTTCTCCACGACCTGGAGCCCGTCGTTGATCTCGTGACGCAGGTCGCAATCGGCGAGGTAGTCGCAGATGAACGCTGTACGCAGGGGTCCGAGGAGTATCCGAGCAGGGAGCACCGCTACGGTGTTCAGTTTCCTGAACGCTTCGGTCTGACTGGTCAGTGGTGGCCTTGGCGGAATGGGTGGTATGCCGCGAAGGGGTCCTCGTCGGTCTCCCCACGCCGTCGGCGTTCGGCCTGGTAGGCGGTCCACGCGAGGTCTCCCTGCTGCGTGGAGCGCCAGGGCGTTGTGGTGCGGTCGCAGTACTCGGCGTAGTTCAGATCCGGCTCGGCCGGCCTGCGGCTCCGTTCGGCGCGCGGGTCGTCGGCGGCCTTGGCCGCCTGCAGCTCCTCCACACGCCGGGCACGCGCCGGTTCCTCGACGTCGAAGGCGATGTGCCGCAGGATCGCCGCGACCCTGGCAGGCGGATCGGCACGGCGCAGGTGTCGGGGAAGTCGCCCTCGGGGCGGAGGTTGGCGGCCGACGGGTACGGCCTGCTGTCCAGGTGGTCGATCCACTCCGCGCACTGCCGGACCCACGCGACCTCGTCCTGCAGGCGCTCGGCGATGTCCGCACGGCCTGACAGCTCCTCGTCGTCGCTGCCGTCCGGGTCCTCCGGGGCCGGCCGGCCCGCGGCACGCAGCAGCCCGAGCGCGGCGTCACGGCACCTGCGCCGTTCCGCGCTCCGCAACTACCAGGGCTCGGCCCGGGCCTTCTGCTCCTTCGTCACCGACCCCGCCTACGGAGGGGCGGCGACCTGGGAAGAGCGTTTCGGCGCCCACCCGATCCAGGTGGTGCACGAGTGGAACACCGCGGTCCACGTGGAGGAAGCCGAGGCAGGCCCCGGCAAGGCAAAGGGGCCTTCACCCGGTAGGAGTTGCAGGCGTTCTTCGACCTTGCCGACGACCAGGTCGGCAAGGTCCGCGACGGGGCCGCAAGGGCTGGCTGCCCGCCTTCCACGACGCGATGCTGTTCAAGACCGCGTACGCCTTCGGCCTGCGCCGCAACGAGACGCGGATGCTGGACGCCCGCACCCAGGCCGACCTCGATGCCTGGCATGCGGAGAAGTACGCCACCCGACGGCCCGCACAGGCGTTCCTGCGGCGGTGTATGGACAGCGGCGGTGTATGGACAGCCGCCGGATGCCGCGGCTGTCCATCCCGAACCGTCCGACCTCGAATCCCCACCCGATGGGCCGGCACCAACGGGTCGCCGCCCTGCAACGGGTCCTCGGCGACGGCGATGGACCGCCCCGGGCGCAGGCCCGCGAGGGTCATGCAGACGGCGAGGCGGGCGTGTTCGGCGTGCGGGCCGCGGTAGCGGTCGGCGGCGGTGCGCAGGGCGTCGGTCTGGTGGGCGGTGAGCTGTTCGCGCGGTGCCGGCGGGGTGGGTCCGGCGAGTGCGCGGCGGGGCGGTTACCGAGCCTTGCGCACCGGCCCGCAACGACCACTTTGTCGGTCAGGTCGGTGCGTTCACAGGGCCAGTTCCCAGTCCTTGATGTCGGCGAGCGGTCCGAGGGTGTCGGGGTGCGGCTCGGTCGCGAACTCAAGACCGTCACGCACCCGGTGGGGCCAGTCCCGTTGTGCGAGAGCACCCTTGCCGAGCGCGGCGATGTCGGCGGCCCCGGACTCCAGTACGGCACGGGCGGCCTCCGGGTCTTCCAGGTGGCCGTTGGCGATCACCGGCAACCCGCTGAACTTCTTCGCGAGCTCGGCCAGAGTTTCCGTACCGCTGGAGAAGGCGGGGTCGAGCGCCCGGTATTCGGTGGTGTGCAGGAAGTGCGCGCCGGTGCGGGCCAGGGTGGTGAAAATGGTCTCGGCCTCCTCGATGCCGCCGGCCCAGCGGTGGTGGAAGTCGCTGACCTTGGACTGGGAGACGCGGATGCCGACCGCGATCTCGGAGCCCACGGCCTGGAGCACCTCGTCCACGACCTCGACCGCCAGGCGCACGCGGTTTTCGACGCCGCCGCCGTACCCGTCCTCGCGCTGGTTGAGGTAGTCGGTGAGGAACTGGTCGAGCAGGTAGCCGTTCGCGCCATGCACCTCCACACCGTCGAAGCCCGCTGCGGCTGCGTGGCGGGCCGCGTCCGCGAAGCCCCGGCGGATGTCCGCGATCTCACGGGCGTCCAGGGCCTTCGGCGTGGGGTAGGGACCGCTGCCCCGGTAGAAGGAGAGCTGCTCGCCGCGTGGTGCCACGGCGGAGGGACCGACCGTTCCCTGGCGGAAGCGGTTGCCCTGGGACTGCGCTCCTGCGTGCATGAGCTGGGCGAATACGGTGCCGCCCTCCGCGTGCACGGCCTCGACCACCGGCCGCCACGCCTCGCCCTGGGCCGATGTCGCGAGCCCCGGCTGGTGCAGATAGCCCTGGCTGTACTCCGTGTCGGTGTAGACGCCCTCAGTGATGACCAGTGCGAACCCGCCGCGGGCGAATCCTGCGTAGTAGCGCGCATTGCGGTCGGTGACCAGGCCGTCCTCGGTGGCGCTGATCCGCGTCATGGGGGCCAGCGCGGTGCGGTTGCTCAGGCGGACACCGCCAAGGTCGAAGGGCGTGAACAGCAGGTCATCGGTCGCGCCGTGCTGCGGGGTGGGGTCGGTCAAGGGTTTCTCCGTGGTGCCTTGGTCGTATGCGACAGTTCTCGACTCGGCCTGCCCGCGCACGGCGCGTGCTCGTGCGTGCCCGCGCGGCGCCCAGGCCATTGTCGTAATTTTCTCGTACTACGAGATTCAACGTACCACTGCCTGGCGATCGACGTAGACTCCTCATGTGTCCACCCATTTCAGACGTGCGCCCGCCAAGAAGGCCCTGCCCCACCCCGACCTGCGCGAGATCCCGGTGTACCTGGTTCTGCGTGCCCTCGGTGAACCGCTGCGGCTGGGCATCGTGCGCTCCCTCGCCCGGGCCGACCGTCCCATGAACTGCAGCTCGTTCGGGCTGTCGGTGTCCAAGTCGACCTCGACGTACCACTTCAAGGTCCTGCGGGAGAGCGGCCTCATTTCGCAGTTCGAGGAAGGTACCTCGCGCTACAGCGAACTGCGTGAAACGGAGCTGGAGCAGCGCTTTCCCGGTCTACTGACCGCCATTCTCGCAGCCGAAGAGCCTGCCGCTGCGGAATAGCGCTGCCGTCCTCTCACATCCGACCTGGCGCAGAGCGTCGCCGCTGGGCTGCGGTGCGCCGGATTCAGTGAGACACGGACCACCGGGTCCGTCTCATCGGACTTTGTCGTAATCTGTCGAACCGGCCGGACGGTTCGCCCGTCCCGAGCGCCTGATCCGGCGATCTGCGCCACAGCGCCCTGACGGGTCGGGGACGGTTTTTCGTCTTGGCCCATGGGGGCAGATCGAGGACACGTTCGCGGCCCCTCGGTCGAGACGGAACTCGTTGCCCTCGATGTCCTGCATCACGATGCACGACTCGTCGTCGCCATCGACAGGCAGTAGTCGCACGAGTACCGCGCCGAGCGCGACCAGTCGTGCGCACTCGGCCTCGAGTGCGGCGAGGCGCTCTTCACCCACGAGCCCGGTGCCAACCCGCACGTCAAGATGAAGCCGGTTCTTGACGACCCTGCCTTCGGGGACGCGCTGGAAGAACAGTCGCGGGCCCACACCTGAGGGATCAATGCAGACGAACGCTGAATCCTGGTGCCAGGCGGCAGCGAGCGATCGAAATCGTCCCCAGTAGCAAACCCCTCCGGCGGCGGTACCACGTACCTCAACACCTTGCATCAGAAACGAGCGACGCGCTCAGGTTCTGCGCAGTCGAAGGTGATGTGGAACTGTTTGATCGACGCCATTGGCAGGGCGGTTGCAAGTTCCGGGGTCGTGCGGCTGGTCGGGTTGTGACCGGTTGGGGCGCATAGCA
>NZ_JBHSPC010000146.1:0-1227 GCF_042656345.1 Streptomyces incanus
TGCTGCCCCACGATCTGCCGCCCGCCGGTGCGGTGAAGTACTACTTCTACAAATGGCGCAACGACGGCACCGACCAGACCATCCACGATCTTCTACGATGGCAACTACGGGAGAAGAAGCGGCGATTAGCCGACCCGAGCCTCGTCGTCCTGGACACACAGAGTGTCCATGCCGCCGTCGGAGTACCGGCCACCACGACCGGCCGGGATGCCGCGAAGAAGGTGCCGGGCCGCAAGAGGTGCCTGGCCGTGGACGTTTCGGGCCTGGTCGTCGAGGCCGTCGTGCTGCCGGCTTCCGCGCACGAGAACGCCGCCGGTATCGCGCTGCTGGACGGCGTGGCCGGGCAGACCGACACGGTGCGTAAAGCCCTGGTCGACCAGGGGTTCAAGAAGAGCGTCGTCGAGCACGGGAAACGGCACGGCATCGACGTCGAGATCGTTGAACGCAACCCGGCCGACAAGGGCTTCGTCCCGCAGGTCAAGCGGTGGATCGTGGAGCAGACGAACGGGATCCTGATGTTCTACCGGCGGCTGGTCCGCGACTACGAACACCGGACCGCCAGTTCCCGCTCGCGCGTCTTCTGGGCGATGACCTCCGTCATGGCCCGCCGCCTCACCGACGCCACCGTCCCCGCCTGGAGGACACCGTGACCGAGAACCCGCAGATCAGCACCGTCCTGGAATATATCGAGGCCCGTGAGCACGAACTCGGCGAGCAGGCAGGACACCTCCGCTCCCGCATCGAGGAACTCACCGCCCACCTCGGCGAACTCGACGCGGAGAGCGAGAACCTGCGCATCACCCGCAAGACCCTCCTCGCCATCCCCGCTCCGGCACCCGCCGAGGAGACGCCCCGCCCCGACGTGCCCGACCACCCCGCCTACCAGCAGATACTCACCGCCCTCACCGACTCCGGCCGACCGATGCGAGCCCGCGACCTGTGCGAGGCCCTCGACCTGCCGATCCTCCCGAAGAACACCGAAGGCATCCGCTCCAAGCTGAAACGCCTGGTCACACGGGGCATCCTCACCGAACCCGAACCTGGCCTGTTCACTCAGCCCCACACCTGACCGCCGGCCCACCCCGCCGACCAGGGCTCCTCACCCAACCCCAAACCAGAAACGGGCATTACATCACGTACCGCACTCTGAGAACGGAGCCGGGAGGCGTCGCGTATTTACGGGTTGCTTCCGGGGCTTGGGTTCGTTGATGTGGTATGGGTCGTTTC
>NZ_JBHSPC010000147.1:0-58197 GCF_042656345.1 Streptomyces incanus
GGGCGCCCGGTGTTCTGCACCGGGCGCCCCCGCCCTCGTACTGCCTGCTCGTCCGCGTGGCGCGGGCCACGCGGGTCACGCGATGTGGTCCTCCTCCAGCTCCGCGAAGTGTTTTTCCTGGAAGTCCATGACCATGCGCTTGGCCTCGGCGTCCGGCAGGGTCCGGCCGTACGTCGCCTCGACGTTGGCGCCGAACTCGCGCGGAGTCGGGTAGCCGCTGCCGCTGATCGACTGTTTGAAGACCTGGTAGTAGGCCTCTTCGTCCGGGAGCGGGGCCTCCGGGGTGCCGCCGCCCTCGCCCAGCTCACGGGTGCGCCCGGGGCCGACCGGGATGGGGAAGGTGCCGGTGTCCTCCGGGGACGGCTCCTGCACCGGGGGTGCCTCCTCGAACTGCCCGCGGTACTGCTCGGCCCGCTCCTGCTCCGCCATCCACGCGGCGTACTGCGGGTCGTCGGCGGGGTCGTAGGAGGGGTCGTAGCCGCCGTGGTACTCGACGGACTGCGGGTCCCGGGCGTGCAGCCACGAGCTCTGGTCCGGGGCGGGCGGCTGCTGCTCGTACGGCGCGTTCGGGCCGTGCTGCTCGTACGGGGGCATGGACTGCGCGTCCGAGACGTCCCGGGGGTCGCGGGCGTCGCGGAAGGCCCGGGGGTCCTGGGCGTCGCGGTGGCCGCCGTCGCGGTGGTCCTCGTCGTGCGCGCCGCCGTCGTCCTCGTCACCGAAGGTGCCGTGGTTGTCGCGGCCGCCGCGGTTGCCGGGGCCGCCCGTCAGCTCGGGGCGCTGTTCGGCGGGCGGGGCCGCCTTCTGCAGGGAGAGCGCCGGTGTCCCGGTGGACGGACCGTCCACGGCGGCCCGGTGCTCGGGGGCCGGCGGGATCACCGCCGGTTCGATGCCGGCCGCCGCCAGACCCGCCGGGGCCGTCTCGGCGAGGGGGACGCCGAACTTGGCCAGGCGCAGCGGCATCAGGGACTCCACCGGGGCCTTGCGGCGCCAGCTCCGGCCGAAGCGGGAGCGCATCCGGGCCTGGTAGACGAGGCGTTCCTGCTCCAGCTTGATGACCTGCTCGTAGGACCGCAGTTCCCACAGCTTCATCCGCCGCCACAGCAGGAACGTGGGTACCGGGGAGAGCAGCCACCGGGTGAGGCGGACGCCCTCCATGTGCTTGTCCGCGGTGATGTCGGCGATCCGGCCGACCGCGTGCCGGGCGGCCTCCACGGACACCACGAACAGGATGGGGATCACACTGTGCATCCCCACGCCGAGCGGGTCCGGCCAGGCGGCCGCGCCGTTGAAGGCGATCGTCGCCGCCGTCAGCAGCCACGCCGTCTGACGCAGCAGCGGGAAGGGGATACGGATCCAGGTCAGCAGCAGATCCAGGGCCAGCAGGACGCAGATGCCCGCGTCGATGCCGATCGGGAACACGTAGCTGAAGTTCCCGAAGCCCTTCTGCAGGGCCAGTTCGCGCACGGCCGCGTAGGACCCCGCGAAGCCGATGCCGGCGATGACCACGGCTCCGGCGACGACCACGCCGATGAGAATCCGGTGCGTCCGTGTCAGCTGAATGGGCGCGGCCACCCGTACTCCCCTCCTCAAGCGTGTTGTTGCGCGCAACAGAGTGGCACATGTGTGCGGAGAACGAGTGGCCGGTTCCGTATCAGGGCTTCACCGTCCGCCTTCGGGCCCGGCTTCGGGCCCGTCGCCGTGGCCGCCGGACCTCAGTCCTCCGCCGGCGCCGAGGAGGACGCCGGCTTCGACGGCGAACCGCTCCCGGCGGCCCCGCCGGAGCTCTTGCCGCCGTCGGACTCGTCGGTCACGGTCTTCACCGCTTCCTTCGCCGCCTTCTGCGCGTCCTCCATCAGGTCGTCGGCGCTCGGCGCCTTGTCGCCGGCGAGACCCGCCCCGTTGTAGTCGAGGGTGACGACCACGTTCTCGACGCGGGCCACGACCGTCTGCTGCTTGAAGGTGCCTTCCTTCTTCTTCAGGTCGTAGCGCACGGCCGTCGCCTCGTCGCCGGTGCCCGTGACGGGTTCGGACTTCGTGCCCGTGGCGCCCTCGGCGGCCTGCACGTCCTTGACCTGCTTGTCGTAGTAGCCCTTGGCCAGTTCGTCGCCCGCGCCACGCGTGGTGTCCGACTCGAAGCGCAGCATCGACACGCTCAGCCAGCGGAACTGCGAACCGTCCACACCGTTGTTGGTGAGGCTGTCCCAGGAGCAGCCGGCGCGCGTCGAGATGTCGTCGGACAAGCTCTCCTTGCCCGGCTTCGCCTTCGGTACGAGGTCGTCCAGGGTCTTCTTCGACAGGACGTCGCACGCCTTCGGCAGGTCCTTGTACACCGCCGCCCGCACCGTCGGGGAGGGGCTCGCGGACGCGGACGCCGTCGCCGAGCTGTCGGCCGCCTTGTCCTTGCCGTCGTCGGAGCCGGAGTCCGAGGAGCAGCCGGCGACGATCAGCATCGCGGAGACGGCCGCCGCGCCGACAAGGACGCGGTGGCGGCGCTTCGCTCTCCCCCGCTGTCTGGACGGCGTGGGCGGTGCCCCCATGTCTCGCTGTGTTCGTCGCTGCATGGTTCCTTCACTCATGACGCTTGTGTTCCCTGCGGTCAAAACGGGGTCCAGGGGGTCACGGTACGCGGTGAGCCATCCGGGTGGTCTTCCTTCGGATGCTTTGCGCAGGGCTGTGAAGGAGGCGTGTACGGGACTCAGCCGCCCAGCGAATCGGCCAGCAGGGAGGCCAGTTTCCGCGCCCTGTCCTGCATTTCCCTGCTGTCGGGGACGGTGCCGACGGTCGCCGGCTGCTCCGCGTACTCGATCGTCACGATCACGTTGGACGTGCGGAACGCCACAGTCACCGAGCGCTGCTTGACGGTCGATCCGGAGCTGCTCAGCTCGTCGTCGATGAAGGCCTCGTCACCGAATTCGTCCAGGAGGCGGGGCTGGAGGTCGGTGAGCGGGGCGGACGGCGACGCGGGGGAGGACTCACCCTCGGACGGTGAGCCGGAGCCGGAGGGCTTGGTGACCGCCGCGGCGTCGGCACGGGAAGAGCCGGAGGGTGCGGAGGAACCGGAGGGGCGGGCCGAAGGGGACGAGGACGCGTCCGGATCGGTGGACGGGCTGCCGCCGTCCTTGCCGGCGTCGTCGTCCGTGTCCGCGGAACCGGACGCGGTGGCCGTCGGCTCCGGAAGGTCCGCCGCCGTCCGCTTCGTCGCGAAGAGCTCTTCGGCCTGGCTGTCGTCGCTGACGGAGTTGTCGTAGGAGACGACCCGTTCGAGGTCGATCACCAGGCGGTTGGTGGCGTCGGCCGACTCCACCTTCCAACTGCAGCCCACCTTGCGGTCGGTGTCGTAGGTGAGCGTCGCCTGGCCCACGTACGCCTTCTTCCGCTGGGCCTCGTCGGTCAACTCCCTGATGCCGGGGAGCAGTTCGTCGAGCGTCCTGGTGCCGACCGCGCCACAGGGCTCCGGGAGCGTGGCGTACCTGCCGGGCTGGGCCGCCTGCGAGGCCGCACTGGCGCTGCCCGGGCCGGAGTCGTTCGCCTGGCTCCCGTCGTCCGAACTGCCGGTGCATCCGGCCAGCAGGGCCGCGAGGAGCGCGGCGACGCCGGGTACGTAGGCCCTCCGCTGCACGGCCGGGCTCCTCTCGACGGTGGGCGCGGGCCTCGGCCCGCCGGGTCTACCAGTGTCCCCGCTGGTTAATCGCTTGCCGCACGGGGGCACCCCCGGCAGACAATGTGTATCGCACGCACTGCCGTGAACGCCGGTCCGAAGTCCCTTTCGTCGATCCTGGCGCCGGTTTTTGCGCTTTCGGACTTCTATTGCTTTTCGGGGGAATGAGGAAAATATGTCGTACGTGGAAATGCCGGGTGCGAAGGTGCCGATCCGCATGTGGGCGGACCCGGCGTCGGTGGAGGAGGTCGCCCTCCAGCAGCTGCGGAACGTGGCGACCCTGCCCTGGGTCAAGGGCCTCGCCGTGATGCCGGACGTGCACTACGGCAAGGGGGCGACGGTCGGCTCGGTCATCGCGATGCAGGGTGCGGTGTGCCCGGCGGCGGTGGGGGTCGACATCGGCTGCGGAATGTCGGCGGTGAGGACGTCCCTGACGGCGAACGACCTGCCGGGCGACCTGTCCCGGCTGCGTTCGAAGATCGAGCAGGTGATCCCGGTCGGGCGCGGGATGCACGACACCCCCGTGGACCCGGCCCGCCTGCACGGGTTCGCGACCGGCGGGTGGGACGACTTCTGGGGGCGCTTCGACGGGGTGGCGGAAGCGGTCAAGTTCCGTGAGGAGCGGGCCGGAAAGCAGATGGGAACGCTTGGGTCCGGGAATCACTTCGTCGAGGTGTGCACGGATACGACCGGTGGTGTCTGGCTGATGCTGCACTCCGGTTCCCGGAACATCGGCAAGGAACTCGCCGAGCACCACATCGGTGTGGCCCAAAAGCTCCCGCACAACCAGGGGCTGGTCGACCGCGACCTCGCCGTCTTCGTGGCGGACACCCCGCAGATGGCGGCGTACCGCAACGACCTGTTCTGGGCGCAGGAGTACGCGAAGCGGAACCGTTCGATCATGATGGCGCTGCTGAAGGACGTCGTCCGCAAGGAGTTCAAGAAGGCGAAGCCGACCTTCGGGACGGAGATCAGCGCGCACCACAACTACGTGGCTGAGGAGCGCTACGACGGCATGGACCTGCTCGTCACCCGCAAGGGCGCGATCCGCGCGGGCTCCGGCGAGTTCGGGATCATCCCGGGCTCCATGGGCACGGGTTCGTACATCGTCAAGGGCCTCGGGAACGCCGCCTCCTTCAACTCGGCGTCCCACGGTGCCGGCCGCCGGATGAGCCGCAGCGCGGCGAAGCGGCGTTTCTCGACCAAGGACCTGGAGGAGCAGACGCGGGGCGTGGAGTGCCGCAAGGACTCCGGTGTCGTGGACGAGATTCCGGGCGCGTACAAGCCGATCGAGCAGGTCATCGAGCAGCAGCGGGACCTGGTGGAGGTCGTGGCGAAGCTGAAGCAGGTCGTCTGTGTGAAGGGCTGAGCAGGTCTCGGCGCCGCCCTCACCGCTCCCGGTGGACCTTGCTGTTCGACGCCTGGGCGCGCGGGCGAACGACCAGCAGGTCGATGTTGACGTGGCTGGGGCGGGTCACCGCCCAGGTGATGGTGTCGGCGACGTCCGCCGCGGTGAGGGGCTCGGCGACACCCTCGTACACCTGGGCGGCCTTCGCCTCGTCGCCGCCGAAGCGGGTGAGGGCGAACTCGTCGGTCTTCACCATGCCGGGCGCGATCTCGATGACGCGGACGGGCCGGCCGACGATCTCCAGGCGCAGGGTCTCGGCGAGGACGTGGGCGCCGTGCTTGGCGGCGACATAGCCGGCACCGCCCTCGTAGGTGGCGTGCCCGGCGGTCGAGGACACGACGACGACCGTGCCGTCGCCGCTCGCCTCCAGCTTGGGCAGCAGGGCCTGGGTGAGGTTGAGGGTGCCGATGACGTTCGTCTCGTACATCGTGCGCCAGTCCTCCGGGTCGCCGGTCGCGACCGGGTCGGCGCCCAGCGCGCCGCCGGCGTTGTTGACCAGGACGCCGATGGTCTTGAACGCGGTGGCGAACTCGTCGACGGCCGCGCGGTCGGTGACGTCGAGCGGGTATGCGGTCGCCACGTGGCCCGCCGCGTTCAGCTCCTCGGCGAGCGCCTCGATCCGGTCCTTGCGGCGGGCGGTGAGGACGACGCGGTATCCGGCCTCGGCGAGTCCGCGTGCCGTGGCGGCGCCGATCCCGCTGCTCGCGCCGGTGACGACGGCGATACGCGACGCTGCGGACGGTGTTGCGGCGGCCATGGGGCTCCTTCGTGCGGGTGACTGCGGTGCCGGGCCCGGCCAGGATATGCGGGAGCGGGCGGTCCGCCGGGGTGGCCCCGGTCCGCGCGGGCATCGGGTGCGCGGGTGCGGGTGCGGGGGTGTGAGGCTGCGTCGGGTGTGCGGGTGCGGCTGCGTGAGGGCGGTGCGGTGCGTGCGGTGGGCCCGTGGGGTCAGCCGTGGCGTGCGGTGGGCCCGTGGGGTCAGCCGTGGCGCGGGGCCCACATGATCACGGCCATCCCGGCCAGGCAGATCAGCGCCCCGGCGATGTCCCAGCGGTCCGGGCGGTAGCCGTCCGCGACCGCGCCCCACAGGAGTGAACCGGCGACGAAGATGCCCCCGTACGCGGCGAGGACCCGGCCGAAGTGCGCGTCGGGCTGGAAGGTCGCGACGAATCCGTACGCGCCGAGCGCGAGCACACCGCCGGCCGCCCACATCCAGCCGCGCTGGTCCCGTACGCCCTGCCAGACCAACCAGGCGCCGCCGATCTCCAGGATCGCGGCGAGGACGAACAGGGCGGCGGAGCGGGCGATCAGCATGCGGGCAGCTTCGCACGCCGGTTTTCGGAATAACGGGAGCGGGGGCTCCGTTCACCGGTATAGTTGAACCGTAAACAACCTGGAAGGTGAGTGGCCATGCAGTTCGGGATCTTCAGCGTCGGCGACGTTACGCCCGACCCCACCACGGGGCGTACCCCCACCGAGCGCGAGCGGATCAAGGCCATGGTCGCCATCGCGCTGAAGGCGGAAGAGGTGGGCCTGGACGTGTTCGCCACCGGCGAGCACCACAACCCGCCGTTCGTGCCGTCCTCGCCGACGACCATGCTCGGCTACATCGCCGCGCGCACGGAGAAGCTGATCCTCTCCACGTCGACCACCCTGATCACCACCAACGACCCGGTGAAGATCGCCGAGGACTTCGCGATGCTCCAGCACCTGGCCGACGGCCGGGTGGACGTGATGATGGGGCGCGGCAACACCGGGCCGGTCTACCCCTGGTTCGGCAAGGACATCCGCGAGGGCATCAACCTCGCCATCGAGAACTACGCCCTGCTGCACCGCCTGTGGCGCGAGGACGTCGTCAACTGGGAGGGCAAGTTCCGCACCCCGCTGCAGGGCTTCACCTCCACGCCCCGCCCGCTGGACGACGTACCGCCGTTCGTCTGGCACGGGTCGATCCGCTCGCCCGAGATCGCCGAGCAGGCCGCCTACTACGGCGACGGCTTCTTCCACAACAACATCTTCTGGCCGGCCGACCACACCAAGCGGATGATCGAGCTCTACCGGGCCCGGTACGCGCACTACGGACACGGCACGCCCGAGCAGGCGATCGTCGGCCTCGGCGGGCAGGTGTTCATGCGGAAGAACTCGCAGGACGCGGTGCGCGAGTTCCGTCCGTACTTCGACGTCGCCCCCGTCTACGGGCACGGGCCCTCGCTGGAGGAGTTCACCCGGCAGACCCCGCTGACCGTGGGCTCCCCGCAGCAGGTCATCGAGAAGACGCTGTCCTTCCGCGACTACGCGGGCGACTACCAGCGCCAGCTGTTCCTCATGGACCACGCGGGCCTGCCGCTGAAGACCGTGCTCGAGCAGCTCGACCTGCTCGGCGAGGAAGTCGTGCCGGTGCTGCGCAAGGAGTTCGCCAAGGACCGCCCGGCCGACGTGCCGGACGCCCCGATCCACTCCTCGCTGCTGGCCGGCCGGGAAGTGAGCACGGTATGAGCGTCGTCGTCGTATCGGCCGGGCTGAGCGTGCCGTCGTCCACCCGGCTGCTCGGGGAGCGGCTGGCCGCCGCGGCCACCGGGCAGGCCCCGGCCGACGTACGGGTGATCGAACTGCGGGACCTCGCGGTCGACATCGCGCACAACTTCACCAGCGGCTTCCCGGCGCCGGCGCTCGCCGACGCGATGGACGCGGTGGCCGGGGCGGACGGGCTGATCGTGGTCACGCCGGTGTTCTCGGCTTCGTACAGCGGGCTGTTCAAGTCGTTCTTCGACGTGCTCGGCGTACGGGACCGGGAGGCGCTGGCCGGCAAGCCGGTGCTGATCGCCGCGACCGGGGGCACGCCCCGGCACTCGCTGGTACTGGACCACGCCCTGCGCCCCCTCTTCGCCCACCTGCGCGCGATCGTCGTCCCCACGGGGGTGTACGCCGCCTCCCAGGACTGGGGCGACAAGGGCCTGGACGCCAGGATCGAGCGGGCGGCGGGCGAGCTGGCCGCCCTGGTGGGCGCGCTGCCGGCCGCCCCCGGCGGTACGGGCGGTGGCGCGATCAGTGTCACGCGCGGGGGCGCGGCCGACGACAAGTTCGACGCGCGCAACGTGGTGCCGTTCGAGGAGCAGCTGGCCGCGCTGCGGTCAGCGGGCTGAGCGCACCAGGGCGCTGAACGCGCTGAACGCGCCGAGTGCAGAACTCCTGGCGGTCTTCCCTGGACAGTGGCCGTCGGGTGAGGCGACCGGTTCCGTCCGGTTCCGGTCGCTCGCGAGGTTCCGGTCGCGGGCGGGGACGCCTGCGACCGGACCGCGAATCGGACCGCGAATCGGACCGCGAATCGGACCGCGAATCGGATCACGGGTCGTACGGCAGTCCGGGTGAGAGGACGGCAGGAACGAGAAGGCGGCGGCGTCCGGGCCACCGGTCGTTCACCGGGGCGGCGGTGCTTGGCAGACTGGTCCCGTGCCCCCTACCGCGTCCCACACCCCCGCCGTGCTGCTCGCCGAGGACGACCGTGCCATCCGCAACGCCCTGGAGCGCGCCCTGACCCTGGAGGGCTACCGGGTCACCGCGGTCGCCGACGGCGTCGAGGCGCTGGCGCAGGCCCACCGCAGCCGGCCCGACGTCCTCGTGCTGGACGTGATGATGCCCGGCATCGACGGGCTCCAGGTGTGCCGGGTGCTGCGCGCCGAGGGCGACCGCACCCCCGTACTGATGCTGACGGCGCTGGTGGAGACCGCCGACCGGATCGCGGGGCTGGACGCGGGCGCCGACGACTACGTCGTCAAACCGTTCGACGTCGAGGAGGTTTTCGCCCGGCTGCGTGCCCTGCTGCGCCGGGCGGCACCCGAGCCCGCGCCCGAGCCCGCGCCCGCACCCGCGCCCGTCGAGTCGTCGACGCGGGAGGCGGTGCCCGAGACCCCCGGGACACCCAGGAACTCCGGGACGCCCGAGACGCCGGAGGGGCGGCCGGACGATCCGGCGGCAGGGCGGTTCGTCGACGCGGCCGGGCTGCGCATGGACCCGCGGGCGCGCCGGGCCTGGCGGGGCCGGCGGGAGCTGGAGCTGACCCGAACCGAGTTCGAGCTGCTGGAGCTGCTGATCCGTAACGCGGGCATCGTCCTCGACCACTCGACCATCTACGACCGCATCTGGGGCTACGACTTCGGCCCCGGTTCCAAGAACCTCGCCGTCTACGTCGGCTATCTGCGCCGCAAACTCGACGAACCCGGGGCGCCGCAGCTGATCCACACGGTGCGCGGGGTGGGTTACGTGCTGCGGGAGGACTGAGTGGCGCGCGGCACGGCTGACGCCCCGGGCGTCTCACGTACTCCGGATGTCTCACGTACCCCGGGCGCTTCGGGCACGTCACGTACTCCGGCCACGTCGCGCGCTCTGGGTGCCCCGGCCGGACGGCGTCGGCTGCGGCTGCTGTCGCTCGGCGCCAAGTTCGCGGTGGCGTTCGCCGCCGTGACGGCCACGGTCACCGTCCTGGTCGGCATCCTGTCGTACAGCACCGCCGCCCGGCTGCTGCGGGTGGACCAGCAGATGGTGTTCGACGAGGTCGTGCAGGACCTGCGCGGCGAGGTCCGGGCGAACCGGATGTCACCGGCCGACTTCTCCTCCGCCGCCCCCGGCCACGACCTGGTGCGGCCCGCCCGGACGGACGTCCAGGTGCTCGGGCCGGACGGCCGGATCGTCGACCCGGGCGACCCGGGGCTGCCGGTGGTCGCCGCCGACCGCGCGGTCGCGGGCGCCGCCACGGCCGGGCGGGTGGTCGAACACGCGGACGTCGACGTCGGCGACGACATCTACCGCGTCGCGACCGTCGCGCTGGGCGACGGCCGGGGCGCGGTGCAGGTCGCGCAGGAGTTCAGCGACACCGAGGACCTGCTGCGGGCCCTCCAGCGGCGCACGCTCGGCCTGATGGCGGTGGTGGTGGTCGCGGCAGGCCTGTTCGGCTGGTGGCTGGCCCGGCGGATCACCCGCCGCCTGGTCGCCCTCACCGCCGCCGCCGAGGGCGTCGCCCGCACCCGCAGGCTCGGCATCCAGGTTCCCGTCACCGGTCACGACGAGGTGGGGCGGCTCGGCCGCGCCTTCGACCGGATGCTCGGCCGGCTCGCCCAGTCCGAGGACGACCAGCGCCGGCTCGTCCAGGACGCGGGCCACGAACTGCGCACCCCGCTCACCTCCCTGCGGACCAACATCTCCCTGCTGCGCCGCATCGACGAACTCCCTCCCGGCACCCGTGAGGAACTCGTCGCCGACCTCACCCAGGAGGCCCGTGAGCTGACCGACCTGGTCAACGAACTCGTCGAACTCGCGGCCGGCCAGTCCGGCACCGAACCGCCGTGCCGGGTCGACCTCGCCGACATCGCCGAGGACGTGGCCGAACTGGCCCGGCGCCGGGGCGGACGTGAGATCACCGTCCACGCGAGCGGCGACACCACGACCGACGGACGGCCCGGAATGCTGACACGGGCGGTGTCCAACCTGGTCGAGAACGCCGTCAAGTTCGACCGGAACGGCACCGCGCCCATCGACATCACGGTCGCGGGACCCGCGCGGCCGGGCACGGTACGGGTGGAGGTCCGCGACCGGGGGCCCGGCATCGCCGCAGGCGATCTGCTCCGCGTCTTCGACCGCTTCTTCCGCGCCGCCGACGCCCGCTCCCTCCCCGGTTCGGGCCTCGGCCTGTCCATCGTCCGAGAGGTGGCCCTGGCCCACGGGGGCGCCCCCTACGCCCGCCGCCGGCCCGGCGGCGGAACGGTGATCGGCTTCACGGTGGGCGGCGGCCCGCTGACGGACCCCGACGACGAGGAACCGGGCCCCTGACGCACCGGTGCCGTGCCGTGCGGTGCCGGTGCCGTGCCAGGGCCGGAGCCAGTGCCATGCCGCCGCCCCCGCCGCCGCGTACGGACCCTCGGAGGTGAGCATGTATGCGGACGGGGCGCTGCGGACGCGTCCCGGAAGGGGAGGAGCGGCGACGTGCTGACCGATGAGGAGACCGCCGCGCTGGCGGCGATCGACGAGGCGGCCCTGGGGCGGACCCTGCTGGAGCTGATCGGTGTGCCGAGCGTGACCGGGAGCGCCGCCGAGTCCGAACTCCAGCACCAGCTGGCCGGCCGGCTGGAGTGGCTGGGGATGGAGGTCGACCTGTGGTCCATGGACCTGCCCGCGCTGCGCGCCCACCCCGGCTTCCCGGGCATGGAGGTGCCCCGCGAGGAGGCGTGGGGCCTGGTCGGGACCACCCCCGACGGCGGTGACGGGCCGACCCTGATCCTCCAGGGCCATGTCGACGTCGTACCGCCCGGCGACCTCGAAGCCTGGGGGGAAGGCGACCCGTTCGTACCGCGCGTGACCGGGGACGTCGTGCACGGGCGCGGTGCCTGCGACATGAAGGCGGGACTCGCCGCACACCTCGCCGCCCTCGCCGCGATACGGGCGGCCGGGATACGGCTGCGCGACCGGGTCGCCGCCCACTTCGTCGTCGGCGAGGAGGACGGGGGCATCGGCGCGTTCGGCACCCTGGAGCGCGGACACGGGGGCGACGCCTGCGTCATCGCCGAGCCCACCGCCGGCACCCTGATCACCGCGAACGCGGGCGCCCTGACGTTCCGGCTCGCGGTGCCCGGCAAGGCGGCGCACGGCAGTGCGCGGGAACAGGGGGTGAGCGCGGTCGACGCGTATCTGCCCCTGCACCGGGCGCTGGCCGGCCTGGAGGCCGAGCGGAACCGGAACCCGTCCCCCCTGCTCGCCGAGTACCCGATCCCGTACGCGCTGTCGGTGGGCACCGTACGGTCCGGGGACTGGGCGAGCAGCGTGCCGGACCTGCTGGTCGCCGAGGGCCGGCTCGGCGTACGCCTCGGCGAGGACCCGGCCGAGGCGCGCGCCGACCTGGAGCGGTGCGTGGCGCGGGCCTGCGCAGCCGACCCCTGGCTGCGCGACCACCCGGCGACGGTGACCTGGCCGGGCGGCCGGTTCGCGAGCGGCCGGTTGGAGGAGGGGCATCCGCTGCCGGACGTCGTCGGCGCCGCGTACACGGACGCGACGGGCGGCCCGGCCCCCCGGCAGCGCGGCGCGACGTACGGCAGCGACCTGCGGCACTACACCGGCGCGGGGATACCGACGCTGCAGTTCGGGCCGGGGGACATCGCGGTGGCGCACAGCGCGCGCGAGCAGGTGTCCCTGCGGGAGACGGTGGCGGCGGCCCGGACCCTGGTGCTCACGGTGCTGCGCACGGTGGGGACCAAGTGACGTGAATTCCCGGGACGGTGCCGCACGCCGGGTGGAGGAGGGGTGTCGCGCCAGTGGCCGTGGTGGCGGCCGATGCGCGCGCGGGTGCCGATGATGCGGAAGCCGGCCCGCCGAGGCCCGCGAGACAGGGCGGGTCCGGCCGGTAGCCGGTGGTCAACAGGGTGGTGTCCACCTCCTCGCGTAGCCCGTCCGGCCAGGTCGCCTCGGCGCCGTCGATGTCGGTGAACAGCTCCCGCCGGTCCGACGCACCCTGGGTGGGCGCGGCACGGTGACGGCCGTCGTCAGTGACCGGTCGGGCCGGCGGAGTGCGGACGGGCAGAGGCCGTTCGTCCCCGGGCGGACGCTGCCCGGGGCATGCCCTCCGCACCGACGGCGGGGTGATGCCGCGACCGGCCGGGCGGTTTGTGGTCCGCCCGGCCGGTCGCGCCGCGGTCCCCCCGGCGCGGGGCGGTCAGCCCATCTGGTCGAGCGCCTTCTGGAAGGCGGCCCCGTGCCGGGCCTCGTCCGCGCCGGTGTCGCGGAAGAAGCGGGCGGCGGCGGCGTCACCGACGGCGGTGGCCCGCTCGGCGAACCCCGGGTACACCGTGGTCGCCCCGTGGCGCTCACCGGTGACGGCCATGCGCAGGTTGTCCCTGGTGTCGCGCACCAGACCGGCCAGCACCGCCTCGCCGGCGAGGTGCTCATGCAGCTCCACCATGGCGGTGCCCTCCCACAGGCGGGCCAGCGCGGCGTTGCCGGTCTGCTTGGCGTGGGCGGCGAAGAGCATGTACTTGGCGTGCGCGAGGCCCTCGCCGTGCAGGGCGGTGTCCAGGTTGGCCTTGGTGCGGGCGGCCTTCACCTTCGGCAGCCCGGCGGGCACCGACACCATGTCGGCCTTCGGCGGTGCCGGGACGGTGCCGCGGCCGCTGGTCACGACCGCGAGGGCCGTGCGGAAGGCGTCGCGGTGACGGCCCTCGTCCGCGGCGATCTCGCTGAACAGTTTCGCGGCCTCGAGGTCCCCGTCCTGGCGGGCCTGCTCGGCGAAGCCGCGGTACATGACCTCGTGCTCGTAGGTCTCGCCCTCGATGGCCTGGCGCAGGTTGGCCGCGTTCGATCCGACGGTTCCGGCCAGGGTGGCCGCCTCGCGCAGGTGTTCGTCCAGCTCGGTCTGCGCCGTGCTGGACAAGAGCTTGCCGACGGCGGGCAGGCCCTGGCGGTCGGCCTCGGCGGCGAAGAGGCCGTAGATGGCGTGGGCGTACGCCGCGTCCCTCATCGTGGTGGTCAGGTCGGCGATGGTCTGCGCGTGCAGGGCCCGGGCGTCGGTGTGCGGCGCCGGGGGCGGTGCCCCCCCGGCCGGGGCGGCCAGGGCCGGCGCCGCCGGCGCGGTGGTGGCGGCCAGCGCGCACAGACCCACTACGAACGTACGTGTCGAATGACGGAACACGATGTCCTCCTTCGGGGGCCTCTTGGGTGACAGCGCCCCCGCCTCATACGACCCGTTCTCGTACTCCGCTGCTCCCTTGAAGTAATCCCTTCGGGTGACTTACGGAGCGTGACCGGGATTCGGCGCGGCACGCCTCGCGGGCGTGGTATGCCTGCGCCCGAAAGAACTCCGGAACAGGCACTCCTCCATGGGGACCCCTGCCGTGGGGTTGCCGCTGTTGCCCTCCGCAGCGGCCATTCGGGTGGTGAGCCGGGCAGCCCGGCGGTTCAGGCAGGGACCGGACCGAACCGGGCGCCACCAGTACCGCCGCCCCGGCCCGGGCCCTCCACCGGCACTCTGCGTGACGCCTCCGTCCGGGGCCGCGAGTGAGGCCCGCAGAGCACCATGACCCCGCAGAGCACCATGACGTGGCCGACCCGCGTCGAAGGCGACCGGGTTCTTCTGCCACGCCGGGCGACGTACGGAGCCGGGACGGTGCGAGGCGGCTGCTGGGACCCATGGCGACCGGCGCGACGGTGGTTGCGGCACTGACAGCGGCTTGCTGATCAGCCGTCGCGGTCGTCGTGCAACAGGCCGCCGCCTCGGTACCCGAGAACACGTCCCCGCGCCCGAGCCTGTTCCTGGACCTGCCGCGCGGACCGCTGTGGCCGGCCGGGGCCGCCATGTCCGTCTTCTCCTACGTCGTCCAAGACATCGCTCTGGCGTTCGGTTCGCTCGCGCTCGTGCTGCCGCCGGCGGCGAGGGACCTCGTCTTCGCCCCGCCCATGGTCGCCCGGCACCGCGAGAAGCGGCTCACCCGCAGGGTGGTTCGGCCTGCCGGTGTGCACCGCGGCACGGCTGCCTGACGACCCCTCCCGCACATGACGGAGGCGGGACCCGAAGCCCCGCCCGAAACCAGTGGAACCCCAGGTCAGGGCCACACCAGGCAATACGGCTGGTGCCCCGCCTCATGCAGCCGGTGGCTGAAGTCCTGCCACTCGTGCAGCAGCTGGTAAACGTTGAACGCGTCGCTGGGGCCGCCGCGGTCGGGGACCGTGGACCAGATGAAGGCGGCCGCGCCCACCGTCTCCTCGCCTATGTCGCGGAGGGGGTCGACAGCCGTCATCGGGAGCTTCACGACCGCGTAGTCGGGATGCAGGACGACCAGCTCCAGCGGCGGCACCTTGTGCAGGGGGACACCCTCTATGCCGGTGAGGACCATGGCGGCCATCGTCTCCGGCTTGATCTTGGTGAACATGCCGCCCATGCCGAGCTCGTCGCCGCCGAGCTCCTCGGGTCGCATCGAGATCGGGACGCGGGCGGCGGTGGCGCCGTCCGGCGCGCCGAAGTACTTGTAGGTCACCCCCACTCGACCACCATTCCTGCTCCCCGCACTCGACGGGTCGATCGACTCGGCCCCGCCCGGAGCACCGTGTGCCCGACGGGCCTCGTCCACCTCTTCCGCCTCGCGCCGGTGCCTTCCCCGCCGGGAACGTCGAGGACCGAGGTCGTCAGTCCCCTCGCCCAGTCCGCCACCGCGATGCATATCTCCACCCGACTGCTTTTCTAGGCGCGTGGCCCCGCCGCGCAACCCGATCATCGTGTCAGTGACCTCCCCCACGGCCGCCCGCCGAAACGTGCGGTGCTGCATCTGCCCGCGGGTCCTGCTCAGCGCCCGGCCTCCCCGGGCCGGGTGAGCTGTGTGCACTCCGACGCCAGTTTCGCAGATCACGGGCGATTCGGGACCGGATGCCCTTGCGGGAGGCCGAATACCCGAGTCCGTGAACGGCCGCGCGGGGCGGACCGTACGAAACAGGCGTACGAAATGGTCGTACGAATGGGTGGTACGAGCAGGTGGGGCCGGATTACTCACCCGGCCCCGCCGAGGGTTTCGGGCGAGAGCCGTCGGCCCCGCCCCGAGCCCCGGCAGTCGCCGGCCTCCGGTTCCCCGCCCGCGTCTGGCCTACCCTGAACAGGTCACTCGTAGCCCGAGTCCGAGATGTCGGAGATGCCGGAGAAGTCGCAGGTCATGAGCGAACTGCCCTACCCGTACGAAGCCCAAGCCTCGCAGGCGCTGTTCGATCGTGCCGCGGCCGTCACTCCCGGTGGCGTGAATTCGCCGGTGCGTGCCTTCGGGGCCGTCGGCGGCACGCCCCGGTTCATGGTGTCCGGCACCGGCCCGTACCTGACCGACGCCGACGGGCGGGAGTACGTCGACCTCGTCTGCTCCTGGGGGCCGATGATCCTCGGGCACGCGCACCCCGAGGTGATCGCCGCCGTGCAGGACGCCGTCGCGCGCGGTACCTCCTTCGGGACGCCCGGTGAGGGCGAGGTCGCGCTCGCCGAGGAGATGGTCGCCCGGATCGAGCCGCTGGAGCAGGTCCGGCTGGTGTCCAGCGGCACCGAGGCCACCATGTCGGCCATCCGGCTCGCCCGCGGCTTCACGCGGCGCGCCAAGGTGATCAAGTTCGCCGGGTGCTACCACGGCCACGTCGACGCGCTGCTCGCCGCCGCCGGATCGGGCGTCGCCACCTTCGCCCTGCCGGACACCCCCGGTGTCACCGGCGCCCAGGCCGGCGACACGATCGTTCTGCCCTACAACGACCTCGACGCCGTGCGTGCCGCCTTCGCCGCGCACCCCGGTGAGATCGCCTGTGTGATCACCGAGGCGTCCCCGGGCAACATGGGCGTCGTACCGCCGCTGCCCGGGTTCAACCAGGGGCTCAAGGACGCCTGCGCCGCGAACGGCGCGCTGTACATCTCCGACGAGGTCATGACCGGGTTCCGTACCAGCCGCGCCGGATGGTTCGGCGTCGACGGCGTACGGCCCGACCTCATGACCTTCGGCAAGGTGATGGGCGGCGGCTTCCCGGCCGCGGCCTTCGGCGGGCGGGCCGACGTCATGGCGCACCTCGCCCCCGCCGGGCCCGTCTACCAGGCCGGCACCCTCTCCGGGAACCCCGTCGCCACCGCCGCCGGGCTCGCCCAGCTGCGGCTGCTCGACGACGCCGCGTACGCGAAGGTCGACGCCGTCTCGGAGCGGATCCGCTCCCTCGTCACCGAGGCGCTCACCAAGGAGGGCGTCGCGCACACGCTGCAGAACGCCTCCAACATGTTCTCCGTCTTCTTCACCGACCAGCCGGTGAGGAACTACGAGGACGCCAAGGCGCAGGAGTCGTTCCGCTTCACCGCCTTCTTCCACTCCCTCCTCGAGAACGGCGTCTACCTGCCGCCCTCGTCCTTCGAGTCCTGGTTCGTGTCCACCGCGCACGACGACCGGGCCGTCCAGCGGATCGCCGACGCCCTCCCCGCGGCGGCCCGAGCGGCAGCGGAGGCGACGGCATGAGCGACGGCACGGGCAACGGCACGGGCGCGGGGAGCACGGGGAGCGGGGACCTCACCGTCGTCCACCTCATGCGGCACGGCGAAGTCCACAACCCGGAAGGTGTCCTCTACGGCCGGCTCCCCGGCTACCAGCTCTCCGAGCTGGGCCGGCGGATGGCCGACCGGGTCGGCGAGCACCTCGCCTCCCGCGACATCGTCCACGTCGGAGCCTCCCCGCTGGAGCGGGCCCAGGAGACGGCCCAGCCGATCGCCAAGGCCCACGGCCTGGACATCGCCACCGACAGCCGGCTCCTCGAGGCCGAGAACGTCTTCCAGGGCAAGACCTTCGGCGTCGGCGACGGCGCGCTGCGCCGGCCCGAGAACTGGAAGCACCTCGTCAACCCGTTCAAGCCGTCCTGGGGCGAGCCGTACGTCGAGCAGGTCGTCCGCATGATGGGCGCGCTCGACGCGGCCAGGGACGCGGCGCGCGGTCACGAGGCGGTGCTGGTCAGCCATCAGCTCCCGATCTGGATCGTGCGGTCCTACGTCGAGAAGCGGCGGCTGTGGCACGACCCGCGCAAACGGCAGTGCACCCTCGCCTCGCTGACCACCTTCACCTACCTGGGCGACAAAATCGTTTCCGTCGGCTACAGCGAGCCGGCCCGCGATCTCGTCCCCGCCCATCTCCTCGCCGGCGCCAAGCCGGTGAAGGGCAAGGGCGGTGCCCCCCAGGGCAAGGCCTTCGGGGCGTAGCCCGCCCTGTCCCGGCGTGCGGTGCGCGGCCCACCCGGGCGGGCCGCGCACCTGACGGCCCGGCACACCCTCGTGACGTTCGTTGCGGAACCTTCGCACGGGGCGGGGAACTTTTGTTCCCGTCGTGTCCTCTGAAGGAGTGGACACCAGAGGACGTGACGATCGGGGATGTCATGCGTGCGCTCACCCGCAGGGGAATGCTCGGACTCGGCGCAGGGGCCGCCGCGGCTGCCTCGCTGGCCGGCTGCGGCGGCAGCACAGGATCGGGCGGCACAGGATCGGGCGGCTCGGGGCGTACGGGCGGTTCCCGGGGCGGCGACCGCCCCGGGAAGCCCAAGCCGACGAAGACCGCCCGGCCGATCGGCGACGGCTCCACCGCCTTCACCGGCAAGCAGCCCCACCAGCCCTCCCGGCCGGTGCCGCTGGAGCCGGGTCAGACCCCGCCACAGTTCGTCGTCTTCTCCTGGGACGGAGCCGGCGAGGTCGGCAACGGGCTCTTCCCGCGCTTCCTGGACCTCGCCGAGGAACACGACGCGCACATGACGTTCTTCCTCTCCGGCGTCTACCTGCTGCCCGAGTCGAAGAAACGGCTGTACGACCCGCCGAACAACCCGCGCGGCGCCTCCGACATCGGCTACCTCACCGACGACCACATCAAGGACACGCTGAAGAACGTCCGCCGCGCCTGGCTCGAGGGCCACGAGATCGGCACCCACTTCAACGGCCACTTCTGCGCCGGTTCCGGCAGCGTCGGCAACTGGACGCCGCAGCAGTGGCGCAGCGAGATAGACCAGGCGAAGTCGTTCGTGAAGGAGTGGCGGACCAACTCCGGCTGGACGGACCTGCCGTCGCTGCCGTTCGACTACGACAAGGAACTCGTCGGCGGCCGCGCGCCCTGCCTGCTCGGCCAGGACAACCTGCTGACCGCCGCCCGCGACCTGGGCTGGCGCTACGACGCCTCCTCGCCCGGCGGCCTTCAGGTCTGGCCGTCCAAGCGCCAGGGCGTATGGGATCTGCCCCTGCAGCAGATACCGTTCCCCGGGCGGTCCTTCGAGGTCCTGTCGATGGACTACAACATCCTCGCCAACCAGTCCGTCAACTCCACCAACGCGCCCGCGCGCCACCACCCCGCCTGGCGGGAACAGGCCACCCAGGCACTCATATCGGGATTCAAGCGGGCATACGAGACGAACAGGGCGCCCTTCTTCGTCGGCAACCACTTCGAACAGTGGAACGGCGGCATCTACATGGACGCCGTCGAGGACGCCCTCAAGCACATCGCACGGGAGAAGGAGAAGGGCGCCGACGTCCGCATGGTCTCCTTCCGGCAGTTCACCGACTGGCTGGACGTGCAGAAGCCCGAGGTGCTGGAGCAGTTGCGCACGCTGGGGGTCGGGCAGGAACCGGCCGGTGGCTGGAAGGGCTTCCTGGGCGGCTCCGGCGGTACGGGCGACTCCGGCGACACCGCTGGGGCAGGGGCCGGGACGGGCGCGGGGACGGGAGCCGCGAGCGGCGCCTGATATGCGGATTTCCGCCCGCAAGGGGGGTGCCCAAGATCCCCGGAACGGACATGCGAAACTTTTCACATGAGTGCCGCCTGCCGCGCCCCCCAGCGCTCGAACCGCGCCACCGGCGTCCGTGACGCCGGCGTCCGTGACACCCGCGAGCGTGCCCCGCGCGCCCGCGCCCGCCGCCGTGCCGCCCTGACCGCCGGCGCCGCGGTGGCCGCACTGCTGCTCACCGCGTGCGGTTCCGGCGGAACGTCCGGCGGGGGCGGCAACACCAACTTCGTCACCGGCACCGACGGCATCGCCACGGCGGCCAAGGGCGAGCGCGCCGCCGCGCCCGACCTGTCCGGCAAGACCCTCGAGGGCGAACACCTCGACGTCGCCGACTTCCAGGGCAAGGTCGTCGTCCTCAACATGTGGGGCTCCTGGTGCAACCCGTGCCGCGCGGAGGCCAAGTACTTCGCCAAGGTGTCCGAGGACTACGCCGGCCAGGACGTGCAGTTCGTCGGTATCAACACCCGCGACAGCAGCACCGGCTCGGCGCTCGCCTTCGAGAAGGACTTCGGCATCACCTACCCGAGCCTGTACGACCCCACGGGCAAGCTGATGCTCCGCTTCGAGAAGGGCACACTCCACCCACAGGCGATCCCCTCCACCCTGATCCTGGACCGGGACGGGAAGATCGCCGCCCGCTCGCTCACCGCGCTCAGCGAGGAACGGCTGCTGAAGATGCTCGAGCCGGTCGTCGCGGAGAAGTGACGTGACCGTCCTCACCACGCTCGCGGCCGGGGCGGGCGCCCTCTCCGCCGGGACGGGGCACCTCGCCGCCGACCCGGCCTACAACGGCACGGTGCTCAACGGCGCCCTGCTGGTGGCGCTGCCCATCGCCCTGCTCGGCGGGCTCGTCTCCTTCTTCTCGCCCTGCGTCCTGCCGCTGGTCCCCGGTTACCTCTCCTACGTCACCGGCGTGTCCGGCACCGACCTGGCCGAGGCCCGGCGCGGCCGGATGATCGCCGGCGCCTCGCTCTTCGTCCTCGGCTTCACCGTCGTGTTCGTCTCCGGCGGGGCCTTCTTCGGCTACTTCGGGCAGACACTGCAGGAACAGTCGGGCATCCTCACCAAGGTGCTCGGCGTCCTCATGATCCTCATGGGCGTCTTCTTCATGGGGATGATGCCCTGGCTGACCCAGCGTGAGTTCCGTTTCCACAAGCGTCCGGCGGCCGGACTGGCCGGCGCGCCCGTCCTCGGCGCCCTCTTCGGCATCGGCTGGACGCCCTGCATCGGCCCCACCCTCGCCTCCGTACTGACGCTTTCCGCACAGCAGGAGAGCGCCGGACGCGGGGCCGTGCTGACCGTCGCGTACTGTCTGGGGCTGGGTCTGCCCTTCGTCCTCGCGGCCGTGGCGTTCCGCAAGGCGCTCGGCGCCTTCGGCTGGGTCAAGCGGCACTACGTCTGGGTCATGCGGATCGGCGGCACGATGATGATCGTGACCGGAGTGCTGCTGCTCACCGGCGTGTGGGACAGCCTCGTGATCGAGATGCAGACCTGGTCCAACGGCTTCACTGTGGGGATCTGACGGCGATGAGCACGACATCCGAAACCGGGCCGGGACACACCCCGGCGGGATCCGAGGGCGACGCGGCCGACCACGCCGCCCGGGAGCAGGAGCGGGAACTGGGCGAGGCGGGCTCCCAGCTGTCCACCGCGCCCAAGGAGGACCTGCCGAACCTGCCGAACCTGCCCGCCCTGGGCGTCCTCGGCTGGGCCCGCTGGTTCTGGCGGCAGCTCACCTCCATGCGGGTCGCGCTGCTGCTGCTCCTGCTGCTGTCGCTCGCCGCGATCCCCGGGTCGCTCGTCCCGCAGACCGGAGTCGACGAGACCCGGGTCGCCGACTTCCGTGAGCAGCACGAGTTCCTCGCGCCGGTCTACGACAAGCTCGGCCTGTTCAACGTCTACAGCTCGGTGTGGTTCTCGGCGATCTACATCCTGCTGTTCATCTCCCTCATCGGCTGCATCGCGCCCCGCACCCTGCAGTTCGTGGGCCAGCTGCGCGGGCGCCCGCCGGGTGCCCCCCAGCGCCTGACCCGGCTGCCCGCGTACACCACCTGGCGCACCGAGGCCGACCCCGAGCAGGTCCGTGAGGCCGCGCTCGCGCTGCTGCGCAAGCGCCGCTTCCGTGCCCACCTCGCCGGTGACGCCGTCGCCGCCGAGAAGGGCTATCTGCGAGAGGCGGGCAACCTCGCCTTCCACCTCGCCCTGATCGTGATGCTGATCGCCTTCGCCTGGGGGCAGTTGTTCAAGTCCGAGGGCAACAAGCTGATCGTCGAGGGCAACGGCTTCGCCAACACGCTCACGCAGTACGACGACTTCAAGTCCGGCAACCTCTTCGACGTCGCCGACCTGGAGCCGTTCAGCTTCGAGGTAAAGTCCTTCACCGGCACCTACGAGCGCAGCGGCCCCAACAAGGGAACACCGCGCACCTACGAGACCGAGCTCGTCTACACCCAGGGCGCGTACGGCGAGGAGAAGACGACCACCGTCAAGGTGAACGAGCCCCTGGTGATCGGCGACTCCAAGGTCTACCTCGTCAGCCACGGCTACGCGCCGGTGGTCACCGTCCGCGACGGCGACGGCAAGGTCGTCTTCAAGGACGCCGTGCCGCTGCTGCCGCTCGACGCCAACGTCACCTCCTCCGGTGTGGTCAAGGTCCTCGACGGCTACCGCAACGCCGAGGGAAAGAAGGAGCAGCTCGGCTTCAACGCCTTCTTCGTGCCCACCTTCGGAGGCTCTCAGAGCGGCACGATGCTCTCCCAGTTCCCGGGCCTCGACTATCCCGTACTCGCCCTGTCCGCCTACCACGGCGACCTGAAGGCCGACTCCGGCATTCCGCAGAGCGTGTACCAGATGGACAAGACCAAGATGAAGGAGTTCAAGGACTCCGACGGCGAGCTGTTCAAGAAGATGCTGACGCCCGGCGAGACCATGACCCTCCCGGACGGGGCCGGCTCGGTCACCTTCGAGAAGGACGTCAGGGAATGGGCCGGCTTCCAGATGGTCCAGGAGCCGGGCGGCGGCTGGGCCCTCGGCGGCGCCCTCGTCGCCATCGCCGGTCTGGCCGGCTCCCTGTTCATCCAGCGACGCCGGGTGTGGGTGCGCGCGGTCGAGGGCCCCAACGGCGTCACCGTCGTCGAGATGGCCGGGCTCGGCCGCAGCGAGTCCGCCACCGTGCCCGAGGAACTCGGTGACCTCGCCGGAACCCTCTACGACCAGGCCCCGGGCGCCCCGGAGCCGGACCCGGATCCCGACCCGGATCCCGACCCGGCCCCGGAGTCTTCCTCCGACGCGTCGGACTCCTCCGAATCCCCCGACCCTCAAGCCGTACCTGCCGAAGGGGCTGAGAAGCCGTGACTCTCGCCGCCGCAACCGACCTGGTCGCCGCCACGAGCCTGGCCGCCGCGAAGAACGAGAACCTCGCGGAGATCAGCAACGTTCTGATCTACTCCGCGATGGCGGTCTACACCCTGGCCTTCTTCGCGTACATCGCCGAATGGATCTTCGGCAGCCGCAGCAAGGTCGCCCGCACCGCCGCCGCGCTCACCTCCCGTGGGGAGGCGGCGAAGAAGGCGCCCGCCGTCACCGTGAAGCAGGAGGGCGGCACCGCCGTACTGGAGCGACCGAAGGTCGTCGTACGGGCCGCGGCCGGCGCGCGGGACGTGCCCGACGGTCCGGGAGCGCACGGCGGGGACGCGCAGGGCGACCTCTACGGGCGGATCGCCGTCTCCCTCACCGTGCTCGCCTTCCTGGTCGAGTTCGGCGGAGTGCTCACCCGGGCGCTGTCCGTGCAGCGGGCGCCCTGGGGCAACATGTACGAGTTCAACATCACCTTCACCACGGTCGCCGTCGGCGTGTACCTCCTGCTGCTGGCCCTGAAGAAGAACGTGCGCTGGCTCGGCCTGTTCCTGGCCACCACGGTCCTCCTCGACCTGGGTCTGGCCGTCACCGTCCTGTACACCGAGAGCGACCAGCTGGTCCCCGCGCTCGACTCGTACTGGCTGTACATCCACGTCTCCACCGCGATCCTGTGCGGCGCGGTCTTCTACGTCGGCGCGGTCGGCACGATCCTGTACCTGTTCAAGGACTCCTACGAGAGCAAGCTCGCGCGCGGTGGCAAGCCCGGCAGCTTCGCCACCTCGGTCCTGGAACGGCTGCCCGCCTCCGCCTCGCTCGACAAGTTCTCCTACCGCGTCAACGCGGCCGTCTTCCCGCTGTGGACGTTCACGATCATCGCGGGCGCCATCTGGGCCGGCGACGCCTGGGGCCGCTACTGGGGCTGGGACCCCAAGGAGACCTGGTCCTTCATCACCTGGGTCGCCTACGCCTGCTACCTGCACGCCCGCGCCACCGCCGGCTGGAAGGGCCGCAAGGCCGCCTACCTGGCCCTGCTCGCCTTCGGCTGCTGGCTGTTCAACTACTACGGCGTGAACATCTTCGTCTCCGGCAAGCACTCCTACGCCGATGTCGGCATGAGCGCCCTCACCGCCATCGGCTTCTGAGCGGCACAACGAGGCACCGCCCGCGAAGGCCGGTTCCCCCGCCCCGATCACCGGGCACGGGAACCGGCCTTCGTCACCTCCCGATGTCCTCGTTCCACACCTCGGGGCGCCGCGCGATGAAGTCCCGCATCATCGCGGCGCACTCGGGATCGTCCAGCAGCACGATGCCTACGCCGTGCTCGGCCAGCCAGTCGTGCCCGCCGTGGAAGGTGGCCGCCTCGCCGATCACCACCCGCGAGATGCCGAACTGCCGGATGAGCCCGGAGCAGTACCAGCACGGCGACAGGGTCGTCACCATCGTCGTCCCGCGGTACGAACGCTGCCGTCCCGCCGCCCGGAAGGCGGCCGTCTCCGCGTGCACCGACGGATCACCGTCCTGCACGCGGCGGTTGCGGCCCCGGCCGAGCAGGGTTCCGTCGGCTCCGTACAGCGCGGCGCCGACGGGGACACCGCCCTCGGCGAGACCGGCACGGGCCTCCGCGACGGCGGTGGCGAGCCAGGCACGGGCCGTTTCCGCATCGATCGACTCCATGGCAGCCAGTCTCCCCGAACCCGCTTGCTTTCCCCGGCCGGCGACGGGCCGGCCGGGCGCCGGAAGTCAATCCCCGGCAGAACCCCCGGCAGAACCCCCGGCAGAACTCCTGGCAGTGACCAATCCCAGGTAGGCGTGGAGGGCCCCAGCGCCCTCCAGCATCGCCAGGGTGCGCGCGGTGAGCGCCTCGCCGCGCGCGACGAGGGCCACCCGCAGCTCCTCGCCGCTGCCCTCCCGGCGCAGTCCGTCCAGCACCGGGAGGATCCGGTCGAACGGGTAGTGGCTGTTGCGCAGGGTGTGGACGAGCCGGGCGTCGCGGACGTCGGCGGGGCCGAACAGGCGGTACCCGGTGCCGAGTTCCCGCCGGGGCGTCAGCAGCTCGGCAGCCTCCCACACCCGCAGCGCCGACGTCCGTACGCCCAGCAGCTGGGCCACCTCGCCGATGCGCAGCGCCGGGCGGGACGACGCGGCGGGCTCGGCACCGGCCAACGCCCGCAGGGCCTCGTCCGCGGCACGCAGCGCCACCCGCTCCTCGTGCAGCGCGGCATGCGCGGCGTCGACCAGCGCCAGCGCGCCCGGCACGTCCCCGCCGTGCACGCACCGCATCACGGGCGTCGCGGTCACCGGTCCGTACCGTTCCTAGAAACTGAGCGGGAGTGAGTCCTGTTGCCAGAACTCATGCTCAGCCGAACGCCCCGAACGGTGTTGGGCGTTCTGGTCCACCGTGTTCTCGCCGCGTCCGGCACGCACGGATCGCGTCCGTGGTCCGGGAACGCGGGGACGGTTTCCCTCACGCCCCGGGGTGCCCGGTCCGGCCTGGACGGTCCGATGCCCCGCACGATCGCTCTGGTCGTGCGGGGGCGGTGCCGTCCGTCGCCGGATCGGGTGCCCCAGGGCGCGCCTGCCGATGGCGATGCTTGCCGCATCGTGGCGGGTCATCGCGCGTTTGCTGCCGGTGAGGGGCTTCTGCCAGTGCTGGGCGCCCCACTTGGATGTGTATGCCGGGTCGACGGCGACCAGGGCGAGGCCGTGTTCGGCAGCCATGTTGACCAGCCGGGCCTTGAGTCTGCCGGTGGGGATGCCAGACACGAGTTGCCGGAAGGCCCGGCGGCGGCCGTGCTTCTCCCTGGTCTTTCCGTCGGAGAAGTCGAGGTCTTCGACCGCGATCGATTTCAAGCCGCGGGCCAGGGCCCAGTGGATCATCTGGGTGAGGGCGTGGCGGAGCTGGGCGTCGCGGTGGTCGGCGCCGCCCGACAGGTCGTAGAAGAACCGGTGAGGGTTGCCGACGGGATTACCGTGCGCGTCGAGGCGGTAGACGGCCAGGTGGTCGGCGTTGAAGTCTGCTGCTGCGACGCCGCCTGCGACGGCCGCGTCGATAGGAACGGCCTGGGCAGCGGGGCGCTTCCAGGAGGCGGTCAGGTACCAGCGGGCCCGGCCGGTGTCGTAGTGGATCTCGTAGGCCACGGCTCGGCCGGCCGTGACGCGGTCGGCCCATTCCTCGCCCCGGTGCCGGAATCGCACCCGGGCGGTGAGGACGTACCGGCCGCGCGGCGCGTTGGCCAGATGTGCCAGCGGCGCCGGGAGCTTGAGGGACACATCACCGTCGGGGTCGACGCGGATCGTCTCGTTCCCGAACGTCTTCCCGCTTTCGCCGTCCGCGCTCAAAAACCAGCGCGCGGCCTCCCAGCGCGCACGCCATTCGGCCGTGGTGAGTCCGGCGTCGTCGAGGTGGTGGCGTGTGTTCGCCAGGCGCTTGCCGCCCCGCACCACGTGCACGGTGCCGGTCTGCCAGTCGGCCTCCACCGCGGCGTGCCGGTCCTGAAGGACTGCCAGGCGGCGAGACTTGTGGAACCACTCGCTGCGGGACCGGTATCCGCCCGGGGCACGCTTGGTGCCCCTTTCGCCGAGTGGCAGGGACAGGCGATGCCTCAGCATCCCGATACCGGCGTCCAGGTTCTGCAGGTGCGCAAGCTGCCCGCGGCGGGCGAGCGCGTACTGGTCGTGCGTGGCCTTCGTGACCGCACCGGCCCACCGGGACGACGACTCGGCCGTGAGGTTCCGCTTACGGGTGGCCCACTGCTCGCTGTCACGGCGGTCGAAACCGGGCGCCGTGTAGGTGCGCAGGTCGCGGGTGGCGAGCGTGCCGAGGTGCACGCCGACCGAACGCAGGACCTTCTCGTCCTGTCCGGTCAAGCCCTTGAGCCGGTCGCGGATCGCCACGCCTGTCGCATCGGCTGCGACGAACGGCGCCCGGATCGGCCGGAACGGCACCCCGGTCCTGGTCAAGACGCCGCCGCCTCCAGCGCCTTCTGTGCCCGGTTCCGTGCCGAGCGGCGCCCGTACAGGCGGGCGCAGAACGAGGTGAGCACCTCCACCATGTCCCGTACCAGGTCGTCATTGACCTCGCCGTCGTCCAACACCACCAGACGACGCCCGGACGCCGACAGGGCGGCCTCCACCAGCTCGGTGTTCATCCGCCCCAGCCGGTCCTTGTGCTCCACCACGACAGTGGTCACGTCCGGGTCCGCCAACAGGCGCCGCACCTTCACGCGGGAGCCGTTCATCCCGGAGCCGACCTCGGACTCCACCCGCACCATCCGGTGCCCGGCCTGCACCGCCCACGCCGTCAAACGCGCGGTCTGCCGCTCCAGGTCTGCCTTCTGGTCATGCGAAGACACCCGGGCATACAGGCCCACACCCCCGATGGCCTGCGGAGCCGTATGTGCCTCCACATTCACCAGGATCGTGCGCGAGCCCACACGCCGCGCAGGCACCGGCAGGGTTCCCTCACGAAACCACCGCCGCGCCGTCTGCGGATGCACACCCTGAGCTTTCGCCCACTCGGTCAGGTTCACGCCGCCGAAAGTACGGAACACTCACTCATGAACGCTAATAAACAATCATGTATCACTAGAAAGAGTGCAGTTCGAACCCCTTCGTCAGCGCCCGGAACGCCAGCAGCGCCTGCCGGTGCGCCTCCTCGACACCCGGTACCCGGACTCGGTCCGCGGGGCGGGCGGCAGCACCCCGGACTCCTCGTAGTTCCGGATCTGCTGCGTCGACAACCCCGCCAGCCGAGCCAGATCAACAGACCGAAACCGAACCTCCCCCTCACTCGAGTGGGTGAACCTCGCCGCTCGGACTGGATCTTGCACCCTCCAACTCCCTTACGCTCAGCGCATCCAGGCCCGCACGAGATGCGCCGGCCTGCGCCGCAACCGCCGAACGACTGTCGCCCGGCCCTGATCCGAACGGACACCATGGTCAGCTCTTCCCACGAGGCGATGCACCGCATCTTCCAGCACGACCCCGGCCTGTTCAGCCGCGTCTCGCACTTCCTCGGGGTGGACGTACCCACCCCCGTGAAGGCGACCGTCCTGCCGACCGACCTCACCGACACCAGGCCCGTGGAACGCAGGGTGGACACGCTGCTGCGGCTGGAGACCGCGGAGCAGGGCGCGTTCCTCCTGGCCGTGGAGGCCCAAGGCAAGAAGGTCCCGAACAAACCGGCCGACTGGGCGTACTACACCGCCCACCTGTGGACGAAGTACCGGCTGCCGACGGCCCTCCTCGTCGTCTGCCAGGACCACGCCACGGCCCGCTGGGCCCAGCAGCCGGTGTGCAGCGGGCCGCCGCAGCTGCCCACGCTCACCCTGACGCCCCTGGTCGCGGGCCCGCACAACATGCCGGTGATCACCGACCCGGAGGAGGCCCGCGCCGACCTGGTCCTGGCCAGCCTGGCGGCCATCACACACGCCGCCGATACGGCCGTCAATGAGATACTGAAGGCTCTTTCCACAGCACTGCGGGGCATTCCCGAAGACATCGCGGACCCCATCGTCGAATTCACCGCACAAGGGCTGGGCAACGGCCCGGCCGAGCATCTCTGGAGGAATCTGGTGGCCGTGGACCTCTCCTTCTACAAGTCCTCCATCTCCGAGGAAATCCGGGACGAAGGGCGTGCACAGGGGCTCGAGCAGGGGCTCGAGCAGGGGCACGTGCAGCGGGCAGCCGAAGACGTGCTGCTCGTGCTCGAGCAGCGCGGGCTTGAGGTCTCCGACGAGGTGCGCGGGCGAATCACCGGATGCGGTGACGCGGAGCTCCTCCGAGCGTGGCTCGTCCGGGCGGTCGTCGTGTCGGAGGCGGAGGAGATCTTCGAAGGCGAGTGACCCCAGCCCTCACAGGTTCGGACCGGCCCGCCCCTGCCGGCGTACGGTCCGCCCGTCGGACGGGGGACGAGCGGGCTGCCGGCGGTGCAGTGGCCAGGCGGCCGGCCGGCCGCTGGTGAAGTGATCGATCGGGCCGGACCAGCCCTCCGTCCCGTCCCTCAGTCGGTCTCGGGCTTCTCGTCCCGTTCCTTGCCCTTGTCCTTGCCCGGGTCCAGGTCGGTGTTCTTCTCCCCGGACCCGTCCTTCTCCTCGCCCAGCGACTTCAGGAACTCGGGGTTGTCGTCCGGCGCCACCCACTGCTGCCGGCCGCCGCCCCGGCTCCAGGCGGAGCCGCCGCCGCCGGCGCCCACGGGGTGCCGCTTCTTGCCGGCGATGATCCACGAGATCGAACCGACGAGCGGGAACAGCAGCACGAGGATCGCCCACAGCGGCTTGGGCATGTGACGAATGTCCTCGTCCGTCGTGCTGATGCAGTCGATGAACGCGTAGACGCTCAGCGCGAGGGGGATGAGGAACATCAGCACCCGGAGCATGGGCCTCTCCAGAGAAGGGGTCGTCGGGGACGTCGGCTCGGCCACAGCCCCCAGGTACAGGGCAAGGGTAGCCGCTCGGGGATACTTGACCTCATGGCTTACGACGATCTTCGCTCCCTGCTGAGGGCTCTGGACCGCGAGGGCGACCTCAAGCGAGTCAAGACCGAGGTCGACCCGTACCTCGAGGTCGGTGAGATCGTCGACCGGGTGCAGAAGGCCGGCGGCCCCGCGCTGCTCTTCGAGAACGTGCGCGGTTCGAGCATGCCCCTCGCGATGAACGTGTACGGCACCGACCGCCGTCTGCTGAAGGCGCTCGGCCTGAAGTCGTACGCCGAGATCAGCGAGAAGATCGGCGGTCTGCTCAAGCCCGAGCTGCCGAACGGCTTCGTGGGCATGCGCGAGGCGTTCGGCAAGCTCGGCTCGATGACCCACGTACCGCCGAAGAAGGTGAAGGACGCACCGGTGCACGAGGTCGTCCTCCAGGGTGACGACGTGGACCTCGAACAGCTCCCCGCCCTGTTCACCTGGCCCAAGGACGGCGGCTCCTTCTTCAACCTGGGCCTCACCCACACCAAGCATCCCGAGACGGGCATCCGCAACCTCGGCCTGTACCGGCTCCAGCGCCACGACAAGCGCACCATCGGCATGCACTGGCAGATCCACAAGGACAGCCGGAACCACTACCAGGTGGCCGCCCGGCGCGGTGAGCGACTGCCGGTCGCCATCGCCTTCGGCTGCCCGCCCGCCGTGACGTACGCCTCCACCGCGCCGCTCCCCGGCGACATCGACGAATACCTCTTCGCCGGGTTCCTGCAGGGCAAGCGGATCGAGATGGTCGACTGCAAGACGGTCCCGCTCCAGGTCCCGGCGCACGCCGAGGTCGTCATCGAGGGCTGGCTGGAGCCGGGCGAGATGCTGCCCGAGGGCCCGTTCGGCGACCACACCGGGTTCTACACCCCGCAGGAACCGTTCCCCGCACTGACGATCGACTGCGTCACCATGCGCAAGCGTCCGCTGCTCCAGTCGATCGTCGTCGGCCGTCCGCCGACCGAGGACGGGCCGCTGGGCCGTGCCACCGAGCGCTTCTTCCTCCCGCTCCTCAAGATCATCATTCCGGACATCGTGGACTACCACCTCCCCGAGGCCGGCGGCTTCCACAACTGCGCGATCCTCTCGATCGACAAGAAGTACCCCAAGCACGCGCAGAAGGTGATGCACGCGGTCTGGGGCGCCCACATGATGTCGCTGACCAAGCTGATCGTGGTCGTCGACTCCGACTGCGACGTCCACGACCTGCACGAAGTCGCCTGGCGGGCCCTCGGCAACACCGACTACGCCCGCGACCTCAGCATCGTCGAAGGCCCGGTCGACCACCTCGACCACTCCTCCTACCAGCAGTTCTGGGGCGGCAAGGCGGGCATCGACGCGACGAAGAAGTGGCCCGAGGAGGGGTACACGCGCGACGGCGGCTGGCCCGACATGGTCGAGTCCGACCCGGCCACGGCCGCGCTGGTCGACCGCCGCTGGAAGGAGTACGGACTGTGAGTCCCGTCGCCGTGGGCGGTCCGGCCCTCTTCATCGGCACCGACACCGACTACGTGGCCCTCGTGCGCCCCGAGCTGGACCCGGCCGACCCCGGAGTCCGGCAGGCCGCCGAGCAGGCGGGCGTCACACCGGAGGAGTTCGCGGGCCCCGGTGACACCTGGGCGGTCCTGATCGAGCACGGCGGCGAGGGCGGCGGCTTCGAACTGCCCGGGGTGCGCGATGCGGAACCCGCCGACTTCGCCGAGCGGCTGCGCGCCGAGCTCGCCGCCGCGACGGGCGGGCCGTTCACGGTCGACGGCGGCGCGCTGCTGCGGCTGGACGCCCGCCCGGCCGGCACGACGACGGACGCGGACGCGGGCGGAACGGGCGGGGATGCGTACGTCTTCACCGCGCACGTCACCCCGCCCGACGATCCGTCCGACGACGACGCCGGGACGCCGCTCACGGTGGAGACGGGGCCGCTGTCCGTCGCCGGGCTGCTGGCCGACCTCGACACGTTCCTCGGGAGCCTCGCATGATGACCACCGCCGACGGGATCGTGGACTCGGGCGCGGCACCGCGGCCGACCGGCAGGGTGAAGGCCTTCCTGCGCCTGGTGATGATCGAGCACTCCGTGTTCGCGCTGCCCTTCGCCTACATCGCCACCCTCACCGCGATGTACGAGTGGGACGAGAACATCCACTGGGGCCGGCTGCTCCTGGTCACGGTCGCCATGGTCGGCCTGCGCACCTTCGCGATGGCCGCCAACCGGATCATCGACCGCGAGATCGACGCCCGTAACCCGCGCACCGCCCACCGCGAGCTGGTCACCGGCGCGATGTCGGTCAGGCACGCGTGGACCGGCGCGCTCATCGCCCTGGTGGTGTTCCTGGGCGCGGCGGCGCTGCTCAATCCGCTCTGCCTGGTCCTCGCGCCGGTCGCGGTGATCCCGATGGTGGTCTATCCGTACGGCAAGCGGTTCACCAACTTCCCGCAGGCCATCCTCGGACTCGCCCAGGCCATGGGCCCGGTCGGCGGCTGGCTGGCCATCACCGGTTCCTGGTCCTGGGACGCGGTCGTCCTCGGTCTCGCGGTCGGCATCTGGATCGGCGGTTTCGACCTCATCTACGCCTGCCAGGACGTGGAGACCGACCGCGAGGTCGGCGTGAAGTCGGTCCCGGCCCGCTTCGGCATCCCCGCCGCCATCCGGGGCGCCCGCGTCTGCCACGCCGTGACGACGGCCCTGTTCGTCTGGTACGCGGTGCTCACCGGCGTCGGCGCGTTCTTCTGGCTCGGCCTGCTGATCGTCTCGGCGGCCTTCGTCTACGAGCACACCATCGTCCGCCCGAACGACCTGACCCGCCTGAACCGCGCCTTCTTCAGCGTCAACGGCTTCATCGGCATCGCGCTGTTCGTCTGCGCACTGCTGGACCTTCTGGTACGCGGTCTGACGGTCTGAGGCCCCGTCGTCCTCTCGTGCGACGGGGTCCCTGACCTGGACAGCCGGACCTCTGTTCAGCCCGCGTGAGCCTCGGTGTTCGCCGTACCGCAGTTCTTCCCAGGCCTCCCTGAGGACGGGTCACGTCTTGTCCGTGACCGTAAGGCCGGGAGGGGATGCCTTACTGAAAAGCGTGAGCAGTCGGCGGACGAATGACATATACGCGCTCACATGAGCGGCATGTGGACGGTGGCGGCCGGAGTGCTCACGCCTTTTTTTTGGGCTTTCCTGCCGCAGGTATGAGTGCCCTGACCTGCATGGTCGACCACGACAGTGGCCGGGTGGTGTGGATGGCCGAGGCACACGGCAAGACCGTCCTGGACCGCTTCTTCGACGACCTCGGCCCCGACCGCGCGGTCCGTCTCACCCACATCAGTGCCGATGGCGTCGGTTGGATCGCCGAGGTGACCGCCCGCAGGGCCCCGGACGCGATCCGGGTCATGGACCCCTTCCGCGTGGTCGCCTGGGCCACCGAGGCCCTGGACGCCGAGCGGCGTGCCTCGTGGAACCGGGTCCGGCGCGAGGTCGGTGACCGCGAGCGGGCGCGGGCGCTGCAGGACTCCCGCTTCGCGCTGTGGAAGAACGCCGGCGATCTCACCGACCGCCAGGCGGCCAAACTGGCCTGGATCGCCGCCATCGATCCCGCCTGCACCGCGCCTATCTCCTCAAGGAAGCCCTGCGGAGCGTGTTCGCCCTCCCTGGCCAAGTCCCGCCCCGCCGCCGCGCTGAAAGCCCTGGACCGCTGGATCGGCTGGGCCAGACGCTGCTGGATCGACGCTTGCGTCGACCTCCAGCGCAAGATCGTGCGGCACTACGATGCCATCCGCACCGCGCTGACCACCGGCATGTCCAACGGGCTGGTCGAATCGACAAACACCAAGACCAGCCTGACCATCCGACGAGGCTTCGGCTTCCACTCCGCCGACGCGATCATCGCCCTCGTCATGCTCAGCCTCTCCGGAGACGAACCCACTTTCCCCGGCCGCCGACTCGCGATCGCCTGATCGCCATACATGCAGCAGGAGAGCCTGAATTCGCACGCCTGCCCGATAGGGGCCGCCTAGGGTATGCGACATGACGCTGCAACTTGTTCAGGTGAACTTCAAGGCCCGGGACGACTCGGCGCTCGGCCAGTTCTGGGCGGAGGCGCTCGGCTGGGGGGTTTCCAGCGAAGGGCCCGGCGTCACCAACCTGGAACCCGTGGGCTTCGACTGGCCGGACCCGTCCGCCGTCTGCATCGATCTCGTCCGGGTCCCGGATCCGGAGACGGTGAAGTACCGCGTGCACATCGAGCTCGCCACCACCTCCGACGCCCATCAGGCGGAGTTGGTCGCACGTCTGAAGGAGCTCGGGGCGACGCCCGTCGATGTGGGTCAGGGCGACGCGCCGTGGACGGTGATGGCCGACCCGGAGGGCAACGTGTTCAGCGTCCTGGAGCCCCGGGAGCTCTACCGGGACACCGGGCCGATAGCCGCCGTGGTCGTCGACTGCACCGACCCACGGGCCATGGTCCGGTTCTGGGGCGAGGCGATCGACTGGACCGTCCACGAGCTGACCGACGACCGCGCTCTGCTGCGCTCCGTCAAGAGCGTCGGGCCGTACCTGGAGTTCCGCCGCACGCCCGACGACGAGGTCGTGTGGAACCGCGTCCATCTCGACATGATGTCCGACCCCGTCGAGGATCAGGCGAAGGAGGTCGCCCGGCTCGAAGGTCTCGGCGCGATACGGACCGACGTGGGTCAGGGTGACGTCTCCTGGGTCGTCCTGGCCGACCCGGCGGGCAACGAGTTCTGCGTCCTCGGCCGGGGCTGACGCGGAACTCCGCCCGCTCCCTCATGGCGGTGCGGCAGTGCGCGGCGCCGGGCCCCGCCCTCCCCGGCCGCCAACTCACGACAGCCTGACCCACACATACGGCAGGAGAGCCCCTTTTTGGGCAGGTGTCATTCCTGGGACACCATCCCGCCCGGCTGCGTCGTCGTCCCGGGCGACCGACATCCGAGGCCAGGCCCACGAGGCACGGCTCCCGGACGACTGGCGGCGCAGTCCGAACGTCAGGTGGTTTCTTCCTTGGCGCGGGCGTTCCTGATGATGTCCAAGGCGTCGCGGGCGACGAAAGAGCCCAGGCCGGGTTCGGTGTAGATGAGCCCTTCCTTCTTCAGGTTCTGGTTCACCTTCTGGGCTGTGGCCGATGCGATGCCGAACTCGGCGATGATCTGGATGACTGAGGGGACGCGCGTACGCGGCGCGTAGGTGCCGTCTTCGATGCGGCTGCGGATGACGGCGGCCACCTGCCGCCAACGGGGAACATCGGGCTCGAACTTCATCACCAGGACATAGTGCGGTCCGCTAAGACACCTGTGCGACCCACGAGACGCCTAGCATGCTAGGCGTGCCTCTGTTAGCGTGATCGAATCCATGGACCCCGGCGGCGATGGCACTCGCCCCGGGGCACGGCACCAGCTGAAAAGGAGCTGACGCGTGTCCGAGCCTATCCCTGCCCTCCTGCCCTGTGCGGCCCTCTTCCTCGCATCCGCCGCGGTCCTGCTCACCCTCGCCCGTACGGTCCTGCCCGCTCCGCCCGAACCGGCGGCCGGACGGCACAGGCGTACCGTGCGGCCTCTCACGTACCGAACCGTCGCCCGCTCCCGCTGCCCGGAGCGGCCGCTCGCCGGCGAGGCCACCCGCACGGTCCGCCCGTACGTCGTCGCCGCCGAGCGGGCGGCCCGGCGGTGGGAGCGGGAGCTCGCGGCGCTGGGGCCGGACGGGTCCGGCCCGTACGTGATGCACGGGGTGGAGGTCGCATGACGTGCGAGTCGGCGTCCGGAGAGAGCCACGAGCCGCGCCCTCTGCCCTGGCCCGGTTCTGACGGCAAGCGCGCCTACGTCATCGCCGATCCGGCGCGGCCCGGACCGGTCTCTCGTCGCGCGAACGCGGTGGAGGCCGCCCAGCTGGAGATGGCGGCCGTTCTGCTGGGGCATGCCCGGCAGTTGGTGGATGAAGCAGGTCCGGAGGAACTGCGGTATCTCGTGGCCGAGCTGACGCGGACGCTCGCCGACACCTTGCGTATCGCGCTGAGAGTGAAGTCCTGAGGAAACCGGCACACACGGCCGCACGCGTCCGTAGCGTGCGGCCTACCATCGGGGACAGGACACCAGGGAGGTTCCCGTGACCGTCTCGGACCTTGACCGCCTGCACTCGCAGCTCAGCAGGCTGGAGGACCTGTTCCCCGGCTATCACACGGAGATCGTCGAGGGCAGCATCATGATGAACCCGGTCAGGCCGTTCCACGGGAAGACGATCACGCGACTGTGGACCGAGCTCGAGCCCCAGCTGCCCTCCGCCTGGGCTCTGGTCACGGACGTGGCCTTTCCGTTCGACGACGACAACGAGTTCTGCCCCGACCTGGCGGTCATCCCGGCTGAGGCGGAGGAGAAGAACAGCGGCGCGTACCAGCCCGACCTGATCGAGTTCGTGGCCGAGGTGGTGTCGCCGAGCAGCGTCCGCCGCGACTACGAGGTGAAACCCCGCTGGTACGCCTCCCGCGGCATCGCCAACTATCTGGTCTTCGACCCGCTCCGGGGCCACGTCGTCACTTTCTGGAACCCGGGCCCGGACGGCTACAGGGGTCGCGACACCCTCGCCTACGGCCCCGACCTCACGGTTGACTCCCCGCTCGGCAAGCTGACGATCGCCACTGCCGCTCTCCCCGTGGATCCCAAGGCCCCCAGCCGGTCCTGACCGCCCGCAGGGACCCCGCACTGGCCTGTGCGCGCCCCTCCGCGCCACGACACGGCCTCACGCGGTGAGCGCGCCCCGGCGGTCGGGGCCGCGCCGGAACAGGAAGGCCGAGGCCACGCCGGCCAGCAGGCCGATGAGGTGGCCCTGCCAGCTGACGCCGGCCTGACCGGGGGCGATGCCCGCGAGGATCGAGCCGCCCCAGACCGCGCCGACCAGCACGGCGACGACGACGCCCATCGGCCGGCGCTCCACGAAGCCGCTGCACAGCAGGAAGCCGAAGAGGCCGAAGACCAGGCCGGAGGCGCCCGCCGTGTTGGTGTGCGCCGGGGCTATGAGCCACACCCCCAGACCGTCGCAGACGATGATCAGCGCGCACACGGCGGCGAACCGGCGCAGGCCGCTGAGGGCGGCGAGGAAACCGAGCACCAGCAGCGGCACACTGTTCGCCGCGACATGGGCGAAGCCGAAGTGGATGAAGGCGGAGGGAACGACGTCGACCAGCTCCGAGGCCGTGCGCGGCACGACGCCGAAGTCGTCCAGGGCGTGACCGGAGGCCGCGTCGGCCACTTCCAGCAGCCACAGCAGTGCCACCCATGCCGCCATCACCACGGTCGCCGTCTTCGCCCGCTCGCGCCCCGACCACCGCACATCCGTGTTGGACACGGCAACCCCCTCGCTTTGATCGTCCCCCGGAAACGGACCGATCGTCCGCTCGGCGTCCGCCCGAGAGACGGATCGATCGTCCGCCTGGGAAACGGACCGGACCCTTGGCCGGTTCCCCTCCCACGATGCCGGATAGGCTCGGTGTCGTGAACCATCTCAAGCCAGGGGAGACGACGCGAACGCCTTGGATCCTGGGGGTGTCCGGCGCTTCCGGCACGCCATATGCGGCAGCCGTCCTCCGTGCGCTCCTCCAGGCGGGGGAGAGCGTCGACCTCGTCGTCAGCCGTGCCTCGCGGCTCACCCTGCTGGACGAGACCGGCATCTCCTTCCGGGACGCCCACTGGCGCGACGACCTGCGGGAATGGCTGTCCCGTGGAGCGGACGGCGAGCCGGACACCTTCACCGTGGACCTCGACGGCGTACGGCACTGGGCCGCCGGTGACCTCGCCGCGGGCCCCTCCTCCGGCTCGTATCCGAGCAAGGGCATGCTGATCGTGCCCGCCTCCACGGCCTGCGTGGCCGGGGTGGCGCTCGGGCTGTCCAAGGACCTGCTGCAACGGGCGGCGAGCGTGACCCTCAAGGAGGGGCGCACCCTGGTCGTGGCCGTACGGGAGACCCCGCTGAACGGCCAGACCCTGCGGCACCTGGTCTCCCTCGACGACGCGGGCGCGACCGTGGTGCCCGCCTCACCGGCCTTCTACGCGGGCGCGACGCACATCCAGGACCTGGTGGACTTCGTCGCCGGCCGCGTCCTCGACGCGGCGGGTGTCGAGCACCGGCTGTACCGCCGCTGGAAGGGCGAGCTCGGGGGTGGATCACCATCGTCCCGTACCGCCTGAGCAGTACCCGCACCCCCGGTGCACCCTCCGTGCGCCCCAGCACACCCCGAAGCACCACTCACCGATTCTCAATCACGTGCAGACCTCTTCAGCGGAAGGCTTCGATCGCATGGACGCGGTGGACAGGCAGCTCATCCAGGCCCTGAGAGAGAACGGCCGGGCCTCCTACGCCGAGCTGGGGCGCCTCGTCGGCCTGTCGGGGCCCAGCGTCACCGACCGGATCAACCGGCTGGAGGCGGCCGGCGTCATCACCGGTTACCGCGCCACCGTGGACGCCGCCTCGCTCGGCCTCGGGGTGACCGCCCTGATCGGCATCTCGCTCTCCGACGCCGCCGACCACGAGGACGTGGCGCAGCGGCTGAAGGACCTGAGCGAGATCGAGGACTGCTGGTTCATCGCCGGCGACGACTCCTTCATGCTCAAGGTGCGGGCGGCCGACGTGGACGGACTGGAGCGGATCATCCGCCGGCTGTCCGGCACCAAGGGCGTCTCCCGGACCCGTACCACCATCGTGCTCTCCACGAAGTGGGAGAACCGCGTCGGTGAGCTGCCCGAAGAGGTCCAGTAGCCGGGGCGTTACGGTTGGCGGAGTCTGTCTCAGGAAAGAGGTATCGGCATGGACGTCGGGCTCAAGCGCGAGCTGGAGGAGAAGGTCCGCTCCGGCGAGCGGCTGTCCCGCGAGGACGGCATCGCGCTGTACGAGTCGGACGACCTGGCCTGGTTGGGCGGGCTGGCGCACGAGGTGCGGACGCGGAAGAACGGCGACGTCGTCCATTTCAACGTCAACCGCCACCTCAACATGACGAACGTGTGCACCGCTTCCTGCGCGTACTGCTCCTTCCAGCGCAAGCCGGGGGAGAAGGACGCGTACACGATGCGGATCGAGGAGGCGGTGAAGCTCGCGAAGGCGATGGAGGCGGAGAACCTCACCGAGCTGCACATCGTCAACGGGCTTCACCCCAACCTGCCCTGGCGCTACTACCCGCGCTCCCTGCGCGAACTGAAGGCCGCGCTGCCGAACGTGTCGTTGAAGGCGTTCACCGCCACCGAGATCCACCACTTCGAGACCATCTCCGGGATGTCCGCGTCCGAGATCCTCGACGAGCTGATCGACGCCGGGCTCGAGTCCCTCACCGGCGGCGGCGCGGAGATCTTCGACTGGGAGGTCCGGCAGCACATCGTCGACCACCGCACCCACTGGGAGGACTGGTCGCGGATCCACCGGCTGGCGCACGAGAAGGGGCTGAAGACCCCCTGCACCATGCTCTACGGTCACATCGAGGAGCCCCGCCACCGCGTCGACCACGTGCTGCGGCTGCGTGAGCTCCAGGACGAGACCGGCGGCTTCCAGGTCTTCATCCCGCTGCGCTACCAGCACGACTTCGTGGACATGAAGGACGGCAAGATCCGCAACCGCCTTCAGTCCAGGACGCAGATGGCGACCGGCGCCGAGGCGCTGAAGACGTTCGCCGTCTCCCGTCTCCTCTTCGACAACGTCCCGCACGTCAAGGTCTTCTGGGTGATGCACGGCGTCAACACCGCCCAGCTGGCCCTCCAGCACGGCGCGGACGACATGGACGGCTCGGTCGTCGAGTACAAGATCACGCACGACGCGGACGACTTCGGCACGCCGAACAAGCTCACCCGCGACGACCTGTTGGACCTGATCCGCGACGCCGGTTTCCGCCCGGTGGAGCGCAACACGCGGTATGAAATCATCCGAGAGTACGACGCCGCCGACCCCGCCCGCCGCGAGTCCCCGCAGCCGATGCGGGTCTGAGGGAGAACCCCCGTCCCATGCCGCTGACCTTCATACTGGATCCGCCTGTCACTCCCGAACTCCGTGACGGCATCCTGGAGTTGTGGGTGGACGTCACCGACGCGGGCGGAGCCGTCGGCTTCGTGCCGCCGGTGACACGGGAGGACGTCCGGCCGGAGCTGGTACGGCAGTTCGTGGCGATGGAGGAGCAACGGTCCCGGCTGCTCGTCGGGTTCGACGGGGAGGGGCGGGTCGCCGCGACGGCGTTCCTCACCCTCAACACCCACCGCCTGATGACGCACTGGATCTGGCTGTACACGGTGATGGTCCACCCCCGCCACCAGGGCAAGGGGTACGGCCGTGACCTGCTCGCCGCCGCCGAGCGGGCCGCCCGCGCCCTGCCCGGCATCGAGGCGATCCGGCTCACCTGCCGCGGCGGCCTCGGCCTGGAGCGCTTCTACGGTTCCTGCGGCTACAAGGAGGTGGGCCGGGTCCCCGGCGCGATCCGGGTGGCCCCGGGCGACGACCGGGACGACGTCGTCATGCTGCTGCCGCTGGCCTGATCCCGGGCTCGGGTCGGGGGCCAGGTCGGGGGAGATTGTCATGTGCGCGCCCGCGCGTGGACCCCGCCGAGGGCGTACGGGGGCGGGCGTGCTTCACTGGGGGTGTCCCATTGGGAACCCCTTGGGATACGTTCTGGCCGTTCGTCCGGGAGAGTGGAAGAAGATGCTCCGCTACACGTTGATGCGCTTCGGGATCTTCGTGGGCTGCCTCCTGGTCGTCTGGTGCCTCGTCTACTCAGGCCTCGCCCCGCGCGGCCTGGGCGAATCCAACGGGCTGTGGGTCATCCTGCTGGCCCTGGTGTTCTCGGCGCCGATCAGCTTCGTCGTGCTGCGCAAACAGCGGGACCTGGCCTCCGAGAACATCGTGCGCCGGGTCGACCGGGCGAAGGCCAACCTGGAGGCCAACCGCAGCCAGGAGGACGACGCCGACGACGACGCCCGCGGCACGCGGGCGCAGGGCCAGGCGCAGGAGCAGGCGAAGGCCTCGTAGGGCCGCGGGGGCATGTGCCCGGTTCGGACGGGGCGGGTTTCCCGCGCGGACGGGCGAGGGTGCCGCCGCCCCGTAGGCTGATCCGTATGGGTGCCGTGAAGAGCAAGCGGATGCCGCGTGCGGTCCGCGAACAGCAGATGCTGGACGCCGCCGTGCAGACCTTCGGCCAGCGCGGATACATGGCCGCGTCGATGGACGAGATCGCCGAACTGGCGGGCGTGTCGAAGCCGTTGGTCTACCTGTATCTGAACTCCAAGGAAGACCTGTTCATCGCGTGCATCCGCCGTGAGGCGAAGGCTCTCGTCGAGGCGGTGCGCGCCGGTGTCCGTCCCGTGCTCCCCGCGGACCGCCAGCTCTGGGCGGGGCTGACGGCGTTCTTCACCCACACCGCGCGGCACCCGGACGGCTGGGCCGTGCTGCATCTCCAGGCCCGTACGCACGGCGAGGTGTTCGCCGCCGAAGTCGCCGCGATGCGCGCGGACATCGTGACGTTCGTGACCGAGCTGATCCTCGCCGCCGCCCGAGAAGCACTCCCCCAAGCTCTCGGCTGTGCTCGAGCAGGGGGGACCCCCATGGACCCCCACCTCCCCAGCGGCGAGGTGGCCGGGCTCGCGGAGGCACTGGTCGGCGCCGCCGAGGCGCTCGCGGACTGGGCCAACAACGCCCCGGGCGTCACTGCCCGACAGGCGTCGGCCACCCTGATGAACTTCGCCTGGGCGGGACTGGGCGACCTGATGGCGGGCCGCCCCTGGTCGCCGCCCGACGGCGAAGCCTTGGACGTCGGTGCCGGGGTCGGTGCCGGAGACGCCGGGGCCGGCGCGGTCGTTCACGCCGGGCGGACCTGCCCGGTGAGGTGAAGGCGGTCGCCAGGGCCGCGCAGCCCGAAGTGCCCGTACCGTGCCCCGTACGTCACCGTGCCCGGCAGCAGGACCGGCGCTTCGAAGCCGGCCCGGACCGTCACCGCTTCCGGGGCGCCGCGCGCGGCGAGGCAGCGGGCCACGGTCCACATGCCGTGCGCGATCGCGCGGGGGAAGCCGAAGAGCCGTGCGGTGAGCGGGTGCCGATGGACCGGGTTGCGGTCGCCGGCCGCGGCACCGTACCGCCGCCCCGTGTCCCCGGCCGGCAGCCACGCGTCGACGACGGACAGCGGCTGCGCCGTCGCTGATTCCTCCTCCGGACGCGGGGCGGGCCGGCCGGAGGCGGGCGGACCGGAAGCGCGGTGCCGGGCCGGATACGTGCTCCGCGACTCCCGTACGAGGTCACCGCCGGGCGACCGCAGCCCGGTGACCACGGCGGCCTCCGTACCGCGCCGGTGCGGTGCCGGCCCCTCGATGCGCACACTCGGTCCGTGCGTCCCGGCGACGGGCACGGTCCGGTGCCGGGTGATCTCCCTCGACGTGTGGACCAGCCCCAGCAGCGACAGCGGGAAGCCCGGGCCGCTCATCAGCCGCATGGCCGCAGGGAAGTCCCGGACTCCGACCTGATCGAGGTCCACGAGGCCCTCGCGTCCCGGGCACTCGCCACCCCGGCCGCCAGGGAGAAGCGGGGCCTGAGCCCGGTCGACCGCGCCCGGATGAACGTGGCCGGCTCCTCCCCGGTGACGGGCCACCCCTTCGCCGCCACCGGTGCCCGCATCATCGCGCCCCTCGCGAGACTCCCGGCCGGACGGGACGCCCCCGCCCGCGGCCTGATCTCCGTCTGCGCGGCGGGCGGGCAGGGAGTGACGGCCATTCCGGAACGAACCTGAATCACCCTCATGCATCTCCCGACGCTGCACATCCCCGGCTCCGGACCCTCTCCGAACCCGCACGAACCCACCATGTGGAGCCCGTACGATCCCGAGTCCGAACCGGTGACGACTCCGTGACGCCTGTCCTCCGAGGACGCCGGAGGGCGCCGGTGAACGCCTCGGCGTGCGAGGCACGTACGTCATCGCAGCAAGCAGGTCCACTGCACGCCCCAGGAGCCGCCCGTGTCCGCAGTCCCGTCCTCACCCGTCCCCTCCTACGACTCGTACGACTCCTACGGCGGCTCGGCCGCCGTCCCGTCGCGTGCCGTTCCGCCGACCGCCTCGCCCGCTGTCCCGACCGTCGTCCATTCCACCGCCGCCATGAGCGACGCCTCCGGCGAGCCGGTCCTGGCCGAGCCCGAGACACGGCGGCTGGACGGGGTCGTACGGGAGGCGGCCGTACCGCCGCTCGCGCGGCCGGTGCGGCACGGATCGCTCGCCGACCTGCCCTTCGACAACGCGAACGCGGCACCGGACACGGTGGTCCTGAGCCGCCGCCCCAAAGGCCCGGGCGACGACAGGGACGGCGGGGGCGGTAGGGGCGCCAGAACTACCGAGGCCGGTGGGAACAGCGGGAACGGCAGGAACGGCGGTTGGACGGATGTGACGGCCGCCGAGTTCGCCGCCCAGGTGATGGCCGTGGCGAAGGGGCTCATCGCCGAGGGCCTGACCCCGGGCGACCGGATCGCCGTGATGGCCCGCACCCTCTACGAGTGGACGCTCCTCGACTTCGCCGCCTGGGCGGCGGGACTGGTCACCGTCCCCGTCTACCCGACCTCCTCCGTCTACCAGGCCCGCTGGATCCTGCACGACTCGGGCGCGGTCGCCCTGGTCGCGGAAACGGCCGCCCAGGCCGCCGCCCTCGGCCCCGAACTGGGGCACCTCACCGACCTCCGGCACGTCTGGGTCGTGGAGAAGGGCCATGTCGAACGGCTCGCGGAGGCCGGCACCCACCTCCCGGACCAGGAGGTGGAGGTACGCCGCGGGGTCCTCGGCCCGGACACCCTCGCCACCCTCGTCTACACCTCCGGCACCACCGGCCGCCCCAAGGGCTGCGCCCTCACCCACGGCAACTTCTTCGCCGAGGTGGACAACGCCATCGAGCTGCTCTACCCGATCTTCAAGGCCCGGACCAGCGAGGAGGCCTCCGTCCTCCTCTTTCTCCCCATGTCCCACGTCTTCGGCCGGATGGTCGCCGTCGCCTGCGTCCGGGCCCGGGTACGGCTCGGCCACGCGCCGAGCCTGAAACCCGAGGAACTGCTCCCGGACCTGGCGAGCTTCCGGCCCACGTGCCTGCTGGCCATCCCGTACATGCTGGAGAAGATCTTCAACACCGCGCGCGCCAAGGCGGAGTCGGGCGGACGGGCGGCCGCCTTCGACCGCGCCGCCTCGGTGGCCCGCCGCTACGGCGAGGCCGTCGATGCCCGCCACACCGGTACGGGCCCTGGCCCGAGCGGGTCCCTGAAGATCGCCCGCGCCTTCTACGACCCCCTGGTCTACCGCCGTATCCGCAACGCCATGGGCGGCAGGGTCCGCTACGCCATCTGCGGCGGCTCCCCGCTCGGCCGCGACCTGAGCGCTTTCTACGCCGGTGCCGGCATCGAGATCTTCGAGGGCTACGGCCTCACGGAGACCACCGCCGCGTCGACGGTGACGCCCCCGCTGAGGCCCCGGCTCGGCACGGTGGGCCGGCCGCTGCCCGGTACCCGGATCCGTATCGCGGCGGACGGCGAGATCCTCGTCGCGGGCGAGCACGTACTGCGCGGCTACTGGGACCCCCAGGCCGGCGGAGTCGTCCCCGCTGCCCCCGGCGGCTGGCTCGCGACCGGTGACATCGGCGAACTGGACGACGAGGGCTACCTGACCATCACGGGCCGCAAGAAGGAGATGCTGATCACGGCGGGCGGCAAGAGCGTCGCCCCGGCCCCGCTGGAGAACTGGCTCCGCTCGCACCCTCTGATCTCCCAGTGCATGATTCTGGGCGACCGCCGCCCCTACGTCTCCGCCCTGATCACCCTCGACCTCGACGGCATCACCCACTGGCGCCGGATGAACGGCAAGCACCCGGTCCCGGCCGAGCTCCTGGTCGACGACGAGGACCTGCGCGCGATCCTGCAACGCGCCCTCGACGAGGTCAACAAGACGCTCTCCCGCCCCGAGTCCATCCGCCGCTTCGCCGTCCTCCCCCTCGACTTCAGGGAGGACGCGGGCCATCTGACGCCGTCCATGAAGCTGCGCCGCGAAGCGATCCTCCGCGACTTCGCGGAGGAGGTGGAGGGGCTGTACCCGGGCTCATGAGGGGTGGGCCGTGTGGCGGTCGGCCGAGCGGGCGATGTGCGGTGTGCGGGCGATGAGGAACGCCTGGGGGGTCGACTCGCCCTGTTCGTCGTCCGCGGCCCGCTCGGAGCGCAGGACGAGTGCGAACCCGGCCGCTTCAAGGGCCTCGGCCATCCGGTCCGGGCGGCGCCGCTGGAAGTCCAGGGCGACCGGGTGACCGAACGGATGTTCCAGGTGGAGGGCTTCTTCGCCCGCCTGGAAGGCGAGGAGGAGATGGCCCCCGGGCGCCAGGAGCCGACGGAAACCGGCGAAGAGCGCCGGTAGCTCGTCCTGCGGGGTGTGGATGCTCGAGTACCACGAGACGATGCCGGCCAGCGTGCCGTCCGGGATGCCCGGCTCCAGCATCGACCCCTGCTCGAACCGCAGGCCCGGGTTCTCGCGGCGGGCGATCCCGAGCATGGATTCCGACAGGTCGAGGCCGAAGGCGTCCAGGCCGCAGGAGGCCAGGTGGGCCGTCACCCATCCGGGACCGCACCCGAGGTCGGCGACCTCGCCACCGGCGCCGCTCGCTTTGACGAGCCCGGCGAATCCGGCCAGCAGCGCCAGCTCCAGGGACTGGGCGGCGAAGACGTCGCGGAAGCGGTCGGCGTAGTCCTCGGCCACGGCGTCGTAGAAGGCGCGGGTGGCGACGATGTGATCCGGGTCCGGGTTCGGGGCTGGGGCCGGGGCGGTGGCGGCGTCCGTCATGGGCGGGAGCCTAGCCGTGCTCACGCCGTTCCGTGGCGGGTTCCCGTGAGGGGAAAAGGCAGGAGCCCCTTTCGCCTGACGGCGGGGGGCTCCTTGGGTACTACTGGTCGTTCCCGGATCGGAGAGGATCAGACCGGGGTGACGTTCTCCGCCTGCGGGCCCTTGGGACCCTGCGTGACGTCGAAGGACACCTGCTGGTTTTCCTCGAGGGAGCGGAAGCCGCTCGCATTGATCGCGGAGTAGTGGACGAAGACGTCGGGGCCGCCGCCTTCCTGGGCGATGAAACCAAAGCCCTTTTCGGCGTTGAACCACTTCACGGTTCCGGTAGCCATAAGCCCTCCTTGGGCCCAAAGGGTTGCCCTGCTCCAGAACCCAGCAAGTGTGAAGACCAATTCTGCACAATCGCATCCGTCTGAGAACGACGAGAGCCCGCGGTCACATGCTCCGCAGGCTCTGTACTGCAAGGGAAACCAAACTGCAACTTGCGGACGAGCCTAGCATGTGACCGCCCGCACGCAATAGAGGTCAAGATCACGTCACCCGAAAGTTTGAACGTCGCTTCCGCCATGTGCTCCGACGCCACAGCCGGGCTGATGCCAGGGCCCGGAGAGCCCGTCCCGCGGCACGAGGGCTAGCCTCGCGATGTGGACAATCCTCGCACCCGGCCGCGCGTCGGACACATTCAGTTCCTGAACTGCATGCCCCTCTACTGGGGGCTTGCGAGAACGGGCACTCTCCTCGACTTCGAGCTGTCGAAGGACACCCCCGAGAAGCTCAGCGAGAAACTCGTGCAGGGAGATCTCGACATCGGGCCGATCACCCTGGTCGAGTTCCTCAAGCACGCCGACCAGCTCGTCGCCTTTCCCGACATCGCCGTCGGCTGCGACGGCCCGGTGATGTCGTGCGTCATCGTCTCGCAGGTCCCGCTGGACCGGCTGGACGGCGCCCGGGTCGCCCTCGGGTCGACCTCGCGCACCTCCGTACGCCTCGCCCAGCTCCTGCTCGCCGAGCGGTACGGCGTACAGCCCGACTACTACACGTGCCCGCCCGACCTCAGCCTGATGATGCAGGAGGCCGACGCGGCCGTCCTCATCGGCGACGCGGCCCTGCGCGCGACCATGATCGACGGACCTCGCTTCGGGCTCGACGTGTACGACCTGGGCGCGCTGTGGAAGGAATGGACAGAGCTGCCGTTCGTCTTCGCCGTCTGGGCGGCACGCCGCGACTACCTGGAGCGCGAGCCGGTCATCACCCGGAAGGTGCACGAGGCGTTCCTGGCCTCCCGCGACCTCTCCCTGGAGGAGGTCGGCAAGGTCGCCGAGCAGGCGTCCCGCTGGGAGGCCTTCGACGAGAAGACGCTGGCCAGGTACTTCACCACGCTCGACTTCAGCTTCGGCCCGCCGCAACTGGCGGCGGTCGCGGAGTTCGCGCGCAGGGTGGGACCGACGACGGGCTTCGCGGCGGACGTGAAGGTCGACCTGCTGCAGCCGTGAAGGCCGACCTGTTCCGGCCGTGACGGACGCCGCCGTGGAGGCCGCCGGGCGCCCGCCGCGGCTGTGAGGACGCGGAAACCGCCCCTGCGCAGGGCCTCCCACCACCCTGCCGGCAGACGCCCGCGTACGGGTGGGACGGGGGAGGGGCGGACGGGGTGGACTCCATGCGGCCGCTCGACGTCGACGAGCCCGTGACGGTGGGGCCGTACCGGCTGCTGGGCAGGCTCGGTGCCGCCGGCATGGGCCGGGTCTACCTGGGTCGCAGCGCCGGCGGCCGCACGGGCGCGGTGAAGATCGTGCATCCGCACTTCGCGCTGGACGAAAAGTTCCGCGCCCTCCCCCAAGCTCTTGACGAGCAGGGAGGACCCCCAGCGGCGCGAGGCCGCGTGCCGGGTGGGCGGTGCCTGGACGGCCCCGGTCCTGGACACCGACCCCGAGGCGCGCGTGCCATGGGTCGCCACGGTCTACGCGGCGGGCCCGTCCCTCACAGCGGCGGTCACACACGGCGGCCTCCTGCCCGCCCACACCGTAAGGGCGTCGGGCGCGGGCCTGACCGAGGCGCTGACGGCGGTGCACGCACTGGGACTGGTGCACAGGGACGTGAAGCCGTCGAACGTCCTCCGCATCCTCGGCGGCCCGCTGTTGATCGACTTCGGTATCACCCGCGCGATGGACGGCGGCATCGTGGCCCTGGACGTCAAGACGGGCAAGCTCCGTTGGACCTACAGCGACAGCAAGGCCGTCGGCGAGCCGTGGCAGGTCACCGCCTTCGGAAACCGGCTGCTGGTAACGCACGGGCCGGAGGTCTACGCGCTGCCGGCGGTCTGAGGCACGAGTGGCCGAACTCGCGGTCGGAGACTGACAGTAGTCTCCGTTGTCGGAGCAACGAATACGGTCACAGAGGCCGACGGGGGAGGAAGACCACCATGCGGATGCTGGTCACGATCGTCAGCGAGAGCGGTGAGCCACACGACGTCGTCGTCACCGCCGACGACACCGCGACGGCCGGCGACGTCGCGGAGGCGCTGTCGACGGAACTGGGCCGAAGCGGCGCCCCGAGGGGCATGCCGGCGAACGTCAGGGTCCTGCCCGTCATGGCGCCGCCCCCGCTCCCTGGTTACGGGACCGGCGGGCCGTCCCTGTGGGTCGACGGCGTGCTCTGCAACCCGGCGGCACCCGTGGCCCAGGTGCTGCAGGACGGCATGCGGGTCACCGTGGACGACTCCATGGGCCCGTTGCTGCGCAAGGGCGAGCCGGTCGGACAGTACGAACTGAGGGTGGCCGGTGGTCCTGCCTCCGGGCGAGTGGTCCGGCTGGGAATCGGAGCGGCCACGGTCGGTGCCGCACCCACGTGTTCGCTGCCTCTGACGGACACGTCGCTGCCGCCGGTCGCCCTGAGGATCACGATCGACATGAAGGGCGGCACCACGCTCGTCCCCGAGAGCGGCGCCGAGGTCCTGCTCGACGACCAGCCGGTGACGTCCGGTACGCCATGGCCGCTCGGCGATGTCGTCCGGGTCGGCGATTCGCTGCTCGTGCTCGACCGGGTGGCCGAGCCGGACGCCCACCTGTCCGCGATGAGCGAGGGCGGCCTCGCCTACAACCGGCCGCCCCGCCTGTCCCCGCTGAGGCCCCGGCGGCGGCTGGTCGTACCCGTACCACCCGCCAAAGGGGACCGGGCACGCTTCCAGTTCATCATGGCGTTCATGCCCATGCTCTTCGGTATCGGCATGTACTTCCTCACCAAGCAGATCTACATGCTGCTCTTCTGCCTGATGAGCCCGCTGATGATGGCCGCTCAGTGGATCAGCGAGAACCGGGATGGAAAGAAGAAGCACAAGACCTCCGTCAAGCAGTACAGGAAGGACCGTGCCGCTCACGAGGCCGAACTCGCCGTGCTCGGAAAGGAGGAGCAGCGCACCCGTCGCGCGGACAGCCCCGACCCGGCCGAGATCCTGCTGTTCGCCACGGGACCGCGCCGCCGTCTGTGGGAGCGTCGCCTCACCGATCCCGACGCCCTGCATCTGAGGGTCGGCTCCGGCAGCCTTCCGTCCGACGTCGAACTCGTCCTGGGCCGCGGCGGTTCCCTGTACGAGGAGGAGCGTCCCGAGCCCCCCGTCCTGCCGGACGTTCCCGTCACCCTGCCCTTCACCGAGCTCGGTGTGATCGGCATCGCCGGGGACCGGGCACGTGCGCTGGCCACCGCCCGCTGGCTCGGCGTACAGGCAGCGGTGTTGCACAGCCCGCGGGACCTTTCCCTCGTGACGCTCGGTTCTACCCCGAACGTTGGCGCCGACTGGCACTGGGCGCACTGGCTGCCCCACACCAGCCCCGACCAGGGACAGGACTGCGTCGCGCTGGTCGGCTTCGACTCCGAGGGAATCACCCGCCGTGTCAACGAGCTGCTCAACGAGCTGGCCCGGCGCAAGGCGTCCCGTGAGCAGAACAACATGACGGGCCGGCTGTACCCGGACCCCAACGTCCTGCTGATCCTCGACGGGGCCCGCCTGCTGCGCCGCGTACCCGGCGTGCCACAGCTGCTCGCCGAAGGCCCCCAGTACGGCATTCTCGCCCTGTGCGTCGACGAGGACGAGCGCCTCCTGCCGGAGGAGTGCAAAGCGGTCGTCGCATGGTCTCCCGACTCCGCGCACCACGTCCGGGTCCGCGGCCACGGGCTGGAGGCCGCGGGGGACGTGCTGGCCGACCAGGTCACCTCCCAGTGGTGCGAGCTGCTCGCCCGTTCCCTCGCCCCCGTCCGGGACGTCAGCAGAGACGACGCCGGGAGCGCACTGCCCACTTCGGCCAGACTGCTGACACTTCTGGGCATGCCGGATCCGACCGGGGCCGATGTGAAGCGAATCTGGCGCGCGGGCGGTTCCACCACGGCGGCGCCCGTCGGCATCGCCGCGGACGGTCCCTTCGTCCTGGACATCCGGCGGGACGGACCGCACGCGCTGGTCGCGGGAACCACGGGTGCCGGTAAGTCGGAGCTCCTGCAGACGATCATCACCTCGCTGGCCGTCGCCAACAAGCCGGACGCACTGAACTACGTACTGATCGACTACAAGGGCGGCAGCGCCTTCATGGACTGCGCCCGCCTGCCGCACACGGTCGGTATGGTCAGTGACCTCGACGCCCATCTGACCGAGCGGGCCCTCGCCTCGCTCGCGGCCGAGCTGCACCGCCGGGAGAAGATCCTCTTCGACGCCGCCGCCAAGGACATCGAGGACTACAACGACACGCGCAAGCTCCGTCCGGAACTGGAGCCGATGCCCCGACTCGTCCTGGTCATCGACGAGTTCGCCTCCCTGGTCGCCGAACTCCCCGACTTCGTCGCGGGCCTGGTGGACATCGCCCGCCGCGGCCGTTCCCTGGGCGTGCACCTGATCCTGGCCACCCAGCGGCCCGCCGGCGTCGTCAGCGCGGACATCCGCGCCAACACCAACTTGCGCATCGCGCTGAGGGTGACGGACGCCTCGGAGTCCATCGACGTCATCGAAGCCCCCGACTCGGGTGCGATCGCCAAGTCGACCCCTGGTCGTATGTACGTGCGCTCCGGTGCACAGTCCCTGGTCGGTGTACAGTCCGCCCGCATCGGTGGCCGCCGTCCCGCGACGGGCGGGGCCGGCCCGAAGGCGACGCTGCTGCCGCTGCCGTGGAACGCCTACGGCCGCCCGCTGCCCAAGCGGGCCGAGGCCGAGGACGACGGCACCATGGTCACCGACCTGGCCGTTCTCGTCGACGCGGTGCGGGACGGCGCCCGGCTCATGGGCTTCGGCGAACAGCGCAGTCCCTGGCTGCCGCCCCTGGCCGAGCGGGTCGCACTGGACGAACTCACCGCATACGAAGTCGAGTCGGCCGCTGATCGGCCATCCGACGTGGCTCCCATCCCGTACGGCCTGATCGACCTGCCGGCGAAGCAGTCCCGTACGCCGCTGTCCCTGGACCTGGTGCACGGCGAGCACACCATGCTGCTCGGCGGTGCCCGCTCCGGCCGCTCGACCGCCCTGCGGACGCTGGCGGGCTCGCTGGCCCGCACCACCTCCCCGCACGACGTGCACCTCTACGGCATCGACTGCGGCTCCAACGCGCTGCTGCCCCTGATGCGGCTGCCACATGTCGGTGCCGTGGTGACGCGCGACGAGCCGGACCGGGTACGGCGTCTCATCGAGCGCCTGCTGGCGGAGATCGCCCGCCGTCAGCAGTTGCTTGCCATGGAAGGCGCTTCCAGCGCGGCCGAACAGCGCGCGACGGCCGCACCGGAGGAGCGTCTCCCCTGGATGGTGCTCCTGCTGGACAGCTGGGAGGGCTTCGCCTCCGCCTTCGAGAACTACAACTACGGCCAACTGCTCGAGGCGGCTCAGCGCATCTTCCGTGAGGGTTCCGCGGTGGGCCTCAAGGTCATCATGACCGCTGACCGCAGTGGACTGAGCGGTCACGTCTCGTCCGCCTTCGCCGACCGTCTGGTGCTGCGCTTCGCCGACCCGAACGACTACTCCACGGCGGGGCTCCAGGCCCGCGAGGTCCCGAAGAACATGCCTCCGGGACGAGCGCTGCGCATCACGGACACGGGTGTGGACGAAACCCAGATCGGCCTGCTCGCGGACGATCCCGCCGGTCAGGCACAAGTGAGGGCCCTGCGTGAGATCGCCGAGGAGGCGGCAGACCGCCACGGCCGGGTACCGGCCGGCCGACGCCCCATGCGGGTGGATGCACTGCCGTCGCGCATCACGGTGTCGGAGGCGCTCGCCCTCGACCCGGACTTCACACCGTCGTCCCCGCTCTGGGCGCTGATCGGCGTCGGCGGCGACGAGCTCCAGCCGATCGGCATCGACCTGGAGGAGAACGGCCCCGGCTTCGTCATCGCGGGCCCGCCGAAGTCCGGCCGTTCCACGCTCCTGGTGGCCGCCACGGAGACGCTGCTGCGCTCCGGCACACCGGTGGTGCTGGTCGCCCCGCGCCGTTCGCCTCTGCGCGAGTTGGAGGGACGCGACGGTGTGCTGGGCCTGTTGAACGCCGACAGTAGGGAGGACGACTTGGAGGAGCTGGTGGACAAGGCGTCCGGCGGCTCGTACGTCGTGGTCGTCGACGACGCCGAACTCCTCTACGACACCAGCCTTGACGAGGCCCTGGAGACCGTCGTCCGCAAGGGCGCCGACGGCGGCATCGGCCTCATCGCAGCCGGCTCCACCGACAGCCTCTCGGGTCAGTACCGCGGCTTCGCCGTCGAGGCCCGCAAGTCCCGCAACGGCCTGCTCCTGACACCCCAGAGCCCGTCGGAGGGCGAACTCTTCGGCATCCGACTCCCGTCCAACAGCGGCGGCGGCCCCGCGGGCAGCGGCCTGTTCGTGGCCGGCGGGTCGTTCATGCCGGTTCAGGCGGTGATGAACGGCTGACGTGGGTACGGAGGATTCGGCGGCGGAGCGTCACAACGACTGTTCCAGTCAGGAAGAAGGCAGTGAGGGCGGAGGTGCCGTACGCAGGCACATTGAAGGGAGGATCGATTACCCAGCTGTGGTAGAGGCTGCGAGACGGGTCTTTGGGGTCGTACGTGACCAACATTGTGTCGCCGGTCTGAGCGTCGGGGTACATCCCAGCGTAGTCCCCCAGCTTGACTTCGGTTCCTGAATTGGGGCCCTGGACGAGTCTGACCTTTACATACTTGGGTTTGTTGTCGAATCCGGTTACCACGGCAGCGACGGTGATCCCGCGAGCGCGCAGGTCATGCAACAGGAAGCGCGGAGGAAGCCATAGGGCTAGGGATAAGACGAAACCCAGCAAGGACATGCCGAAGATACCGAGGATCAGGCGGCGTTGAGGTAGTTCTGGACGAGGCATCCACGCGGCGCGCATGGCAGCCAGCCTTTGTCCTTTCGCGACATGGGGTGGCAACTGGTATTGATCTGCGGGGTGCTTCTTCTTAGCCATCGTTGATCCACCTCACGAGAACCACCCGCTCACCGTTTTTTTGACGCTAGACGTTGTGTTACTGATTGCCTCACCCGTTTCTTTTACTGCATCCGTGACAACATTTACCGCCTCCCTGCCAATTGGGCTCTTGATCACGTAAGAAGTGCCGTAGCCAATTCCGAAGCCAGCCACCACTCCGGCCGCGATGCTCCATCCGACGGGGCCCCCGACCAGCGCCATCGCTCCCAGGGTGGCGCCAGCCCCGGCAGCCATCCCACCGACGTTGGCCGCCACGGCGACGTCCTTCTCCTCCCCGTGACCGATGTCCCACCCGATGGCCCCGACGGTGAGGACCGTACCCACCAGTGGCAGCTTGCCGCCTGCGTGGAGTGCACGGCCGAAGAGAGTTGTCGAGCTGGGGGGTCTGAGACCGGGAACCTTGCCGATCAGCCAGCTGCCGCCATCGGCGATGGAGACCTCCAACAACCGGGAGAACGAGCCCATACCGTACTTGGCGAGAATGCGTTCAGCCTCGCGAGCGGACTGTCTGGCGGCTCGAGCCGCTCGCCTGGTGTCCTTCTTGAACTTTCTCCGATCTTCCGGGCTCATGCTGTTGATGCGCTGCTGGTACAGCCGACTCGCTTCGTCGGAGAACTTCTGCGACCGCTCCCAGAGGTGACCGGCGTACTTCGCCTGCATACCTATGACGGAGGCCAGCAACCCTGCTGTGTCGGACCACGTGTCCGCCGGGTCGCCGAGCTTTGTCACAGCGATCTTCGTGTGCTTCCAGGCGATCGCCCAAAGGTCGGTGTCGTCACCTTGCATGAGCGCCCGGTTGAACACGGCCGTGGGCTCGTCCTTGCCGATGTCGCCGTGGAACAGGGCTGTTGTCCTGTCGAAGCCGGGTGCGGGGGAAGCGGCCTTGACGGCGGTGGTGAACGCGGAACCGAAGACCTTGACGTCGTTCTCGGAGGAAGGCGCGCTGGCGGTGGCCACTGTCACCGGCAGGATCTTGAGCAGCTGCGGTTTCATCCTGGCGTAGAACGCCGAAGTGAAATCGGGGTCCCCTTCGTGCTTGGCCAGCTCCACCGCGATCCGGTGGAATTCCGCGCCGGCCTTGCTCGGGTCGAGGTCAGCTGCCTTGTTGATCTCCTCGGCGAGCTTCTTTCCGTTCTTCCGTGCCTCGCCGACCCCCGGGACGGGCTCACGCAACTGGACCATGGTCCCGCGCTCGAGCCCTCCTGGGTCCGTCTCCATGGCCGCTGCCAGAGCCTGCCTCCGACGCAGTATGGGAAGTTCGTCATCCACCCAGCCGGCGATCTTCCCGATCTCCGTCAGGTCCGCCGTGTCCAGGCCGAACTTCTGGAACCTGGAGAGATAAGAGGTTTTCGCGCTGTGCAGCGTCTTGCTGCTGGATTCCATGTTCTTGATGGTCCGCAGCAGGTTGTCCGGGTTGATTCCGGAAAAGTTCGGGTCGGCCACCGGTGGATTCCTATTCGCATTCCTGTGCCGAGCCGACGGCGAGCCGGGGATCGACCAGGACGGCCCGGGCGCCCGATCCCTTCAGGGCCCCCTTGGCTTCTCCGGTGGGGGCGACGCCCCGGAATTGCTGCTCTCCCATCGCCTCGACCAGCGGGCGAACCGAGGTGAACGCGAGTGCGACAAGCTGCTCCTGACCGTCGGCCGCGGCTACGGGAACGAGGGTCACCTCAATGGAGCTGTCGCCAAGAGGGGAGCCGTCAGATGGCTGCCGCACCTTGCTCATGGTGGGCGGGACGAGGTATTCAGGATTGCTCTCGGGCGTACCGCTGGAGGCCATTGGCTTAGATTATGAGGCGCTGAGAGCAAGGGCAATTCCGGACATGAAATAGAATTCAGAAGATAATATCAATAGCGGGATTCGAATCGAACGCACCCCATCCCGGAAAGGCAGACCCGCAGAAGCCGCACAGTGAGCTCGTCGAGGAGGCGGAGAATCTCAGGCGGGCCCTCAAGGAGTCGGCCGAGGACGTCGGAGGCGACGAGGCGACGAGGCCTGGGTGGGGAAGAACGCCCGAGCCTGGCATCAAGAGCCGGGCGAACAGGTGGGCAAGCTGCTGCCGGTCATCGACGCGGCCCTCCGCTGCGAGCCCGAGAAGGTGGCGGCGGCGGAGGCCCGTTCGTACCACGACAGAGCCTGACGCCGGATCTCGTACGAACGCCGACGGGGCACCGGGACCAAGCCTGGACGGGTTGTGGTCCCGGCGCCCCGGCCGGTTGCGCGCTCCGCGTGATTCGCCCTGGAATCAGGTGGCGCGCTCGATGTTGTCGGCGCTGGTGTTCGCGGCCTTGCTGGCGTCGTTCAGCGTGTCGACCCACTTGTCGAAGGTCGGCTTCACATCGCGCCAGTCGTCCCGGAACCGGTCGGCCTTTGGGCCCTTCCAGTAGCCGGAGCTGTCCGCCGTGCCCGACTGCAGATCCTTGATCAGGAGCTGCAGGTCGTGGGCCTTGCGGGCGTACAGCTTCGACAGTTCCCGGAGCCGTGCGAGATCTGCACCGCGATCCATGGGCATTCCTCCCCGTGTCAACAAAGGCAAGCGGACTGTCCGTTCGCAACAGTGGACGCTACAACACCAACAGCAGTTCCCGTCCAATGCTGTTGCAGACGGGATCTTCTGGTGAACAACCGGTGTGCACGGTCGTCCTGACCGGCGTCGGCCGGGCGCTCAGCCGGGACCGGACCCCCGCTACGCGCTCGTGCGGGTGAGCTGGACGGCCTGTTCCGTCAGCGTCGAGACCTCGAACAGCACCCCCGCGAACTCCACCGTCTCCCCGACCCGTACGTCCTTGTAACCGGCGACCGGGATCGCGGCGCAGTTCGCGTCGACGCCGGCTGTTCCGGCGGCGGGGTCGATGTAGGAGACAGTGATGGACAGGCCCGTGGGGAAGCGCTGCACTCCGCCGTTGTCGAGCAGCGAGAGCGTGTTGCCCTCGGCCGGGAAGCCCTTGGCGGCGGCGGCCAGGACGGTGCGGTCGGTGGTGAAGCAGAGGCCGTCGTCGGCCGGTCCCTGCCGGGGCTCCAGCGACTCGGGCGCGGCGGCGAGCGCGGCCTTGTCGTCGGCGGACTTCGCCTCCAGCACCACGCGGTAGGAGCAGATCTGCCGCACGGTGTAGTCGTGGCCGGAGACGGTGACCTCCGCCCCGGGCTCGACGGTCCACTCCCGCTGTCCCGACGCGTACTTCGCGCCGTCGCGCAGCGTCGCCGTACGCGTCGTGCCGTCCGCGTCGGCCCCGGCGTACTGCACGCCACCGCCGCCGGGCAGTTTGAAGCCGCCACCGCGCAGGACGTGCGCCCCGTCGGCCGGGGCGGTGCCCACACACGCCGGGCCCTTGTCCCGCGCCGCGGGGGTCGCGCCACCGTCGCCGCCTTCGTCACCGCCGCCGGACGACGTACCGCATCCGGTCAGCGCCAGCAGGGCCAGGGAGACGACCGATCCCGTGATGCCGTACCTACTCACCGGCCTGGACACTGGTCCCCTCCTCCACGGCGTCGGTCGCGCGTTCCAGGACGACGCGGGTGCGGTAGTCGACCTCCGCGACCCGCCACATGTCGCCGGTGATCTCCACGGCGTCGCCCGCCGTCAACCCGTCGTACTCGACGGGCGGCCGGCCCTCGCAGCTGACTTGGATACGACCGTGCACCGACGGCTGCGCGAAGACCGTCGCCACGATGCGGTGCGGGAGGCCCTCGTACTGGACGGTGTACGGGACGTGGTAGCGGAGCACCCACCGGCCGTCGAACTCGAAGGGGTACTTGACCTGCGGTTGGTCGGGCACTGCACTCACCTGTCGCGCATCGTCACGGGACATCGAAGGCCTCGGGTCCCTGGAAGTACTTGTCGAGCTGGTCCTGGCTGACGGTGATCGGCGGATAACCGTGGACACCCCAGGGGTTGCCGAGGACGACCTTGCCGTCGTCGGTGAAACCGCGGACGTAGTAGGCGTGGTTGCTGTGGTACGTGCTGCCCCACTCCTTTGGGTGGTTCTTGTCCAGGCTCTCGTCGTCCGGAGTGGAGAGGGTGACGACCTTCCCGGACTCGTACGCCCTCCTCAGCGAGGCGATGTCCTTGTCGTCGCGCTCGCCGATGCCGAGGAAGCCGCCCGTCTCCAGGTCCTCGCCCTCCTGGCCGGTCAGGTAGGGGGCGGACTTCTTCGGGTCGTCGCCCTCGATGCCGCCGTACCCGCGCTCGCCTTCGCCGTCGTCCGAGTAGACCATCGCGAAGGCCTTCTCGTAGTACGCCGGCCACGTCTCACCGTTGCCGTACGTGCTGATCGGGTTGCCGTTCTGATCGGTCGGCAGATCGGCGGTCATGGTCACCCAGTGGTGATTGCCCTGCTTGTCCCAGACGCGGACACTGACCGTGCCGTTGGGGTTCTGCTTGATGCCGTCCTGGATGAACTTCGGGTCCTTCTGGGCCAGTCCGGCCAGCGAGGCCACGTACCAGCAGTCGCCGAACTGGTTCTGGCTGATGTCGTCGGCGGAGACCCCGTCCTGGAACAACGGGTCGGAGGGGGCCGCCCAGTGGATGCCGTTGTTGGTCTGGCCGTTCTGGTCGTTGCCGCCGCTCTCGTAGGCACCGGTGTTGGTGAACGTCGGCTGCATCCCCGGGAACGCCGCCTGGAACTTGTCCACGTTCTGCGGACTGATCTTGGACAACATCAGGCTCAGCGTGTCCCGGCGTGCGGCCTCGGGTAGGCCGTTGTGGTCGAACGGGCTCCAGACGGAGTCACCGGTGTCAGTGATCAGCTCGTTGTAGAAGGCGAGGTCCTTGGGCGATGCCTTCGTCAGGAACGCGTCCAGCTCGGCCGCGGTGAGTCCGTCCAGCCCACCGGAGACCTTCTCCAGGTCGTCCCGGTTGCCGTTGGCGCCGAAGTCCTTGCCTTGCAGGGACTGGAGATCGCGGAGAGCGGCGTCGATCTTCTTCGCGTCGGGTGGTTGCTCGTCCAGGAAGACGCTGCCGTCGCTGACCGGGTAGCCGAGCTTCTCCAGTTCCCTGAGGCCCTCCATCTGCTTGATGCGGCGCTTCATCGACGCCTGCATGTCGCCGAGTTCGCCCTGGAGGGACCCGGGCAGGCGCCGGCGGCCACCGAAGAACGACGGGACGGGAATCAGGTCGCCGACGAGCCCCTGGAGGTCGGGGTCGCGGGACGCGCTCTGGCCGGGCGGCAGGTTCTGCTGGGCACTGGTGAGAAGGGTCGCGAGCTGGGTGTGCAGTTGCCCCGAGTGCCCGGCGAGGGCGTCCAGATCGCCGGCCAGCGACCTCAGCTTGGCGGCGTCGAATCCCCTGAATGCCATCAGTTGCCGCCCGTTCCGACCTTGGACCTGTCCTTCTCCTTGGCCTGGCGGTCCAGTTCGTCCGCTTGGTTCTCCCAGCGAGTCGCGTCCGCCAGCAGAGCCGTGCCCATGCTGTTCAGCGTGTGCTGCCGCTGCTGGAGCGCGCCGGTGCACTCGTCGGCGAACGGACCCTGCCAGATCGCACCCTTGTCGTCACCGGTACGGAAGCCGCCGGCGCGGGGCGTGGCCCTCTTCACCGCGTCATCGAGGTACGGCCCGAGGCGACGGGAAAGCGCCCGAGCCTCCCGAGCGCACTCCCGCAGCCTCTTCGCGCGTCTCTTCAACTCGGCGGCGTCCTCGCTGGGCCCCACGTCTGGCTTCCCCCATTGTGGTCATTTGCTGCCATTTCGTGCGGGTGACTCCGTGACAGTTCCGTTGCAGCATACGAGGGCGGTGTCATAGCCTCGAAGCAACAGTGCAGGTGAGAAGGGTTGCTCGTGGCAGTGCG
>NZ_JBHSPC010000148.1:0-4986 GCF_042656345.1 Streptomyces incanus
GGGCGCCCGGTGTTCTGCACCGGGCGCCCCCGCCCTCGTACTGCCTGCTCGTCCGCGTGTCAGTCCGTGTGCGGATCGGGCGCCTGGCTGTCGCCGTCGGCTTTTCCGGCGCCTGGTCAGGGCACTTTCTGCGCCGTGGCTTCGCCACCGCCGCCCGCGTCATCGGTGAAGCCGCCACCACGGCCACGAACTTCGCCGATCAGTCGCGTCGCGCGCACGATGCCGCTCAGGGCGTCCGCGGGCGGCGAAGCCGGCAGCGACAACAGCGGACGCCACCAGGGGGTGTTGTGGCTTACGTCTCATTGCCTGTGCGTGCGGGAGAAAGTATGAAGATCTTTGTTCTTTTCTGTGAATGGGGGATCCAAAATGAAGAAAAGACGCGGACCCAGGTGTTCGCGCATACTCGGGTTCAGCCTGTACGCGCTGGCCGGCTGCTTAGCCGTCGAGATCGGCGTCCCGGGGCTGCAGGCCGGCGCCTCCACCGCACAGCCTGTCTCGTCCGCGGCGGAGGAGTCTGACGACGTCGAGGCGAAGGTCGGTGCGGCGCGTATCCGCGCGGCTTTGCTTGGCCAGCGCGTAGAGGTCACCGCGCTGCGTACGGAAAGTTCAACCGCCTACGTCAATCCCGACGGCTCGGTGACCGAAGAGTCGACCACCGGACCGACGAGGGTCAAGGACGAGAGCGGAACGTGGCGAGACGTCGACACGAGACTCGTTCGCCGTGACGGAGTCGTGCAGCCGAGACAGGCCGCAGCGGACATCAGCTTCTCCGATGGTGGTTCGGGTGTTCTCGCGGAAGTGAGCGAGGGCAGTCACACGCTCGGCATCGGCTGGGACGGCGATCTTCCCCGGCCGACGCTCGAGGGCGACACTGCGACCTACAGCGAGGTTCAGCCCAACGCCGATCTGGTGGTCTCCGCACTGCCGGAAGGCTTCTCGCATCTCCTTGTGCTGAAGGAACGGCCGAAGGAGCAGGTGGAGCTGAGAATACCCGTTGCTGCCGACGGCTTGAAGCTCCGTAAGGCTTCTGATGAACGGCTGCTCTGGGAGAGCAAGGACGGCAGAGATGTGGCCACTGCGCCCGCTCCCGTCATGTGGGGAGCTACTGAGCGCGCTGCATCCGGTGAGCCGGCTGATGTCACCGATGTCGCCGTCACGGTGGAGGGCAGCGGTGACGGGCAGACTCTGGTTCTCACGCCGGACCATTCGTTCCTGCAGGATCCTGACGTGAGATACCCCGTGACTGTGGATCCGACCAACACGCTGCTCGGTCCTGTCACGGACACCTGGGTCCAGGATGCCGCCTATCCGACGTCCCAGCGCGGCTCCACCGAACTGAAGGCGGGGACGTACGACGGGTTGGAGCGTGCTCGTTCCTACCTCAAGTTCGATGCGGCCCGATTCCGCGGCAAGCGCGTCATCGACGCCGACCTGCGTCTCTTCTCCCATTGGTCGTCGACTTGCTCGACGGACAATGCAGGGATCGAGGTCCGGCGGGTCACCGGCGACTGGGACCCCTCCGCCATCTCCTGGGCAAAGCAGCCGAGTACGACCACTACCGCGGCTCCCGTGTCGAAGGCGGCAAAGGGCTACAACGCGAATTGCCCCGCTGGACAGGTCTCGTGGGACGTTGACGGCATCGTCCAGGCGTGGGCGGACGGTCAGCCCAACTACGGGGTGCGTCTGGCGGCTGTGAATGAGAAAGACCCCCTCACCTGGCGGCGTTACCGGTCGGCCAACTACGTTGACGGGTCGCACGACTCCGCGACTGAGCCGTCACTGATCGTTACGTACAACTCCGCGCCGACGACTCCCACGGAGGTGGGGGCCAGCCCTCGTAAGGCCGGCACCCCACTTGTGGTCCGGTCGCTCACGCCCACCCTCCAGGCCAAGGTCGATGACAGTGACGCCGAGTCCGCGCTGACGACCGAATTCCAGATTCAGCCCGATCCCGGATTCGCTGACACCACGTACACCTGGACCGGGAAAACCGCAAAGTTCACGCCGGGCACCGTGGCCACGACGCAGGTTCCCACCGCTTCGGCACTGCCGGACGGCACCCACCTTCGGGTTCGGGCGCGCACCAGTGACGGGATCGATACCTCCAGCTGGTCCGGCTGGACGGCGTTCCAGGTCGACGCGAGCGCTGTGCTGCCCGCAGACTTGCCCACCCAGCTCCAGGCTGGAGCGACCGATACCACCTCTCCCCTGGTCACGGGCGTTGTCACCTCGTCCAACGGGGGCATGGTCGAGGCCCAGTTCCGGCTCGGCAACGCCAGCGGGACCCAGACCTTGGGCAGTCAGTTCGTGCCCAACGGCGAGCGCGCCGGTTTCAAGATTCCTGCCGACCGGCTCGATTCCGGTGGGCCGTTCAACTGGTCGATGAGGGCCTGTTACGAGGGCAAGTGCTCCGTATGGACCGAGAAGACCGCGATAGCCGCAGGATCCGGTACGGAGGTCGTCGAGACGCCCGCCAGTATGTCGGTGAGCGTTCCGCTCACCAAGGCCACCGTCTGCACCGGTGCGGCCACCTGCGTCGGCGAAACCGGCACGGCGCTGAAGGTGGGCAGTGTCTCCGGCAAGAACTGGCGCACCTATCTCAAGGCCGACCTGTCGAAGATCCCTGCCGGAGCACGAGTGACCGGCGCCACAATGCAGTTGCAGTCGAGCGCGGCGACACCCGACCTGGCCGTACATGCTCTCAACGATGCATGGGCCACCACGGGGACGGGAAGTGACTTGGACAAGGTCACGGCTCCGGGTGTCAACCTGGATGCGGCTGCCCCTTGGACGATCGACGTCACCGGCCTCGTCACCGGCTGGACCGACGGCGCCAACATCAATCACGGTCTGGTACTGCGAAGGGCGGATACGGCGCCGAGCACGGCAGGCATCAGTTTCACCTCGGCCACATTCACGGTCGAGTACGGGCCGGCCACACCGCCGTCACCGCCTGAAGGGCTCCGTGCGCGGGCGGGCGACGGGGGAGCTTTGGTCATGTGGGACGCCAGCGCGGACAGCGGTTACAACGACACTGACCTCACCTACGAGGTGACCGCACTGGATGCCGCCGGCGCCGTGGCGGCCAAGCGCACCACGCACGGTACGGACATGGTGATCACCGGCCTCACCAACGACGCTCCCTACACCTTCAAGGTGAGCGCCTCAAGCCCGTACGGCACCAGCACTACGGTCACCAGCAGTGCAGTCAGACCGCTGCGTGCTCCCCTGAGCGCCGCCACCTACACGGCGACCGTCAACGAGTACCTCGAAGCCACCGCTGCTTTGAACACCGGCGCGCACAACAGTGCAAGCGCCGCGATCAACGGTCGGCCCAACGCCGAGAAGTACTCCTGGTTGTTGAAGGCGGAGGAATTCTGGTTGATCGATACTCGTGACGCCCTGAAAGCGGACAGCCTCACCTATACGTCCGTCACGTCCACTCTGTCGGACGTGTTGGCGATGCCTTCCGCTGACGGCTCGGTGACCGTCCGTGCCACGGTGAATGAAAAGAGAACGCTCGCAGACACACCCGAGGAACCAGAGACCGACGAGACAACCACCCTCTACACCTTCTCCGGAAAGGATTCGCCCGTACTGCGGAGCAAGATGAACGCCGCGCAGTACGAACAGCGGATGTCCAAGGGCGACGACGCCTACGGTGCCGTGACGCACAGCAGCGTGGAGAGCGACATCTCTCCCACGGCATCCACCCGGCAGGTCCCCTATACCCTCGGCGCACTTGCTGTGGACCAGGCCCAGTACACGCCGTACGCCAACGTGAATGACAGTGGTACAGCGAAATGGGCCAGGGCGCACTGGAACGACCGGCACGAGTACAGCCAGGACTGCACCAACTACGTTTCCAAGGCGCTGTACCACGGGGGCGGAATGCGCATGAAGGGCAAAAATAAGAACAAGAAGAGCGTGGACAACTGGTGGCGCATCAAGCACTCCTCGCCGCCGCACTCGGGTGGGGGGTTCTACTACACCAACTCTCACACGTGGACCGTCGCTGACAAGATGGAGACGTTCCTGTCCAAGCACAGCTACGGCATCGTGAACACCGAATCCAAGCAGAAGGAGGCCAAGGTCGGCGATGTGGTCTTCTTCAACTGGGGTGGCAAGGGCGGTTGGGACCACGCGGGTGTCATCACCAAGATGGCGAAAGGGAAGGCCTACGTGAGCGCGCACAACAACAACCGTCTGAACCAGCGCCTCGACACCTACATCCGAAGCCAGAGGGGGACGTGGGCGAACATCCACCGCGTCAGGCCGGAGTGGTACTGATGCTCAAGATCTCAGGAGCCAAGTGGCTCGTGGCGGTACTCGTCACCCTGTGTCTGGGCGGGGGTGTCCTCGCATGGTGGCTGCTCCGTGAACCGGCGCCCTACGCCTTGCGGGACACCCCCGAGGTGAAGGTGACGGTCCGCGCCGCGGAGTCCACCTACCCCGAGGTCGAGGAGGTCGCTCGCGAGGTCGAACTGGTCCTCGAGGTGTATGTCCAACGCCTCCGGGGCGGTGACGCTGCGGACCTGGCCGGGGTCGGTGCCCCGTGGTACACCGGCCGGGAGAAGGCCGCACAACGCCTGATCGTCGAGTTCGGCGCACACGCCGACAAGCCGGTCGAAGCAGTCGTGGCCGACCCCGTCGCACCGGGCCTGGCCACTGTGGAACTCCGCTTCAGTGACGGCCGGCAGCAGGTGCTCGACCTCACCCGCGACGACGATGTGTGGTGGCTGAGCATGGGGAACGGTGATCCGGTGAAGCCGTAGGCACCGGTACCCCTTTACTCGATCACCCCTTCACGGATCGCGACCGCCGTCCAGAAGCCTTGTGCTTGTGGACGGCGGTTCGCTCATGCGGCTTCGCAGACCGTTCACCACAGCGCAAGGCTGGTCGACGTGAGGACGGCGGCGCCGGGAGTTGCTGAAGTCCCTGGACGAGCAGGGCCGCAGGTCGCTGCGGCTGCTGGTCGACGGGCTG
>NZ_JBHSPC010000149.1:0-1527 GCF_042656345.1 Streptomyces incanus
CCCACTGCCTGTCACATCGTCAGGCAACGCGACCGCCGACCACCTTCTGAATGCTTACGCCCGGGGAGCGCAGGTTTGGTCACGCGATCAGAATCCATCGACTTCGACGACAGCCTTTGCGAAGGCCTGCGGAGCCTCCTGCGGAACGTTGTGTCCTACCTTGAGGGTCTGGTGCGCGTATTTACCCGCGAACTTCTTGCGATAGGCCGATCCATTTCCCGGAGGTGTGAATGGATCGTGTGCTCCGTCAATGGTGATCGTCGGCACCTTGATGACCGGGGCCGCAGCTAGGCGTTTTTCGATGGCTTCGTACTGGGGCTCACCCTTGGTCAAGCCAAGCCGCCAGCGATAGTTATCGATCACGATGCTGACGTAATCGGGGTTGTTGAAAGCCGCTGCCGTGCGGTCGAAGGTCGCCTCGTCGAAGTTCCACGTCGGAGAGTTGAACTTCCACACCAGCTTGGCCAAATCGTGTCGGTACTCCTTGAGGCCCAGCACGCCTCTCTCCGTGGCGAAGTAATACTGGTACCACCATGCCCATTCACTCTTCGGTGGCGTCGGCAGCTTGTTGGCTTCGACATTGACGATCAGATAGCCGGTGACAGAGATCAGTGCCTTGCAGCGCTCCGGCCAAAGAGCCGCGATGATGTCGGCCGTCCGTGCCCCCCAGTCGTAGCCGGCGAGGATGGCCCTGTCAATCTTGAGAGCGTCCATCAGGGCGATGATGTCGAGAGCGAACGCCGCTTGTTGGGCGTTCCTGGGTGTTTTCCTTGAAAGGAATCGCGTTGTGCCATGGCCGCGCAGATAAGGGACGACCACCCTGTACCCCTTCCCTGCGAGCAAGGGCGTGACCGCAACATAGCTGTGAATGTCGTAAGGCCAACCGTGGAGCAGTATGACCGGCCGTCCGTTCGCAGGTCCGGCTTCGACGTATCCCACGTCCAGGTCCCCGACATTGATCTGCTTCACTGGGCCAAAGGATGCGCCAGCCCCAGGATTGGCTCCGGGAGACACCACAGGTTTTCCCATTTTGGACTGCTCTTGTGCTTCACCAGTCATGCCGAGTTGGGCCGCCACAGCAGCCGCGGCAGTGGCGCCAAGGAAGTGGCGACGGGTTTGTGCGATTCCCTCGGGTATTTCCATCGGTGAATCTCCTCGTTTGAGGCGACACTGACAGGTCGGTGAACGGTGTGACGCAGCGAAAGCGTCGGTAATCGCATTCGATCGACGTCCGAGTGCGGGGGACGATGCGTCTCCGCGGACCTCTGCTTCGACACCTCCTCGTTGTCACCCAACACCCGTCAGAGTGACGGTGCAACAGCGGTGAGTCATACGCTGCTCCGTCAGAGTGATTCAGCGCTCCGATACATTTTCCGCGGGGCGGCCACGCCGATCGGCATGACCTGATTGCATTCGACCGATGCCAGTGGCGACTATGCGCCGGGCGCCAGGGAAAGTATTGGGGACGGGGCGGTGTCATAGCCTCGAAGCAACAGTGCAGGTGAGAAGGGTTGCTCGTGGCAGTGC
>NZ_JBHSPC010000150.1:0-8062 GCF_042656345.1 Streptomyces incanus
ACGACCGCCGGGGCGTCCGGGGTACGGGCCGCCTGCGCCTCGAACAACGCCGGGAACGTCGTCGCGGGCGCCGTGGGCCGAGGGCCCTGCCACACCCGCAACAACTGCTCCCGCTCCGCACCGGTGAGGACGTCGAGGCGGCCCAGGAGCTGCTCGGGGGCATCGGCGAAACGCTCCAGGATGTGCTGGAGCCGCAGGCCGATGAGCTCCACCTGCCCGGCGGTGAAGAGATCCGGGCGGTAGCCCATGCGCAACCGCATCCGCTCGCCGGGGAGGATCGCCAGGCTGAACGGGTAGTGGTTGTCGTCGGTGGTGTGCACGCCGGTGACGCGCAGGCCGTCGACGGGCTCGGAGAAGCTGTCGGTGTCGACCGGGTAGCTCTCGAACGCGGTGATGGTGTCGAAGAGTTCGCCGCCGCCGAGGAGGGCCTGGATGTCGGAGAGGCCGTAGTGCTGGTGGTCCATCAGCTCCGACTGCTCGTCCTGGAGACGGCGCAGCAGGTCGGCGACGGACTGTCCGGCGTCCAGGCGGACGCGGACCGGCAGGGTGTTGATGAAGAGGCCGACCATGTTCTCCATGCCGGCCATCTCCGGCGGGCGGCCGGAGACGGTGCTGCCGAAGACGACATCGTCCCGGCCGGTGAGACGGCCCAGCAGGACGCCCCAGGAAGCCTGCACCACGGTGTTGGCGGTGAGGTCGTGACGGCGGGCCAGGGCCGCGACCGCCGCGGTCAGCTCCTCGGAGAGCTCGTGATGGTGGTAGTGCGGCGGCTCGGTGGCGGCGGCCGGGGCGGCCGGGGCCAGCAGGGTGGGCTCCTCGACCCCGGCGAGGGACCGGCCCCACGCCTTCGCCGCCTCGTCGCGGTTCTGGGCGGCGGCCCAGGCGAGGTAGTCGCGGTACGGCGTGACCCGCGGCAACCCGGTGTCGTCACCGCCCTGCGCGTACAGGACGAACAGCTCCCGCAGCATGATCGCCATCGACCAGCCGTCGAGCAGGATGTGGTGGTTCGCCAGCACGAAACGGAACCGCCGGCCCGAGAGCCGTACGAGGCTGAAGCGCACCAGCGGCGGCGCGGTCAGGTCGAAGTGCTGGGCACGGTCGGCGGCCATGAGCGCATCGAGGCGGTGCGGCTCGTCCTCGGCCGCCACGTCCGTCAGATCGATCTCCTGCCAGGGGAGCTCCACCTCGCGGGGGATGAGCTGCACGGGCTTGTCGAACCCCTCGTGCAGGAACCCGGCGCGCAGGTTCGCGTGCCGCCGGAGCAGGGCGGCGGCGGCCGCCTTCAGGGCTGCCACATCCAGGGCGCCTTCGAAATCGAAGGCGATCTGACCGCCGTACACGTCGAGCTCCTGCTCGTCGAGCAGGGCGTGGTACAGCATGCCCTCCTGCATCGGTGACAGGGGGAGGACGTCCTCGAGTCCCGCACCATTCATGACGACTTCCTCCACGTGCTTTCCAGAAGATCGAGTTGTGCCTGCGACAGGTTCACCAGCGGCATGTCCGACGGCGAGTGGCCGCCCGACTCCGGCGCGGCGGCGTGCCGGGTCAGCGCGTCGAGGGCGTCGAACCAGTCGTCCGCCAGGTCCCGCATGTCCCGCTCGGGGAACAGTCCGTCGGGCCAGGTCCAGGTGACGTTCAGTTCGGGACCTTCGGGAAGGTCCCTGACGAGGGCGTTGATGTCGATGGCGTGGGCCAGTCGGGTGTCCGGGTCGCCGGCGGCGGCTCCGGTCAGGGCGGCCGACTCCGGTGCCACGGCCCAGTCCTGGCCCTCGGCGCCCGGAGCGCCGATGCGCCCGAGATAGTTGAAACCGATCTGGGGGTCCGGGTACGCGGCCAGCAGGGGAGCCGTGGCCGGGTTGAGGTGGCGCAGCATGCCGTGACCGATGCCGTGGTCCGGCACGGCTCGCAGCTGCTCCTTGACCCGCTTCACGGCGCGTCCCAGGGCCGCGCCGCCGGCCCTCACCTCGTCCCGGTCGAGCTGCCCGGGGTCGAGCCGTACCGGGTACACGGTCGTGAACCAGCCGACCGTACGGGACAGGTCGGCGCCCTCGACCACGTCCTCGCGGCCATGGCCCTCCAGGTCGACGAGGACGGCTCCGTCCTCGCCGAGGCCCCGGCGGCGGCGCCACTGGGCCACGGCCAGAGCGAGCCCGGTGAGCAGCACGTCGTCGACCCCTCCGTGGAACGCGGCCGGGACGTCGGTGAGCAGCGGCTCGGTGCGGTCGGCCGGCAGGCTCAGGGTGAGCGAGCGTGCTCCGCCCGCGGTGTCGGACTCCGCGAGCGGACGTCCGCCGAGAGGCGCCTCCTCCTCGGAAAGCATCTCCAGCCACAGCTCCGCCTCGTCCTCCCGCTCGGCGGCGGCCTCGGTCAGGCGCTGCGCCCAGCGGCGGAAGGAGGTTCCGTTCGGCGCCGGGCGCGGCTGTTCGCCGTCGGCGGCGGCCTGCCAGGCCGCCGCGAGGTCCGGGAGCAGGATCCGCCAGGACACGCCGTCGACGACCAGGTGGTGGGCGGTGACCAGCAGCCTGCCCGGGGCCGACGGCCCGGCGTCGAACCAGACCACCCGGAGCATCCGTCCGGCGGCCGTGTCGAGTCCGCGCCAGGCGGCCTCCGCCTCGGCGGCGATCAGAGCCTCCAGGTCCGCACCGGTGAAGCCGCCCGTGGGGACCCGGACCACGGCCTCGGTGGCCGGGACGCTGCCGCGGGCGGGCACCTCCAGCGACCAGGGTGTGTCGCCCTCGCCGCGGGTCACGGTCATGCGCAGCGCGTCGTGGTGGTCCAGCACGGCCTGGACGGCTGTGGTCAGGTGCTCCAGGCCCAGTCCGGCCGGCACCCGCACCAGCATCGACTGGACGAACCCCTCGGTGGCCCCGCCGTGCTCCTGGAGCCAGCGGATGACGGGGGTGGCCGGCAGGGTGCCGATACCGGCGTCCGGGTCCTCGGCGGGGGTGTCCTCCGCTTCGCGGACCACGCGCGCCAGGGCGGCGACGGTCCGGTGGGTGAAGACGTCCTTCGGGGAGAACACCAGGCCGACGGCGCGGGCGCGGGCGACGAGCTGGATGGAGACGATGGAGTCCCCGCCGAGGTCGAAGAAGCTGCTGTCGACGCCGACTTCGGGCAGTCCGAGCACTTCGGCGAAGAGCGCGCACAGCGCCTGCTCGACCGGGTCGCCCGCCGCACGGCCCGTCGCCTGCGCCGAGAAGTCCGGTGCGGGCAGCGCCTTGCGGTCGAGCTTGCCGTTGGCCGTCAGCGGCAGCGCGTCCAGCAGGACGACGGCCGCGGGGACCATGTACTCGGGCAGGGTCCGCCCCACCTGTTCCCTCAGCACCGCGGGCTCCGGGGCGGCGCCGGCGGCCGGGACCGCGTAACCGACCAGCCGGCGGACGCCGGGGGTGTCCTCCCGGACCACGACGGCGGCCGCGGCCACCTCGGGACCGGCGGTCAGCGCGGACTCGATCTCGCCGAGCTCGATGCGGAAACCGCGGACCTTGACCTGGTCGTCCATCCGGCCCCGGTACTCCAGCAGCCCGTCCGCCGCGGCCCGCACCAGGTCGCCGGTGCGGTACAGGCGGGAGCCGGGCTCCCCGAAGGGGTTGGCCACGAAGCTGCCGGCCGTCAGGCCGGGGCGGCCCAGATAACCGCGGGCCAGCTGGTCGCCCGCGAGGTACAGCTCACCGGTCACCCCCGGCGGGACGGGCCGCAGGTGTCCGTCGAGAACGTGCAGCCGGGTGTTGCGCACCGGCCGGCCCACCAGGGGCTTCTCGCTCTCCGACAGGGGCAGGAAGACGCTGTCGATGGTGGCCTCGGTCGGGCCGTAGAAGTTGTACGCGGCGGTGTGCGGGGCGGCGCGCAGACGCGACCACAGGTCGGGGCCGAGGGCCTCGCCGCCGAGCATCAGCACCGTCGGGTGGTGCCGGCCGTCGGCCAGCATGCCCGCCTCCACCAGCTGTCCGGCGAACGCCGGGGTGAGGTCGAGGAAGTCGACGCGTTCCCGGTCGACGTAGTCGGCCAGAGCCTCCGGATCGCGACGGGTGTCGTCGTCGATCAGGTGGAGTTCATGGCCGTCGAGCATCCACAGCACGCCGTCCCAGGCGGTGTCGAAGGAGAACACGGCCGTCAGCGCCACCCGGAAGCGGCCTTCGGGGCTCTCGGCCCGTGCATGCCGGTCGAAGAGCGTCTCCTTGTGGCTGAGGAACAGGTTGACCAGGTTGCGGTGCTGCACGACCACGCCCTTGGGACGGCCGGTCGAGCCCGAGGTGTAGATGACGTACGCCGGGGCGGCGGGCCTCAGCGGCGCGGTGCGGTCGGAGTCCACCACGTCCTGCGGACCGGCGGCGGCCAGCTCCCGGCCGGTCTCCTCCGTGTCCAGCACCAGGCGTCCGATGCCCGCGCCGAGACCGTCGGCCGCGAAGCGGGCGTCCACCTCGCTGTCGGTCAGTACCACCGTCGGCGCGGAGTCCTGGAGCAGGTAGGCGATGCGGTCCGCCGGGAGCCCGGGGTCCACCGTCAGGAAGGCGGCACCGGCCTTCAGCACCGCGAACATCGCGACCAGCACCTGGGGGTCGCGCGGCAGCGCGAGCGCGACGATCCGCTCCGGTCCGACGCCCCGCCCGATGAGCAGGCGGGCCAGCCGGTTGGCCCGCTCGTTGAGCTCCGAGCAGGTCAGCGTGGTGCCGTTGAAGACGACGGCGGTCGCGTCGGGCGTGCGGGCGGCCAGGCCCTCGAGCAGCGCCTGGACGGGATGTCCGGGCACGGGGTGCAGGAGCGCGTTCCCGCCGGCGAGCGCCGTCTCCCGCTCCTGCGCGGTCAGCACGTCCAGCCGTCCGACCGGACGGTCAGGGTCCTCGGCCACCGCTTCGAACAGCCCGGTCAGCCGGGCCGCCAGGGCCTGCGCACGGTCCTGCGGGAAGCGGCCCGGGGCGTACTCAAGCCGCAGCCGGAGCCGCTCCCCGGGCAGCGCCGCGAGGGTGACGGGGTAGTGCGTGGCGTCCGCGCCGTCGACGTCGGACACCCGCAGCCCGGTGCCGGGGAGTTCCAGCACCCCGGCGTCCATCGGATAGCTCTCGAACACGGTGAGGGTGTCGAAGAGGTCACCGATGCCGACCAGGCCCTGGATCTCGGAGAGCTGCACGTGCTGATGCGGCATCAGCCCGCTCTGCGCGGCCTGTACCCGGGTCAGCAGGGCGGAGACGGTCTCCGCCGGGTCGACGGTGATCCGCACCGGCACCGTGTTGATGAACAGGCCCACCATCGACTCGACGCCCGGCACCTCCGGCGGCCGGCCGGAGACGGTGGCACCGAACACCACGTCGTCCCGTCCCGTCGACCGGGCCAGCAGTACCGCCCACAAGCCCTGCACCACGGTGTTGAGCGTCAGTCCGGACCGGCGGGCCCACTCCTGGAGCCGCGCGGTCAGCTCCTTCGACAGCTCGAAGGGCAGCTGCTGCGGCACCTCCGCCTCGTGGCCCCCGCCCCGGGCCGCGGAGTCGTCCGGGACCAGCAGCGTCGGCTCCTCCACGCCGGCCAGCGCGCTCCGCCAGGCGTCCAGGGACACGGCGCGGTCCTGCCCGCCGACCCAGGCCAGATAGTCGCGGTACGGGGTGACGCGCGGCAGGTCGCGGCCGGCGCCGATGTTCCGGGCGTACAGGGTGAACAGTTCGCCGAACACGATCGGCATGGACCACCCGTCGAGCAGGACGTGGTGGTTGCCGAACACCAGCCGGTGGCGCTCGTCGGCCAGCTTCACCAGGGTGAAGCGCAGCAGGGGCGCGACGGACAGGTCGTAGCGGGTGGCGCGGTCCTCGGCGAGGATCCGCTCCACCCCGGCCCGCTGCGCGTCCTCGTCGAGGCCCCCGAGGTCGGCCTCCTGCCAGGGCAGGTCCACGGCGGCCGGGATCACCTGGACCGGGCGGTCCGCGATGTCCATGCGGAACGCGGCCCGCAGGTTGTCGTGGCGCGCCAGCAGCGACTCGGCGGCGGCCCGCAGGGCGCCGGCGTCCAGCGGACCGTCCAGGCCGAAGGAGAACTGGACGCTGTAGACGTCCGGTCCGCCCTCGTCGAACATCGCGTGGAAGAGCAGCCCCTCCTGGAGCGGCGCGACGGGCAGGATGTCGGACGGCGCGGGGTGCGCCTCCTCGATCCGGTCGATCTGCTCCTGGCTGAGCTCCACCAACGGCAGGTCGGCCGGGGTGAAGCCGCCCGCTCCGGGCAGGGCGGCGTGCGCGGCGATGTCCCGCAGCGCGTCGAACCAGTCGGCCGAGAGCGCCCTGACGGCGGCCTCGTCCAGCAGGCCCTCGGCCCACACCCAGGTGACGGTGAGCACGGGGCCCTCGCCCTGCCCGTCCTGGACGACGGCGCTGACCTCCAACGGGTGCGGTACCGCCATCGCCGCGTCGGCGATGCCGGTACCCAGCAGCAGGTCCGACTCGGCGGCCGGGGCCCAGTCGGCGGAGCCGGCGGCACCGCCCACGCGGCCCAGGTAGTTGAAACCGATCTGCGGAACGGGCAGCGCGGCGAGCACGGGCCGCGCCCCGAGGTCGAGGTGGCGCAGCAGGCCGTAGCCGATGCCGTTGTCGGGGACCGCCCTCAGCTGTTCCTTGACCCGCTTCACCGCGGCGTCGACACCGTCCGAACCCGCGTTCAGACGCACCGGGAACAGGCTGGTGAACCAGCCCACCGTCCGCGACACGTCGACGCCGGCCAGGACGTCCTCCCGGCCGTGTCCCTCCACGTCCAGCAGCACGTCGTCACCGTCGAGGCCACGGGCCCGGCGCCACCTGGGCACCGCCAGGGCCAGCCCCGCCAGCAGCACCTCGTTCGCCCGGGCGTGGAACACCTGGGACACCTCGCCCAGCAGCGCCGAGGTCACCTGGGCCGGCAGCGACACCGACAGCGACCGGGCGGTCCCCATGGTGTCGCGGGCCGGGTCGGCGGGACGGCCGCCCAGCAACGGGTCGGGCCCGGTCAGGGTCCGCTCCCAGAAGGGCAGTTCACCGGTGCGCTCGGCCGTGTGAGCGGTGAGCTCCCGGGCCCAGGTGCGCAGCGAGGTCGGCACCGGGTCGAGCTCGATCCGACGGCCCGCGGCGACGGCCGCACCCGCGGCGGCCAGGTCGCCCAGGAGGATGCGCCACGACACACCGTCGACCACGAGGTGGTGGGCGGTCAGCAGCAGCCGTCCGGGAGTCTCGTCCCCGGCGTCGAACCACACGGCCCGCAGCATGACGCCGTCCTCGGGGGCGAGGGCCGCCTGCGCCGTGTCGTGGTGCCGGGCGATGGTCTCCCGCAGGGCGGCCTCGTCCATGCCGAGCGCGTCGGCACGCAGGATCAGGCCGGCGGCCCGGACCGCGTCGCGCGGGAGCACCTCCAGGGACCAGCCGTCGGCGCGGCGGTGCAGCCGGCTGCGCAGTGCGTCGTGACGGTCCAGGAGTGCCTGCACCGCCTCGGTGAGCTGCTCCTGACGCGTTCCGGCGGGGATCCGCAGCAGCATCGACTGGCTGAACCGGTCGGTGGGGCCGCCGAGTTCGGAGAGCCAGGCGACGATCGGCGTGGTGTCGACAGAGCCGATGCCCGCGTCCGGGTCCTCCGTCGCGTGTGCGGTGGCGGCCTCGGCGACCTTCGCGAGCGCGGCGACGGTCTTGTACTGGAAGACGTCGCGAGCGGTGATGCCGAGCCCGGCCTTGCGGGCGCGGGCGACGAGCTGGATGGAGACGATGGAGTCGCCTCCGAGGTCGAAGAAGCCGTCGTCGGCGCCGACGGTCTCCACCCCGAGCACCTCGGCGAAGATCGCGCACAGCGATGTCTCCACGGGCCCGGAGGGCGCCCGGCCCGCGCCCGCCGCCCGGCCGTACGCGGGTGCGGGGAGCGCGGTGCGGTCGAGTTTGCCGTTGACGGTCAGGGGGAGGGTGTCGAGGGTGACGATCGCGGCGGGCACCATGTGCTCCGGCAGCGACGTCCGCAGCGATTCCCGCAGCGCCGTCGGATCCGTCGTCGTGTCGTTGCCGTCCGCCACGACGTAGGCGACCAGGCGGCGGTCGCCGGGGCGGTCTTCGCGGATGGTGACGGCGGC
>NZ_JBHSPC010000151.1:0-697 GCF_042656345.1 Streptomyces incanus
CGCAGCGTGACCGGCAGGCCTGCCCGTCACCGCCGCGCCCCCATCAAGTTCGAAGACCCACTATGCCGTCAGGCATAATCTCTGCACCCGCCGCTGCCATGGCAGAGGTTTCGCTACCCCGTATCGAAACGCCTTCGGCGCTGGCGCCGCGTACGGTTGGGCTGCCCGCTCTCGCTGGGGTCGGCACCACGGCTCGACCAGCTACCGGCCAGGTCGTACGAGCGGTAGACATGGTGCAGGTCAAGGCAGGCACCGCCGAAGCAGTTGGTGGCCTTTCTAGCAGCGTGACGGTAGTGGAGTAATGAGGGTGCCGGGCGGTCCCGATGACTGTCCGGCACCCCTTACAGGAAGGTTCTTCAGTGAGCCGGGACATGGCGCTTCAGCTTACTATTTTTGCGATTTTTGGAGTGGCTTCCTATCTGCTTCTGCCGCCTGATTGGAGTTTCGCTTCGTTGCCGATCGCGTTGCTTTTCGCTGCAGCCGCGCGGCGGATTCTCATGACGCGGGATACCGCTCGTCGAGAAACGAAGGCCACTTCGGAGGGTGACGTCAAGTAGGTGCTATCCGTCAGCTTTCCAAGTCGTGCACATTTGCATGAAGGAATGTATGTTTGAGTTTCCTGGCGTGCGGATGTCGTCCAGGGCTTGATCAAGTTCCGTAGCTGTCCGGATCGTTGGTGATGCCCAGGATGGGGAGT
>NZ_JBHSPC010000152.1:0-8773 GCF_042656345.1 Streptomyces incanus
CGCAGCGTGACCGGCAGGCCTGCCCGTCACCGCCGCGCCCCCATCAAGTTCGAAGACCCCTATAAGTGCCGCGAGCAGTTTCCCGTCATCGGCGGACTCCGCGGGACACCGCAAGTGCTTGATGTCGACCCACCTGAAGCCGTGCGCCCTCGGGTCCCGGAACTCGTAGTCCCGAAAGTTGATGAAGGCGCGGCCCTCGGGAGTGAGCTTGTTCCCCATGGCCCACAGCCTAGGAGTTGGACAGGGTGCACCCCGCGGACCCGTCGGACAGGCCCCGGCACAGCCGGCGCAAGAACAACGAGTACAAGCGCGACGCACTGTGACCTGCGCACCGGAGATGGCTGACCCCTTACCGAGAAGCGTGAGCAATCAGCAGGCGAATGTCACTCGAGTGCTCAGGTGAGCGGCGTAGGAACAGTGAGGGCCGAAGTGCTCACGCTTCCGGGTAGGTGTGTCACTCCTGGGGCGTGGGCGCTCTTGGTGATCGGAGAAGGCGACAGCCGGGTTCGGGCCGCTTGGCGTTCCGCGGATGAAGAACGGACGGTCTCCCGTACGGTCAGGGGCGGCATGATCCGGGCGTGACCCTCACCGCGCGGCAGCTCGTCCTGGCCACTCTGGATCGTCAGCTCCTGCTCGAACGCCGGCGTCTCGATGTGGCGGAGGCGGTCCGGCGGGTCTGCGCCATACAGGCGCAGACGTCGGCGTCGCCGTATCTTGCGCTGTGGAACCGCCTGCAGGACTTCGCGCCCGAGGATCTCGACGCGGCGTTCGAGGACCGCCGGGTCGTCAAGGCGCCCCTCGTGCGGATCACGCTGCACGCCGTCCACGCCGAGGACTACGCGCACCACCACGCCGCCATGCTGAGCACTCTGCGGGCGTCGCGGCTGTACGACCGCCGCTTCACCTCGACAGGGCTGACCCCCACCGACGTCGACGCGCTGCTGCCGGAGCTTGCCGGGTTCCTGGCACGGCCCCGCACCGGCGCCGAGGTGGAGCAGGAGGTCACGGGGCGGTTCGGCGAGCACGCGCACCGTGCTTGGTGGGCGCTGCGGACGTACGCGCCGATCCATCATGCGCCGACCGGCGGCCCGTGGTCGTTCACCCGGCGGAACGCCTACCTCGCAGCCTCCGAGTACGCGCCCCAGGACGCGGCGGCCGGGGTGCGGCGGCTGTTCCTCGCCCACCTACGGGCGTTCGGGCCCGCGTCGGTCCAGGACTTCGCCCGGTTCACCCTGCTGGGGCGCCCAGTGGTCACCCAGGCACTGCGGGAGCTCGGCGACCGGGTGGTGCGGGTGGCGGGTCCGGGCCGCGCCCCGCTGTTCGACCTGGCGGACGCCACCGTGCCCGCCGAGGACACCCCGGCACCGCCGAGGCTGCTGCCGATGTGGGACAGCACGATGCTGGCCCACGCCGTCCCCGGGCGGCTCCTGCCCCAGGAGTACCGGCCGTCGGTCGTACGGCGCAACGGCGACATGCTGCCCTGCCTGCTCGTTGACGGGCAGGTCGCCGGAGTGTGGCGCGCAACTGACGGCGGGCTGGAACTGACCGCCTTCCGCACCCTCGCGAAGGCCGCGTGGCACGGTCTGACCGAGGAGGCGGAGAAGCTGTCCGTGCTGCTCGCCGACCGCGATCCCGCCGTCTACCGGCGCTACGGGCACTGGTGGGACAAGGGGATTCCCGGTGTCGAGAGCAGGATCGTCAAGGGCTGACCGTCCTGCCCGCTCTGTCTCCTCCCGGAGCACAGGTCCCCCGCGTATCGCGTGTCAGAGGAACCCGGTTCGGGGAGCCGTGACCTCGATGGTGTCCTTCACCAGGGCGAGCGCGGCACCCAGGGGACTCGAGCGTCCCCCGCTGACGATCACGTCGCCGGCATCGGGGCAGCCGAACACCACAGCCTTTTCCGGTCCGACGAGCGCGTGCAGGGGGTCACCGGGCTCCGTCTCCTCCAGTCGGACGCGGACCAAGCTGGGCGTGTCCAAGGACGCGCTTGCCACGGCCCGCAGGCGGCGCGCTCGGGAGACCGCGGCCGGCGCCGCCCGGGAAGTGCCCTCGTCCACCGGTTCCGCCCGCACCTGTACGGACGCCGGGTCCCATCCCCAGGCCAGCGCTGCCAGCAGCCGCACCTTCGTGGCGGCGTCCTCACCGGACAGGTCGGACGAAGGATCCGCTTCCGCGATTCCGCGGCGCTGAGCCTCCCGAACCGCCTCACCCAGCGAGTCGCCCTCGGCGAGGCGGTCGAGGACGAACGTGGCGGTGCCGTTCGGGCAGGCCCGGATCGTCGTGCAGCCCATACCGCGCAGTGAGGTCCTGGACAGGTCCCCCGCCGGCAGAGCGGCTCCCGTCGCCCCGGAGATCCTGATCATGCTGCCGGCCGCGCGGGCCGCTTCGTCGAGGTCCCGCCAGTGGCTGAGCAGGTGGCTCTTGGTGGCCGTGACCACATGGACCCCTCTGCGCAGGGCGACGAGGGCCTCCTGCGCGGCGTGCGAACGGAGTTCGGGCGAGGACGGGATCGCCTGGACGAAGACGCGGGCAGCGGTCCGGTCGAGCGTCTCCTCCAGCGAGACCGGCAAAGTCCATGCCGAGCGGGGTGGCACAGGCTCGCCCTCGCGGAGCCGGCACTGTGCGGAACTCGCCCGGACGGCAACCACGTTCACCCGTATGTCGTGCCGGCGGGCAAGCTCGTCCCCCTGCCGCGCCAGGTACTCGACGAAGGCCTGGCCGACCGGACCGTATCCGGAGAGCACCACATCGGCCCGGCTCACTTCACGCATGGTTCCCTGCTCCTCTTCGCCACTCCGTGCGGGAGACCAAGCCTCGCAGAACCACGGGCCGGGGCGGGCCGTAGTGAGAACGGCAATACCACCAGAGGTGGATGACCGTGACGCGTGGGAATCCTGTGTCCCTCAGCGTCGCCGGAGCGCACCGTTGCGGCGCAACCGGCTGATGACCGAGCGGAGTTCCGAGGGGGCGGTGGGCGAGGGATCTTCGGTGGCGTCAGCGGTGGTTGCGGTCCACAGGGCCAGTTCGCGGTCCCGGGGGCCGTGCACGGTGGCCGGAGGGGCGTCGTCGAAGACGCGGACCGGGTGGCTCGCGTCCCAGCGTTCCCATCCCGGATCCCCGTCGGAGACGAACCGCACCCAGGCGCCGTGCATTGCGTCGGCCAGGGCCCGGGGCGCGCCCTCGCCCGCGAGTTTGCGTGCGTCGGGCTCGTCGCCGCTGTCGAAGACGAAGCCGAGTTCCAGGGCGTGGCAGGCGCCCATGTCAGGGCGGTTAGAGGGCCAGGCGAACTCGTAGACGTACGAGGGGGCTTCGCGGCCGTCGGCGAGTCGGTGGAGCGGGATGCGCAGGAGGTGGTCGGTGACCAACTGCCCGACGAGCTCGGCGGTGCCGGCGTCCGGGCGCAGGGCGCGGTAGCCGCGTGGGACCTCGCTGCCGCAGCGGCAGCGGGCCATCGCCCCGGCCAGGACGACCGCGCCGAGCCGGTCGACGCGTTCCAGGAGCCCACCCGGTACCAGCCACAGCCGGTACTCGTCAGTGGTCCATCCGGTGAGCAGGTCGACGCCGGGGGCGGCGCCGCCGTCGGTGAGTGCCTCCAAGGGATCGCACGGGACGAGGTCGTCGTCGACGACGATACCGAGGGCGGGTCCGCCGAGCACCGGGCTGCTGAGGCGTCCCACCTCGGCCTGGGTGCGCAGCAGCAGGTCGCGGTCGACGGCGGTGAAGGCTTCGGCCGTGGCGGGGATCTTCAGGCGGCCGGCCATACGGCGCACCACCCGCCGCACCCTGTCGCGGTCGGACGCCTCGGGGGGACCGCTCTGCAGGATCGCCCGCCGTACCAGGCCCTGGGCCTGCGGGGCGGCTATGAGCGCGCCGGTGCTGATCGCCCCGGCGGACTGGCCGGCGAGGGTGATGCGGTCGGGGTCGCCGCCGAAGGCCGTGATCGCCTCGTGGACCCAGCACAGGGCGGCGAGCTGGTCGCGCAGGCCCAGGTTGGCGGGGGCGTCCGGGAACAGCCCGTAGCCCTCGACACCGAGCCGGTAGTTGGCCGACACGAACACCACGCCGTCGCGGGCGAAGGTGTGCCCGTCGTACACCGGTACCGCCGATGAACCCCTGGTCAGGGCTCCGCCGTGCAGCCACACCAGCACCGGCAGCCGGGCCGGCGGAGCCGGGTCGGGAGTCCACACGTTCAGGTTGAGGCAGTCGTCGCCGGCCACGGACGGGTCGGACAGGTACTGGGCGAAGGCATCGGAATACGGTGGTTTCGGGGCCGTCGGGCCGAAGGCCCCGGCATCGCGCACGCCGTTCCACGGCTCCGGCGGGACCGGCGGCCGGAACCGGCGCGGGCCGAAGGGAGGTGCCGCGTACGGGACGCCCCGGAACACGGCGGTCCCGCGTTCCCACCGGCCGCTTACGGCCCCGTACGGCGTTCCGACCACGGGGTTCGCCTGGTCTGCCGCCATCTGCGCACCAGCCCTTCGCCACGAGCCACGTCCACGCACCGGCACGGTCCGCCGGTCCCCCCAAGAGCACCACGTCGTTCATCGGTATTCCTGCGCCCGTGTGAGAGTTCTTCCCGCCGGGGTGCCCCGGACCTACAGTAGGAAGCGCTTTCTATACGGTGGCCCTCGGCTGGGCCGGAGAGGTGAGGCCCCGATGGTCCGTACGGGAAGTGCGGGAGGCGCGGGACGGACGAGCGTGGCGGCCGGGCCGACGCTGGCGGTCGTGGCCCGCGAGGCGGGGGTGTCGGTACCGACCGCGTCCAAAGTGGTCAACGGGCGTGAGGACGTCGCCCCGGACACCCGCCGCCGCGTCACGGAGGCCCTGGACCGGCTCGGCTATGTACGGCGGCCCCGGTTCGACGGGGCCAGGGCGCCTCGCATGGTGGACCTCGTGATGGCCTCGCTGGAGAGTTCGGGGTCCGGCGCGGTCCTCCACGGCGCGGAGGAGGCGGCGCACGACGCGGGCCTGGAGATCGTGGTGTCGGCTGCGCTGACCCGCGGCCGGTCCGGGCGTCCCGAGCGGGGCTGGCTGGACAAGCTGGTGACCCGCGGGTCGTCGGGGGTCCTGTTCAATCTGGCCGAGCTGGGCGCGCCCCAGTACGCCTGGCTGGATCAGCACCGCATCCCGTTCGTGATGATCGACCCGGTACTCGACCCCCCACCGGGCGTCGTGTCGGTGGGCGCGGCGAACTGGCAGGGCGGGATGACGGCGACCGAGCACCTGCTGTCCCTCGGCCATGAGCGGATCGCCGTCGTCGCGGACCACCGGAACACCGTGTCCAACGGTGCGCGGGTCGCCGGCTACCGCTCGGCCCTCGCCTCGGCGGGCGTCCGACAGCGCGCCGAGTACGTCCGTCACGCCGGCTTCGACGAGGCCATGGCCCTGCACCGCATGCGCGAACTCCTCGATCTGCCCGAGCCTCCCACGGCCGTCTTCGTCTGCTCCGACCGGATGGCGCTCGGGGTGTACGAGGCCCTGACCGAGCGGGGCCTGCGAGTGCCGGACGACATGAGCGTGATCGGCTTCGACGACCTCCCCGAGGCCCGCTGGCTCGCCCCACCGCTGACGACGGTCCGCCAGCCCCTGTCCGAGATGGCGGCGACGGCCCTGCTCCTCCTGCTCCGCATCATGGACGGCCACCGCCCGGAGAGCACCCGCACCGAGCTGTCCACCCGCCTGGTCGAACGCGCGAGCACGGCACCACCGTGCGGCTGACCCGCACGCGGCCGTGTCCGATTCCTTCAAGACCGGGGAGACGGGGCGCGCCTACGGTGGCCCCATGAGCGCACGATTTGATGCCATCGGGTTGGTCGTCTCCGACATGGGCGCCTCGGTCGCCTTCTATCGGCGGCTCGGGTTCGCGTTTCCCGAGGGGGCCGAGGAACAGGGACACGCGGAGGCGGAACTGCCGGGCGGGTTGCGATTGTTGATGGACACCGAGGAGGTCGTCCGGTCGTTCCACGCCGCGTGGGAGCCGCCGTCGGGCGGAGGGCGGGCCTCGCTCGCCCTGCGGTGCGACAGCCCCGCCGAAGTGGATTCCGTCTACGAGGAGTTGGTGGCGAGCGGCTGCCGGAGCGAGCTCAAGCCGTGGGATGCGGTGTGGGGGCAGCGGTACGCCACCGTCCTCGACCCGGACGGCAACGGGGTCGATCTGTTCGCGCCGCTGGCCGGATGAGCCCGGCAGGGACACCGGCCCGGCCACGGCGCTCGGCTCGCGCCCGGGCGATCCGCCCCCACACCTACTCAATAATGTGACTAGTCAGTTTCTTGAGTAGGATCCGGGGGAAGAACCCAGCAGAGCGCGGGCCCGGCCGGGTGTCCGGGACGCGAAGGGGAGGGCTGCCGCGATGGCCTTGCGACATGCCGTACTGGCAGCACTCCTCCACGGCGAGTACAGCGGGTACCAGCTGGCGAAGGCCTTCGACATCGGTGTGGCGAACTTCTGGCACGCCCTCCCCCAGCAGCTCTACGCCGAGCTGGCCAAGCTGGAGAAGGAGGGCCTGATCACGGGCCGTCAGGTGGTCCAGGAGACCCGGCCCAACAAACGCCTGTTCCAGGTGACCGACGCCGGCTTCGCCGAGCTGGAGACGTTCGCCGCCGCCGTGGCGAAACCGTCGTTCATCCGCGACGACCTGCTCGTCAAGATCCACGCCGCCGACCGCATCGACACCTCCCCGCTGATCGAACAGCTCGAGGAGCGGGCGTCCGCCGCCGAGGCCAGGGCCGGGCTCCTCGCCTCCCTGCTGGACACGATGCGCGGCGCGCTGGACGAGGAGGAGTACCTGCGCACGGGTGAGCGGATCGGCCCGTACCTGACCTGCCTGCGCGGCCTGTCCTTCGAGCGCGAGCACCGCGAATGGTGCCTGCGCACGGCGGCGGTCCTGCGTGAGAGGAGGCAGGCCCGTGCCGAACGCTGAATACGCCGAGCAGGCGGAGCAGGCCGGGCAAGCCGCACCGCCCGAGAAGACCATGCCGCACGAAACCGCTGACACCGTCGAAACCACCGCACCCACCGCGATCACCGAGAACTCCAGGAACGTGCCCACCACCGATACCGCCCGCCGCGCCCGGTACACCCGCTACGTCGCCCTGGGCGACAGTCAGACCGAAGGCGTCGGTGACGGCGACGACCTCACCGGCCTCCGCGGCTGGGCCGACCGCCTCGCCGAACACGTCGCGGCCGCCGACCCCGGCCTGGAGTACGCCAATCTGGCCGTACGGGGGCGGGGCGCCGGCCAGGTCCGCGCGGAGCAGCTCGGCCCGGCCCTGGCCCTGCGCCCGGACCTCGCGACCGTCGTCGCCGGGGTGAACGACCTGCTGCGGCCCCGGTTCGACGCCGCGGAGGCGGCGGGGCACCTGGAGGCGATGTTCGCCGCACTCACGGAGGCCGGGGCCCACGTGGTGACCCTGACCTTCCCCGACATCGGGCGGATCGCGCCCGTGGCCCGGCCCCTGCGGTCCCGGCTGTTCGACATCAACGACCGGATCCGCGCGGCGGCCGCCCGCCACGGGGTCACGGTCGCCGAGATCGAGCCGCACGACGTCTCCACCGACCCACGCCTGTGGAGCACCGACCGGCTGCACGCGAGCCCGCTCGGCCACGCGCGGATCGCCGAAGCCGCCGCCCAGGCGATCGGCCTGCCCGGCACCGACGACTCCTGGACCCGCCCGCTGCCGCTCCTGCCGGCCCCCACCCGCCTGCGGGCCACGGCCGCCGAACTGCGCTGGGCCGCCACGTTCCTCGGCCCCTGGATCGGTCGCCGCATCCGCGGCCGGTCCTCCGGCGACCACCGCCTCGCGAAGCGCCCCGAACTCCGGTTGGTACGCGTACCCGCCCCGTAAGGGCGCCCCTGCCCCCTGCAGGACAGGCGAGCGGAAACTCCGGAGGGGTTCCGCCTCCGCGGTGTTCCCGGACCCGCTCACTCAGCTGTGGGCGACGAGGAGCCTGCCCAGCGACAGACCCGTCAAGTCCCGTACCTCGCGGGACAGATGGGCCTGGTCCGCGTAGCGGGCGCGGGTGGCCGTCTCCGCGAACGGGGTGCCCTTGCGGGCCAGGGCGAGGGCTCGGTGGAGGCGGAGGATGCGGGCCAGGGTCTTGGGGCCGTAGCCGAACGCGATGAGTGAGCGGCGGTGCAGCCCGCGTGCGCTCAGGCCGAGTTCGTCGGCGGTCTCGGCGACCGGGCGGCCCGCGTCCAGGGCGGCCACGACGTGTCGGAGCACCGGGTCGGGGGGAGTGGCGGTCTCGGCCGCCCGTCTCAGGGCCAGGTCCTCCAGGCCGCGCTCCGGGTCGGCCGCCGCGTTCACCCGGGCGGTCGCCCGGCGTACCTCCGCCGCCGGCCAGATGTCCGCCAGGTCCGGCCGCCGATCGCGCAGTTCGTGTGCGGGGACGCCCAGGAGGGCGGGGGCGGTGCCGGGAGGGAAGCGGATGCCCGCCCAAGGGCTCGACGTGCTGCCCTCGGTGAGGTGGGCGTGGGTGTCGGGGCCCGCGACCAGCAGGCGTCCGTCGTGCCAGAGCAGGTCCATGCAGCCGTCGGGGAGCACCCGGCCCGCTCCGGTACCGGTCGGGGTGTTGGTCCACACGACCGCGTCCGGCAGTCGTGACGCCCGTTCGCTGTACACGTCGTCCAGGCTCACGCGTTTCCTTTGGTATCCGTAGTGATGGTGTCATCTGGTGGTGTCGTGTCGTGCGTCCGGTACCGGTGTCGGTAGGGCAGGCGAGTGTGAGGTTCGAATGTGTGGCCTTTGCGCGGGTGTGTCGTTGATCGGATGA
>NZ_JBHSPC010000153.1:0-620 GCF_042656345.1 Streptomyces incanus
CTCCTGGGACTCAGCTGACCAGCACCGATCCAAGATCATCAGACTTTGCAATCGCCCTGCAGACGCAGAGCCCGTTCGTGCGGGCACTCTGCCCGCCATGTCTCGAAGCCGTGCCCACAGCATGCCCATAACAGCGGACAACCACGGTCACCAGCGGTGCGGTCAGATCGCGTCCCGCCAGGTGGTGTAGCCGATCAAGTACTCGGAATGCGCAGGTCATCGCCGCCTCGACGCGGTTCAGGGCCACCCATGGCGCTGACGGAAGGTCAGCCGTGCGCGGTGCGGGAGCCAGGTCCCATGAGGTGGCTGACGCGCGGTTCACCGGAACGCGTCGAGCAAGGTCGCTTACACCACGAGACGGGGCACGACCCCATGCGGTTGCAATGCCCCTCCCCGGGTCACTCCCCGCGACAGAGCACCGAACTCGCCGCGATCCGCCGAGCACCGCTTGTGGCTCGATGCCCCTGACGCGTGCCCATGGCGTGCCCGCAAGAGCGGACAACCACGGCCGACAGCGGTGCCGCCAGGCCCTCACGCCTGCCGCAGCACAACAAATCCGCCCAGGTCAGTCTCCCTGTTCCCTTCGGGTACGCCTTGCTGGCGTGAAAACATGGCTGCGG
>NZ_JBHSPC010000154.1:0-19666 GCF_042656345.1 Streptomyces incanus
CTCCTGGGACTCAGCTGACCAGCACCGATCCAAGATCATCAGACTTTGCAATCGCCCTGGTGATCCGGCTGGTATCGAGGCATGATCTGCAACTCGACGTTGAACTGCAACGACCGCTCCAGAAGGCTGTCGAGTAACTCCCGCGTCACGTCAGGGCCTCCCGTACCGCGCTCGATCAGTGCCTGCTCGATGATGAAGCTGAACGCGATCGGTGGCGTTCGCTCGAACAGTTGCTGGCGTTCCAACCGAGCCGCCACCTGCTTGGCCACCTGCTCCGCGTCCTTCACGGGTGGCACGCTCTCGGTCACGGCTCGCGCGTACCGCTCGGTCTGGAGCAAGCCGGGAATCACCCGGCACTCGTAGGTCCACAAGGTGACCGCCTGCGCCTCCAGTCGGGCCCACTGCCGGAACCAACTCGCCAGTCCCGCCTGCCGCGACAGATGCGGCGCGGCCCTCCGCAGCGCCCCCGTGTTGCCGAGGGCCGCCTCCGCGCCCTCCACGAAGTCGCGGTCCGGCATCCGGCGGCCCTGTTCGACGGAGGCGACCGTGTGCTTCGAGAAGCCGACCAGGCCGCCGAACTCCTCACGGCTCAGGCCCGCGTGCTCCCGCAAGCCCTGGACCACCGCGCCGAACGTGCGCAGACTGTCCGACGCCCCCGGCTCCGCGCCGCCCGCCCCCGTACCGCTGTCCGTGCTCTCGTAGGCCACTGCCGGCCACCTCCCGTGCCACCCCACCCGCCGTACCACTTCCGATGCGGCCATCGTCACGCACCGTGAGACGTACTGTCCACCGAGTGTGTGCGTACGCTGACTCAGCGTACGCGGAGCGGGTCTGGTGAATCCCTCCTTTCCGGCACCACAGTGGGCATACGATACGACCGCTCACCCCCACAACCCACCAAGATCTCGTCACTGTACGTGCGTTCACCCAGCGGCTCGCGAAAGGCATGCCGCCGCGGCAGGGCAACCGAGGGCCGCCGGCTCAGCTGCTTTCCCAGAGGTCGGCGAGCCACCGAGCTACCCCGGGCGCGCCCGCCAGCAGAACCGGCGAGTCGAAGGAGAACGCCGTGCCGTCGGCGCCGAGGACCGCCCGCCCCCGTTCGCGGCACAACGCCACCCCGGCCGCGACGTCCCACGGCTTGGGGGCGATGCACACGCAGGCGTCCAGCCAGCCCTCCGCCACGCCCACCAGGTCCAGCGCCATCGAGCCCTGCATGCGGACCCGGTAGGCCTCGTCCTGGACGCGGTCGAGGACGCGTCGCGCGCCGCTGCGCCCCGAGCCGGTGCCGGAGACACCCACGACCGCGCGGCCCACGTCCTCGGCCACCGGACGTGCGTCCTCAGGGCGGCCCGGCGTCGTCCACCGACGGCCGAGGGCGGGCGCCTCCACCACGCCCACCAGCGGAACGCCCTCCTGCACATAGGCGAGCGACACCGCATGCATCGGCGCGCCCCGGGCGAAGTTCATCGTCCCGTCGATCGGGTCGAGCACCCAGCAGCGCGCGGGCAGCGGGGCTCCGGGAGGCGATGACTCCTCGCCGACGACCGGAATGCGCGGTGTCCGAGCGGTCAGCACCCGCGTCACCCGGGACTCCACCTCGATGTCGGCGGCGGTGACCTCCTCACCGGAAGCCTTGAACCGCGCAGTCGACCACGCCCCTCCGGCCGACGCCAACCAGGCGGCCGCCTCGTCCACGGCCGCCTCGGCGACCGTCAGCAACTCCTGCGGGTCCGTCACGTCCGGCCCAGCGGTCGCTCCAGCAAGGTCTCCGCGTGGGCACCGTGCTCACCCATGACGTAGAAGCTGAGCCGGTCGAACACCCACTTCTTGGGGAGGTCGACCCGGTCCCGCGCGGTGCGGACCAGCTCCAGGGCGGTCTCCTCCTCGGTGCGGCCCAGCGTCACGTGCGGTGCGTATGCCTCGCCGGTGTACCGGTAGCCGTAGCGCTCGTAGCTGGCCCGCTCGGCGTCGGTGAAACGGGAGACGTCCTTGTCGCCGTCGAAGGACGCCCGGTCGAGATGCCGGTCCAGCGCGGCAACCGCGGCCTCCTGCAGCGCTTCGAGCAGCGGCGGACGCTCCAGGGCGAGAAACAGCCAGCCGGTGGGCTGGTAGACCACACCCGTGGTGGACAGGGACACCTCGCCGTGCAGACCACTCTCGGCCGCCGCCGTGCCGATCAGCTCCAGTGCCTCCGCCGGATCAAGGGTGTCCTCGAACGGACCCTGGAAGAGCGTGACATGAGGAAGGTTGCCGTCCGGATGTAGCGGAGGCTGCAGACGCACCTCACCACCGATGTCTGACTGAAGTCGGACGGCGGCACGCAGATGGTCCGCTCGCGGAAGCAGGGCAACACCGAGCCATCTCGTCACGGGTGAGCTCCAATTCTTGTGATCACATGACGTGCCGCGTCGAGGCCTCGCCGCATGGAGGCCGTCGGCGGCTCGCCGTTGAGCCAGCCGGCGATGACACCCGCGTCGAACGCGTCGCCGCCGCCCGTTCTGTCCAATGGTTCCACCGGCACGGTGGGTTCATGGAACAGTTGCCCGGCGGCAGTGGCCCACATGGCGCCCTCGGCGCCCAACGTCACTATCACATCCCCGGACACCAGCTCCGCCGTGCGCCGCGCGGTCCCGATGACGTCGGACGCTCCGTAAGTCCGCGGTAGGCGCGCCGCCTCATCGGCGTTCATGAAGTTGAGCGACGCTCCGTGTGCGAGCGGGCCCATGTCCCTGCCGTTCCACTCGATGGAGACGCTCCGCCCGGCCAGGTGCGCGAGTTCGACGACGCGTCCGAGCGCGGGAGTGGGCTCCCCGATGACATGGACGTGATCCGCCGTGCGTACGTCCTCCTCCGTGACGGCGTCGAACGCCAGACCGCGGTCCGCGCCCGCGAACGTCAGCATCCGCTTCCCGGAGCCCGACGACAGGACGACGGCCATGCTCGTACGAGCCCCGGCCTGCACCTGAACCAGCGAGGTGTCGACACCGCTCGCGTCCAGCACCTCCAGGCACATCGCGCCCGCCATGTCGTCACCCACGGCGGACACCAGCCGGACGGAGCAGCCCTGCCGCACCAGCCCCACGGCGGTGTTCGACGCGGCGCCGCCCGGCAGCACGGAGCATTCCCTGCCCCGCAGTTTCTCGTGTTCCGAGGGGAACCGGTCGGCCTGTGCGATGACGTCGAAGTTGACGCCGCCCACGACCAGCACGCGCTTCGGTACGCTCACGGACGGCCCCAGCGGTAGCTCTCGAACAGCACGTGGCGCACCAGCCTTTCACGGCTCTCGGACAGTGTTTCCGTCGGGAACGAGGCGTGTGCCACCAGGTCGCGGACCAGACGCTCGAACATCTCGTCGTCGGACCCGCACTCGTGGAACGACCGCATCAGCTCACGGCGTAGCTCCCCGGGATGCAGATCCAGCTCCTCCAGCCACGCCCGGTTCGCGATGAGCACGTTGGCGGCTGCCGAACGCAGCCGTGCCTGGGTCGGTGCCGGCAGCATGTCGGAGTTGAGGAGTTCGAAGTAGGCCTCGTCCTCCCGTGCGTGCATGCGCAGGTTCTGGCCGCCCACCGCCAACACGTCCTGGTTCAGATGGAACAACTCCAGCCCGAGATGGTGCGGTACGTCGAGGACACTGATCCCCCTGTCCGCGAGGCCCGCCTCGTCGGTCGACAGCGCCGAGAGCAGGTTGTCGAACATGTCGCTGTGCTTGGGCACCGCGATCTGCGCACCGGCCGGATCCGCGAGGAACTCCTGAGCCGTCACTCCGCCCCACCGGCCACCGCGGGCGGCGAGCAGGTAGAAATTGCGGCCGCCCATCGAGTAACCGACCCGCCCGATGGGCACCACCTGGTCCTGGACGGCCTCATCCGTCTCGAGCAGGCGAAGGATGCGCTGCTCGTTGTAGACCGCCGCGTCGAGGAGTCGGGCCGACACGTCCCGCACGAGATTGTCGGACCAGGGGAGCTGTAACGACACCACACGGTGATTCCGTCGTGCCAGCGCCTTCTCCAGGCCGCAGCCCAGCAGGACGGCTTTCACCACGATCAGCGTGGAGTCCGCGAGCCGGGTCGTGCCCGTACTGCGCCGGTGGTCGGACAGCTCGTGCCGGACGGCCTCCTCGGCGAGCGATCTGCTCGTCTGCCCGTACCAGACGGCCAACTGGGTCAGAGCGTTGAGGCACGGCCTGACGTCCTCGGCGGAGATCTCCTCGGCCGACCCGTCCTGGGCGTGACTGCCGTAGTTGCCGTAGTTCTGGATCGTGCGCACGGCGAGCACGACCTTGGGCGGCACCAGGTTCTTCGAGGTGAGCACGGTCAGCAGGGACTCGAGTGTCGGCTTCGAGCCGACCGCCTCTCGCATGGCGATGTCCAACAGGATCGACTCCGCCGCTCTCCTCGCTGTGCCGAGGAAGACCTCGGGGTCCGATTCCGCGTACCTCAGGGCTTTTCTGTACAGCCGGAGCGGCTCCCCCTCGTTGACCGTCACCCCGTGTCCCGCATCCTCTTCGCCCAGGTCCGCGCAGAGCAAGCTAACGCCTGGTCGAGGACGGGTACAGGCGGTATCCGGTCATTGTGCCCGTCCCCCGGCGGGGCAGGCGCGGGTGTCATCGACTGTCGCCGGGGTCCCTGCCGCGCAGTGAGGACAGGACGAGGCGGCCGTAGCGTGTGGTGAGGACCAGGGCCGTGGCGGCCAGTGCGGCGACGAGCGCGGCGGCGACGGGGACGGCTCCCTCGGCGCCGAGGACCTGGAGGATGCTCAAAGCCGTACCGACGGGCAGGCCGAGAATGGTCAGGACGCCGAGTGCGCCCGCGATCTGCTGACTCTCCTGGGTCTGCACCAGCCGTGCGTAGTCCGCCGCTTCGGCGAGGATCTCGTCGAAGCGCTCCGCGAGGCGGTACTGGGTCTGGAAACTCAGCAGCAGTTCGTTGGCCGGGCCGTGGGCGGTGAGGTGCTGGCGCCAGTAGGTGCTGCGGAACGTGGCGATGTGCCGTTCGAGGGCGGACACCCGGCGGGCGAGCTTCGGGCCCTCGAAGACACCGGAGAGACCGTCGGTCAGTTCGTCGATGTGGTCGCGCTGGACGCTGCCGAGCAGCAGGGCGTCGAGGTAGACGGTGCGGCCGTGCAGCTGCGCGAAGGCGTAGAAGTCACCCTCGCCCGGGTCGGCGCGGTGTCCGAGGAAGGCTGCGCCGTGGCGCAGCACCAGAGCGCTCCAGTCGGCGGATATGCGCAGCGCGTGTTCCGTTCGGTCGGGCCACTGCTCGAGCGGGGTGGGGACGTCGGCCTCCGTGGACCTTGAGGCGAGGTACCAGAGCCAGCGGTCGGCCGTCTCCGGAAGCCGGCCGTCCTGCCGCAGTGCGGGGGTGTGCTGTGGGCCGGGCGTGAGGAACGCGACCGTGTACGGGCGGGCGATCGCGAACGGGGCAGCGGCGCTGCGCGGCTCGGCGATCCCGGCCAGCAGCGCCCTGGGAGAGAACGGACCGTCGAGCGGGTCGGAGGCGGCGGGACTGCGGTGGCCGATGGCGCGCAGCGTCTCCAGGAGGGCGGGGCCCTCGACGTCGAAGTGCAGCACCGCTAGCCCATGGTCCGGATAGCGGGCGGTGGCGGTGCGCAGTAACTCGACCCCCCTGAGATGCAGGGACTCGTGCTGCACGTCCATGAACCGGTGCCAGCGGCAGGGCCTTTCAGGCGTGCCGTAGAGGGCACGGGCGGCGGCCGGGGTGAAGTACGTCTGCCGGGTGACGGCATCGGTGCGACGGCCGCCGAGTTCGAAGGGCAGGGGTCCGGTCGGCCAGTCGGCGATCGCGGTGAACCGGACCGGCAGCACGACGGCCAGTGTCTGCCGGACGCCGGTGACGAAACTGAGGTCCGTGTTCAACGGGGATGCCTCCGGTACGCAACGGATGGTCATGGGCCGGGCGGGCCCCACGATACGGATCGCACCGCGGTCTGAGCAGGGCGCCCGATGCTTCCGTGTGCGCGGCACACAGTGGTCGGTACGTGATCGGCATGCACCGGGAACACGGCGGGTTTCCCGCCATGTGCGCAACTTTCACCACCGGCACCTCTCGCCATACGTGTGCGTACGCTGACGCTGCGTACGCGGGTCGCTGCTGGTGAACGGCCCCGATTTCCCGCCAGATTGGGCGCATGACACCACCGTCCACCCCCACAACCGGCCAAGATCCGGTCACCGTACGTGTGTTCACCCAGCGGTTCAGCTCCACCCCGCGCGGTGTCCGCCTCGCCCGCCGGCTCGCGCTGCACCAGCTCGACGTCTGGGGCGTGCCGCACGGCAGCGAGGCGTCCGACACCGCGGCCCTGCTGGTCGCGGAGCTGGCGGCCAACGCCGTCACGCACGGCCGCGTCCCCGGCCGGGACTTCGAGGTCACCGTCAAGCTTCTCGGCCGGATCCTGCGCATCGAGGTCTCCGACTCCCGGGGCGAGTGCCGGCCCCCCGCTCCGGGCTCGGCCAGCCCCGCCCTCGGGGCGCTCGCGGAGACCGGCCGGGGCATGGTCCTCGTGGAGTCGCTTGCCGACCGGTGGGAGGTCCTGGACCGCTTCCCCGTCGGCAAGACGGTCGTCGCCGAACTGGGCCTGCCCGGCTGACGGCCCGGACGGTCGCGCTGACAGGCCGTAAGACCCGTCTATAGGCTGGACCGGGAACGACATCGGGCGGCGGAGGGCAGCGGGGACCATGGTGGACCTGGAAGACAGTGCCCACGGCACCGGACGGAACCGGCCGGTGGGACCCGAGCGGTACGCCACGGCGGAGGATGTCGACGAGCCGGACGCACTCTTCCTGCCGCTGGGGCCAGCCATCGAGATCGGGTCCGACGGCCGACCGACCGGTCTGGAGCTGGAGCTGCCTGCCGACGAGGAGGACAGGGGCTACAGCGATGCCGACGGCATCTCCGCCCCGTTCCGGCCCGACAGCATCAAGATCTACACAGAGACCACCACCGTGGACCTGCTGCTGTCTCGGCTGCGGGAGGGCATGGTCGACCTCGCGCCGGACTTCCAGCGCCGGGCTGGCATCTGGAGCGACCGCGCGCAGAGCCGTCTGATCGAGTCACTGCTGCTGCGCATCCCGATCTCCAACTTTCACATGGCCCAGGACGATGAGGACAAGTGGGCCGTGGTGGACGGCGTCCAGCGGCTCACCGCCATCGCCCGCTTCATGGAGCCCAAGGTCACCGGTCTCGGCCCGCTGACTCTCCAGAGCCTGGACTACCTGTGGAGGTTCAACGGCAGCACGTACCAGGACCTGACCGGTCGGCTGAAGATCCGGCTGCGCGAGACCCAGCTCACTGTCCACGTCCTGCAGCAGGGCACCCCGGAGGCCGTCAAGTACAACGTGTTCTCTCGGATCAACACCGGCGGTATGCCACTGAAACCGCAGGAGCTGCGGCACGCACTGGTGCGGGGGCCGGTACGGGAGTTCCTCGCCGACCTGGCCGAGGACCCGGCGTTCGGTGAGGCCACCCGGTGGAGCGTGTCTGACGAGCGGATGGCCGACCGGGAGATGGTGCTGCGCTTCCTCGCCTTCCGGCTGAGTAATCCGGCCCAGCATGCCGAGAAGGACTTCGACCAGTTCCTCATCAGCGCGATGTACCAGGTCAACTCGCTTTCCGAGGAGCGGCGGGAACAACTGGTACGGGAGTTCCGGGTGGCCATGCGGTGTGCGCGGGACCTGTTCGATGAGCACGCCTTCCGTAAATGGCGTGGAGGACCGCGCAGTTCCCCCGTCATCAACAAGGCACTGTTCGAGACGATTTCCGTCCATCTTGCGCTTCTCGACGATCACGAGAGGGACAGACTGGTAGCGTCCCGGACGAAGGTGCACTTCAGGTTCTTCGAGCTCATGGACGACTGGGACTTCGACCGGTCGATCTCCGTGGGCACCGGGGACCCGGTGAAGGTCCGCACCCGATTCCAGCAAGTGGCACGACTGTTCCGAGGGGTGGCCGAACAGTGATCGACCGTCTGACGCTGCACAACTTCAAGGCGTTTCAGGACGCTTCGTTACCCCTCGGCCCCCTCACCCTCCTCACCGGGCTCAACTCGTCCGGCAAGAGCAGCGTCCTCCAGTCGATCGCCCTGCTGCGCCAGTCCTACGAGGCGGGCGAACTCGCGGTCTCCCAGTACCTGCCCGAGGCGCGCCAGGCCGGATTCCACGTCGGCGTTGCCAACCAGGGCTTCCTGCTCAACGGCGAACTCGTCGGCCTCGGCACCGGAGAGGACGTCCTGCACGAGGACTTCACGGAGGACGTCCCCTTGATCGGCCTCGGTGTCGACGAGGGCCCGTACCACTACGGCTGGACCGTCGCGTACGAGGCCGAGCAGAACTTGTTGCCCCTGCTCGACGTGGACCTGCCGCTCACCTCTGAGGGGGCCGCCGCGCCCACCGGGCCCGAGGCCGTCACTCCGTCGTTCCTCACTGCCCCCTTCCAATACCTGCACGCAGACCGCATCTCGCCTGCCGAGTTCTACCCGCGAGACCACCATGCGGCCATCGGCCGGGGCTTCCTCGGCGTACGCGGCGAGCACACCGTCAACTATCTCCGCCACCACGCCCGGGACGAGGTCCCCAGGGGCCCGCTGCACCATCGGGGTGCGGAGTCGGACCTCCTGCTCGACCAGGCCGCCGCCTGGATGGGTGATCTGTGCCCCGGGGTGGACATCAGGGCGGAGGCCATTAAGGGCGCGAATGCCGTACGCCTCTCGTACGGGTTCCGGGGCACGCTCGGCCCCACCCGGCGCCGTCGGCCCAGTCACGTCGGTTTCGGCCTCACCTACGTCCTGCCGGTCGTGGTGGCTTGCCTCACCGCCCGCCCCGGCTCCCTGGTGCTCCTGGAGAATCCGGAGGCGCACCTCCACCCGCAGGGCCAGACGCAGATGGCGACGCTCGCTGCGGCGGCCGCCGCCCAGGGCGCGCAGGTCATCATGGAGACGCACAGCGACCACGTCATCAACGGCGTGCGGCTCGCCGTGAAGCAGGGACGGATCACCCCCGGACAGACGGTGTTCCACTACTTCCGCGGCGACGGCTCCGGTGCGGAGTTCGTCAGCCCGCGGATCGACTCGGACGGCATGCTCGACCAGTGGCCCACCGGGTTCTTCGACGAGCTGGAGAACACGCTCGAACAGCTCGTCGGCTGACACCCGCCTGGGGAGGGCGGGCAAGGCGTACACACCGTCGCGGAGGGGGAGACATGCCGCAGTTGTTCCTGAACGAGAAGTCCTGTGAGACGACGGCCGACCCGGACCGGGTCAACCGCGCCACGACCGAGATGGTCAAAGCCGTCATCGCCGTCGCGAAAGAGGACCGGCAGGGCACGGAACTCGTCATGCGGGACACCCTGATGGCGTTACAGCTGGCCCAGGGGCACCCCATCAGCAAGTGGATCGGGAGCACCCCGGGCACCAGGGACCTGTGGAAGCTCCTGCTTCGCATGCAGACGAAATGGCCCCACAAAAACGTCTTCCCCGAAGGCGAGACCTTCTCCGACGTAGGCCACCGTCACGACGGTGAGCCCGTGCCGGAGCTGGGCTTCGCGCATCTGATGGACGGAATCGGCATCTCCTTGCCGCTGGAAGCCCGTTGGAAAGCCGACCGGCTCACGCTGGTCCAGGAACAACTCGTGGATGACGAGGACACCGGCTCCGTGCTCACCGAGGTCGAGGTCCGGCACATCGCCGACACCGAGCACGTCGCCTCCCACCTGCCCTGGATTCGCGAGAAGGCGAAAGCCACCCTGCGCGGTGACCTCACCGCCATCCGGACCGGCACCGAGCTGTGGGAACGCTGCGCAGACCTCTTCCCCCATCTCCGGTTCCTGTCACACGTCGAGGCACAGCTGCGGGACCTGAAGCAGTACTGGGTTCACCCGGTCCGCAAGCGGCTCGCGGAGATGGACCGCGCGGTCCTGCTCTGGGACGCCGCGACCCAGCTCGACGGGCCCCAGTGGGGCTCGATCGTGACGCCGGAGCGCCCCGGCCGCAAACGAGACCACTGCCTCTTCACCGACCTGGACGGCAAGTCGCGGTACTTCGACACCCACCTGCGCTTCACACCCGACGAGGGACGGCTGCACTTCCGGTTCCTGAAGGAAACCCGAAGGGTCCACATCGCCCACATCGGACGCAAGCTCGGCATCTGAGCCGCCCCGGAGCAGCCCGTCCACCCCCGATACCGTAGGGGCGGTGAGCGGGCCTCTCGGCCTGCCCGGCTCTCACCAGCCCCACCAGCACCAAGGAGGACCGCGCGTGCGTCCCACTCTCGCCGCCGACCAGGTACGGGACAGTCTGAGCCAGTACCTCGCGACGACGTACGCGCTGGCCGACGAGAGCACCCGCCGGGCCCTGGAGAACTTCCTCGGCGACGCCGAGGACGGCGTCTTCCGCGGCCCCTACCTCCGCATGCGCACCCCCTTTCGGAGCGCCGAGAGCGACGACTGGCAGCGGCACCTGACCTGGTGGCCCCGCGACCGTGACTTCACCCCGTACCGGCACCAGGAGCTCGCCTGGGAAAGGCTGTCCACGCTGCACGGTCCGGCCCGGCCCACCCTCGTCACCACCGGCACCGGGTCCGGGAAGACCGAGTCGTTCCTGGTCCCGCTGCTCGACCACTGCCTCCGGGAGCGCGAGGCGGGACGGGAGGGCGTCAAGGCGGTCCTGCTCTACCCCATGAACGCGCTCGCCACCGACCAGGCCCACCGCATCGGCAAGCGGCTCGACGACGCCAAGGACACCCGGCTGCGCGACGCCGGCGTCCGGGCGGCGCTCTACATCGGTGACACGCCGTCCCAGGAGTTCAAGCGGACCAACCCCGCGATCGCGGTCGACCGGGACGAGATCCGGCGCACCCGGCCGGACATCCTGATCACCAACTACAAGATGCTCGACCTGCTCCTCCAGCGGCCCGAAGACCAGCGGCTGTGGCAGGACTCCGCGCTCGCGTACGTCGTCCTCGACGAGTTCCACACCTACGACGGCGCCCAGGGCACCGACGTCGCCATGCTGCTGCGTCGGCTCGGATCCGTCACGGGGCTCGCGGAACCCGGCCGGCCGCTGGGGCCGGTCTGCCCCGTCGCCACGTCGGCCACCCTGGGCGAGAACGGCCCGGAAGCGGCCGTCCGGCCGGACGGTGCCCCCGGCATGCTGGAGGTCGCCGAGCAGGTCTTCGGCGTGCCGTTCCCGCCCGACTCGGTCGTCGGCGAGGACCGGCGCTCCACCAAGGACTTCACCGGCGAGAGCGACTTCACCCTGCCGTTCCCCTCGCCCCAGGAGGTCGCCGACCTCGGTGACCCCACCCGCGAGCCGGGCGCCATGGACGACCTCGTCACCGCGTTCACCGGCCTGAGCGGACCGAGCCCCGAGGAACTCGGGGCCGTGCTGCGCCGCCACCGGCTCACCGCTGCCGTCCTGGAGATCCTCGACGGCGACCCCAAGACCCTCGACGAGATCACCGAGGTGCTGCCCCGCTACGCCTACCACTGGGGAGTGGCCGTGCAGCAGCGGCCGCGCCTCGCCGCCCAGGCCCTCGCCCGCTACGTCGCCCTCCTGTCGTACGCCCGTGACCCGGAGCACCCCGGACGGCCGCTGCTGTCCATCGAGATCCACCACTGGGTGCGCTCGGTCTCCAGGGTGCTGCGGGGCATCAGCGCGGCCCGTGCCGAGTTCCGCTGGGACGACGAACGGGTGACCTCCGGCGGCGCACTGGCCCGCAAGGACCAGAGCCCGGCCACCCGGCCGTCCCCGTACGACGGGGAGGGCCCCGCCGTACCGCTCGACGCCGCCGAGCAGGCCGCCGTACCGGCCGGCGACAGCGCCCCGCCGCCCGCCGAGATCTTCCTGCCCGCCGTGTTCTGCCGCGAGTGCGGGCGCTCCGGCTGGGCCGCGTACTCACCGGAGGTCGACCCCGCTGAACTCGACCTGACCGCCACGAAGATCCGCCGCGCCTCCATGAGCCGGGACAAGCGCCGAGTGCGCAACATGATCGCCGCGACCCCGCAGGAAGTGCACGAGACCGCCTTCGCAACCGGGGAGGAACGCCGGCGCGGCGGGCCCGCCGTCATGGTCCTGGAAGGCGGCGGTGGACGGCTGCGCCCTCTGTCGCCCGAGGCCGACTTCACCGGCCCGGCGGACGGCGGGGGACCGCGCCGGCCGAGGCCCCTGCACAACGCCGCGTTCGTCCACGTCGACCTCGACGGCGACCGGGCCGCGGAGCGCGACCAGTGCCCCGCCTGCCGCACCTTCAACGCCATCCGTTACCTCGGCACCGGGCTCGCCGCGCTCGCCGCCGCCGCCGTCACCCAGCTCTTCACCGGCGGCGAACTGGACAAGAACCTGGGCGAGAACAAGACCCTCCTCTTCAACGACTCCGTCCAGGACGCCGCCCACCGCGCCGGATACGTCGCCAGCCGCTCGTACACGTTCTCGTTGCGAGCGCTGCTCGCCAGCCGCATCGACGAGGACGAACCGATCACCCTCAACGACCTGGCCGCCGACCTGATCGCGGATGTCGTCGACAGCAAGGCGGTGCAGGCCGCAGTCATCCCGCCGGACCTGCACCTGATCCGCGGCGTGGACACCCTGCTCTCCGGCCGCAGCCGCGGTTCGAAGCCCACCTGGGAACTGATCGCGCAACGCCTGGCGTTCGCCACCGTCATGGAGTTCGGTCTGCGCTCCCGGCAGGGCCGTACCCTGGAGTTCACCCGCACCGTCGCCGCCGACGTGCCCCTCCCGGACCCGGACGGCGTAGCGGACCTCGTACGGGAGATCCTCCTCACCACCCCGGGAGAGATCGCCCTGCCCGACGGATCCGCACCCGGCCCCGACCAGTGCGTCGGTTTCGTCAAGGGCCTGCTGGAACGGCTGCGCATCCGGGGCGCGGTCCGGCACGCCTGGCTGGACCCCTGGCTCGACCAGGCCGGGGTGCGCCGGTGGGCGATCTGGGGCGGACGCGAAACCGGCATGCCGGCCTTTCCCCCCGGCGTCTCCGCGCCCGCCTTCCTGCTCGGCTCACCCAAGCAGGGCAGCGAGGACTTCGACGTGCTCACCGGCCGGCTCGGCTGGTACCAGGACTGGGCCGTGCGCGCCCTCGGCCTGCGCAGGGAGGCCGCCGCCGGCTTTCTGGCCCGGCTGCTGCCCGCGCTCGCCGACACCGGGATCCTCTCCGTACGCACCGCCCTCGACGGCGCCACCCGCGTCTACGGACTTCAGCCCGGTCACATCCAGGTCCGCAGACTCGCCGACGACATGCTGCCCGACGCCACCGCGCACTGCCCGCGCTGCTTCTGGGAACAGACCGTGCACCCCGACCTCGCCGACCAGTGGCACGGACAGCCGTGCCCCCGCTACCGCTGCGGGGGGACCCTCGGCACCGGCCGCGACCTGGACAGCGGGCTCCGGCAACGGGACTTCACCGACGACTTCTACCGGCGCATGTACCGCGAGGCCGGCGTCTTCACCATCAACACCGCCGAGCACACCGGCACCCTCAGCCGCGCCAAGCGCGAAGCGGTCGAGAAGGCCTTCCGCGAGGGCACCGACGTCCACTACGCCAACCCGCAGGTACTGTCCTGCACCCCCACCCTCGAACTCGGCATCGACATCGGCGACCTGTCGGCCGTCGTCCTCGCCTCCCTGCCGAAGGGGCCGGCCAACTACATCCAGCGCGTCGGCCGGGCGGGCCGCTCCACCGGCAACGCGTACCTGCTCACCATGGTCGACCGCGGCCCGCGCGACCGCTACTACCTCGAAGAACCCCGGCTCATGATCGCCGGGGACGTCCTGCCGCCCGGCTGCTACCTTTCCGCGGCCGAGATCCTGCGCCGCCAGTACCTCGCCCACCTCCTCGACCTCGCGGGCGCCGGCCGGCTGACCGCCCCCGACGGGACGCCCCTGCGGCCGCTGCCCGGGCGTGCCACCGAGCTGTTCGGCGCCTCCGCCTGGCAGGCCGAGTTCGCCGAAGCGGCGCTCGCCGGCGGCGGGCGGCTCGTAGAGGGCTTCCTGGACCTGTTCCCCCCGTACGACGAGAGCCGCGGCACCGGCGTCAGCCCGCAGGCCCGCGCCGCCCTCACCACCTACGCGACCGACCCCGGCGAGGAGGGACTGAAAGGCGCCCTGGAAGCCGCGTGCCGGCGCTGGGAGGACCGCCGCGCCGACCTGCAGCGCCGGACCGAGGCCATCGACCGGGCACACGGACTGCTCGTCGCCGGCGACCCCGACCACGAACGGCAGGGGCGCGAACTGCGCGCCGAGCGGCGCGATGTGGCACGTGTATCCCGCGAGATCAGCCGCACCACCGCGCACGGCGCCCTCGTCGACCTCGGCCTGCTGCCGAACTACAGCCTGATCGACTCGGCCACCGAACTGGAGGCCACCCTCACCTGGAGCGAGAAGGCCTCCGACGGCACCCGCGAAAACCACAGCAAGACCCTCCGCCACAGCCGCCCCGCCCGTCTCGCCCTCTCCGAGTTCGCCCCCGGCAACCACTACTACGCCCAGGGCTACAAGCACCGTGTCACCGGACTGGACATCGGCACTCCCGGCCGCCCGGCCTGGATCTGGTGGCGCATCTGCCCCGACTGCGGACACGTCCGCACCCACCGGGCCGAGGACGACTCCTCGCCCTGCCCCCGCTGCCGGTCCGCGGCCATCGGGGACGTCGGCTGCCTGCACAAGGTCCTCGTGCCGCGCCGCGTCACCTCCCGGGACGAACGCGACGACGTACGCGTACGCGACGACAGGGACGACAGGGACAAGCGGCACTACACCGTCGTCCCGGCCGTGGACATCGACGCACGCGACGTCGAGCAGGCGTGGAAACACGAACACGCCACCTTCGGATGGGAGTTCACCCGGCAGGCACACGTCCGCCACATCAACGTCGGAGCCGTCCGGGTGGACGGTGGCACGGACACGGCCTTCGCCGGACAGGAGGTCCGCCTCAACCCCTTCTGGGTCTGCGACGCGTGCGGCTTCGCCGACCCGGACGGCGGGCCCGCCGCGTACGACACCGGCGACCCGTCCGCGTACGGCAAGTACCACCGGCCCTGGTGCCGCAGGCGCCGCGCCGGAGCCGACACCGCACGACGCGGCGAGCGGGTGCTGCTCGCCCACGAGCTGCGCACCGACGCACTGCGTATCCTCACCCCCGCCGTCACCGCGCACACCCGGGAACGGCTCGCGTCCTTCAAGGCGCTGCTGCTGGCCGGCATCGCCCGCAGCTACGGCGGCGACCCCGACCACCTCGCGGTCGTCACCGACTCCATGCCCGAGGAACGCGGCGAGAGCGCGCACCGCCGCCACTTCCTCGTGCTGTACGACACGCTTCCCGGCGGCACCGGCTACCTGCACCGCCTCGCCGGCCGGGACGGCCTCAAGGGCGTCCTGGACTACGCCCGCCAGGTGATCGAGACCTGCGTGTGCGTGGGGCAGGGCCGGCCCGCGTGCCACCGCTGCCTGCTGCGGCACGTCACCGACAACGAGTACGCACTCGTCTCCCGCGAGCACGCCCTCGACATGCTGGGCGACCTGTTCGGCCGCACCCCGGACCGGTGGAGCGTCGTACCGGTCGCCACCACCGGCGACATCACCCTGGTGCACCAGGTGGAGAGCGAACTGGAGGCACTCTTCCGACGCGGGCTGCTGGAATGGGCCGAGCGGATGGACGAGGTCAGCGTCCGCACGGCACTCACCGCCGACGGCACCAGGGACACGACCCTGCGCTTCACCGCACCCGACGGAACCGTCCGCGGCTGGCAGATGGACACCCAGACCCCGCTCGGCTTCACGCGGCCGGACGTGGTCTTCCGCAGCACCGACGACGACCGCCGAGTCGCCGTCTACCTCGACGGATACCGCTACCACGCGAGCCCCGAGCACCTCATCGCCGAGGAAGACGCGGCCAAGCGCACCCGGCTGCGCGCGGAGGGCTGGCAGGTCTTCCAGCTCACCTGGGACGACGTACAGGCCTGGGCAGGGCAGACCAGGCCGCAGGCCGACCCCGTGTGGAAGCCGTACCCGAACACCGCGCAGAAGACGGCCATGGACGTCCACCGGCGCATGCACGCCGGAGACACCCGTGACCTGCCCCGCCTGGTGTGGGCCAACCCGGTCGAGACACTGATCGGCTACCTCACCGACCCGAACCCCGACGCGTGGCGGCGCCGTATTCAGAGCGCGCTCGCGGGCTTCGCCGCCGTGTCGGCGACCAGCAGGGCCCTGGCCGACGGCGAGGAGATCGGGCACAGAATCAGTGAGGCGCTGCACGGGACGCGGCTGGCCGGAGGACAGGGCGCCGTCCAGGTCATGGCGACCCGGGACACCTCGGGATGCCCGCTCACCATCGCGCTCGACCTGCGCAGGGGACAGACCGGGGCGGTCTGGACGGCGCTGACCGTACTGGACGACAGCGCGGACGCGGTCACCGCCGACGAGGCCGCCCACCGCAGGCGCTGGCAGGCGTGGCTCTACTGGAGCAACCTGCTCCAGTTCCTAGACGCGGGCGAGGGGGACGGGGTCCAGCTCACGGCCGGTCTGCTGCCCGGATTCGACCCGGCCGAACTGGCGGTCACCGGCGGAGCCGGCTGGCTCACCTCCCAGCGGCGGACGCACGAGCCCGCGGCGGACGGAACCGAGGCGCACGGGCCCGTGACGGACGGACGTGAGCCGCCGGCGGACCGGCAGAACGTCGAAGAGGCTCCCGCGGCCGTACGCGATCCCGCCTGGGACGAGGTCATCGAGTTCCTCATCGACGATCTCGGCCTGCCCGCTCTCGCCCGAACTCTCGCCGACCGGGGCCTGCCCGCGCCGGAGGCCGGCTACGAACTGGGAGCGGCTGCCTGGCCCGCCGAACTCGCCTGGCCCGCCCGACGCGTCGGCGTCGTCCTGGCGCACCGCCCTGACCCGGTCAGTGAACGGGACATCGACGCCGAACAACGGGACCAGGCTTACCGGGAGGCGGGCTGGCAGGTCCGCACCGCGACGGAATGGGATGCCGACGAACTCGCCGGGCTGGTGAGCGGCGACGCGGACGCCGACGCCGTCAGGGCGACGAACGACCACGAGGGGAACGAGCGATGACGGTCACCGGCGCACCCAGGACGGGCGTGACCCTGCGCCTGCTGGACAAGGCCGACAAGGAAATCGTCAAACTGGATCGTGCGGTCCTCGGCGCGTTCTACAAGTTCCAGCACGACTTCCGCCGCAACCCGGACGCGGGCGGGTTCGGCCTCAAACAACTCGAAGGCCACGACCGGCTCTGGTCGGCACGCGTCAACCGCGAGTGGCGAGCCCTGATGATCCGCCTCGGCGGTGACGACTGGCTTCTCGTCTCGGTCAAGCACCGCGGCCACGTCCACAAGAACCTGGACCGGTTCAACTACGGCATCAACCACGTCACCGGCGCCATTGAGTACGTCGACCTCCAGGTCGTCGAGGAGAGCGTGCTGCGCCGTGAACTCACGCCGCCCGCCGCTCCCGCCCCGGCTCCGACGCCCCTCCCTGCTCCCGCTCCGGAACCGGCCCGGTCGGAGCCGCTGGAGGAACCCCTCTTCGCCGCGTACACCGATGAGCAGCTCGCGGACCTCGGCGTCGTCGCAGCGCTCCTTCCGATCGTCCGGAAGCTCACCACGGACGACGAACTGCTCGGCCTCGCCGAGTACGCGCCCCACCACACCGGGGAGGTGCTCCTCCGGCTGCGTGACGGCGTTCCGTATGAGGCGGTCATGGAACAGGTCACCGCGCCCGTCGCCGTGACCGCACCGGAGGAGAACCTCGACACCGGCGACTGGCAGGCAGCCGTCGACCGTTCCCAGACCGTGGTGATCACCGACGACGAATCCCTGCAGAGCATCCTGGAGGAAGGTGACTTCGGGCGATGGAAGATCTTCCTCCACCCCACCCAGGAGAAGCTGGTCCACCGGCGCTACTCCGGCCCGGCCCGGGTCGGCGGCGGGCCGGGGACGGGTAAGACGATCGTCGCCCTCCACCGCGTGTGCCATCTGGTGAGCCGGCTCCCTCCTGGTCGCAACAAGCCTGTCCTGCTCACCACGTTCAACAGGAACCTCGCCGCCGACCTGCGGGCCCGGCTCCTCTCGCTCGGCGGCCCCGACGTGCTGGCCCGGGTCGACATCACCCATGTCGACCAGCTCGCCACCCGCATCGTCAGCGAGGCCGACCCGGGCAACCCCAAGCGGCGCATCGACGACACGGCGGCGCTCCGGGAGTGGCGGGAGCTGCTGGTGGAGGCGGGAGAGACCCGCTGGAGCGCCGAATTCCTCAGCGACGAGTGGAACCAGGTCATCCTCGGCCAGGCCGCGACCTCCAGGAGCGACTACTTCGCCGTCCGGCGCGCCGGACGGGGCCGCAGCGTCACCCGTGTCGAGCGCGCCGGTATCTGGCAGCTCGCCGAACGCTTCACCCAGCGGCTCGAGACCAAGGGGCTGGAGACCCACCGCCAGGTCGCGGAGCGCGCCGCGCGGCTGGAGATGGCTCGCAAGGCCAGGATCGACAGGCGGTCGGAGGAACGCGAGGAACGGGGAGGCCTGGACAACCTCCACGCCGAGGCCGGCTCCGGTGCCTGGCTGCGCTACCGGTACCGGCACATCGTGGTCGACGAGGCCCAGGACCTCAGCGCCGCCCACTGGAAGATGCTGCGCGCCATGGCGCCGTCCGAGCCCGACGACATCTTCCTCGTCGGCGACACGCACCAGCGGATCTACGACAACCAGGTCACCCTCGGCAGCCTGGGCGTCCACATCCGCGGCCGGTCCTCCCGGCTGACACTCAGCTACCGCACGACCCGGGAGATTCTCCGCGACGCGATCCGGGTCCTGGGCGACGCCGACTACGACGACCTCGACGGAAACGCCGACACCCTTGCCGGGTACCGCTCGGTCCTCCATGGCCCGGCCCCGTCGCTGCGCGGTGCGCGGAGCTGGGACGAGGAGATGGACCTCGTCGTGGAGCAGCTGCGGGCCTGGCACGACATGCCCCGTGAGTCCACGGCCGTCTGCGTCCCGACCAACGACATGGTCACCCAGCTCGCCGACCGCCTCGCCCGGCGCGGCATCACCCCGACGGAGATCACGCAGGACGGGCCGCGCGGTGACCAAGGCGTCCACATCGGCACCATGTACCGCTTCAAGGGACTGGAGTACCGCTGCCTGATCATCGCCGGGGTGGCCGAAGGACTCGTTCCCCGTGCCTCCGTGGACGCTTGGGAACACACGGACCCGAGCCGCCACCGGCGAGAACTGCACCGGGCGCGATCGCTGCTCTTCGTCGCGGCGACCCGCGCCCGTGACGCACTCGCCATCACCTGGCACGGTGAGCCGAGCCGCTTCCTGGCGCGTGTCCACGACTCCCACGTGGGGTCGTGAAGGTGGTGGGAGAACGTGCCGAAATGACCTCCAGTGACTTACACCCCCTTCACCGTCCCCAACGCCCCCCTCTACCGCCAGGTGATGCGGGCCTTCCTCACCGCCAAGGAACGGTTCGCCGTGCACCTGCGGCCGGAGGACGTGTACGCCGCCCTGGACGCGGGGAGCCGGCCCGCCGACGTCGAGGCGGTGACGCAGGCGCTGGACAAGCTGGTGGAGTGGGGCAATCTGCGGGCCGATCCGGACCACGCGCGGGTGACGGCGGTCGAGGA
>NZ_JBHSPC010000155.1:0-21211 GCF_042656345.1 Streptomyces incanus
ACAGGAAGCCTTCCAGCGAGCCCTGACCGAAGGTGTTGCTTCAACGAATTGACACCGCCGGGTCATGCCCGACGACAAGGACTCATGCCGGTCCCCGGCCGATCAGCGGGACCGGGGGCCCGCGCCGGATGAAGGCAGGACGCATACCGCTGCAGACACGGCAGGGTGTCTTGCCGGGCGGAATTCTCACGCCGCCCGCACCACCTGCAAATGATCCCCTTCTCTTGAAACGAGGGCGGAATACCCTATTCCGACGGGAGGCAATGAGTACGTCGAAGAAAAGGGGTTTCTTGCCGCGTCGGCCCGCCCTGACCTGCTGAGATTCTGGATCCCGAGGAAGAGGGAGCAAAAGCTTGGGCGGTTGCTCACATCAATCACAGGCGCCCTGATCGTCACACCAGTCACAGCCGGGCACGAGCGCTGGAAAAGATCACCCGATGCATTCCCATTGATCATCCACCGCCAACGAAGGAGGCGCACGGGTTGAATTGCCCGCCCATCCTTGACGCTGGTTGTGGCGCTCTGTAATCCCGCTCGGAATTCAAGTGCCGGGATCACGGGGGGAACATGTCAAGCCATACGCATGCGCGTTTACCTGCGGAATCCGCCATGCGTTCCGTGCCTGTTCCGGTCGGACTTCCCACGCACTGGTACAACTTTCTACCCGACCTGCCGGCCCCACTGCCGCCCGTCAGGGACGAGGGGACCCCCTCGGCCGCCGAGATCGCCCTGCAGGTGCGTCCGAGGGCACTGCTCGACCAGGACCGGCCGACGGAGCGACGGGTGCCGATCCCGGAGGCGGTCGCCGACCTGCTGCGCCGGATCGGCCGCTGCACCGGGCGCGGGCGCTGGAGGCCGAACTCGGTACGCGGGCCCACATCTACCTCAAGCGCGAGGACGTCCTGCCGACCGGCAGCTTCAAGCTGAACTCGGCCGTCGTCCAGGCCTACTATGCGGCGCAGGAGGGCCGGACGACGCTGGTCACCGAGACGGGCGCGGGCCAGTGGGGGATGAGCGTGGCGCTGGCCGCCTCCCTGGCCGGCCTCGACAGCGAGATCTTCATGGTCCGCTGTTCGCTGGACCAGAAGCCCTATCGCCGCCACTATATGGAGCTGCTGGGCGCCACCGTCCGCGCGTCGCCGTCCCCGGACACCTCCTTCGGCCGGGAGCTGCTCGCCCGGTCCCCCGGCCACCCCGGGAGCCTGGGGACTGCCATCAGCGACGCCATCGGACACGCGCTCGACCTCGGGCCCAAGGCCGCCTATCTGTCCGGCAGCGGCGTGCCCCACGTGTACCTGCACCAGACCCTGCTCGGTCTGGAGGTCCAGGCGCAGCTCGCGGCGCTCGACGAGCCGATAGGCGTCCCCGGCCGGGGCGACCACCTCATCGCGTGCTCAGGCGGCGGCAGCAACCTGTGCGGACTCGTCGGCCCCTTCCTCGGCTCGCTCGGCGACGGGAGCCGCGACCTGCGGCTGTTGGCCGCGGAGTCCTCGGCCGCCCCGCGACTGACGGCCGGACGTTACCGGTACGGCCGCTCCGACCTCGCGGGACTCACCCCCGAGGTCCTCGGGTACTCCATGGGGCCCGACTTCGTCCCGCCGCCCGTGCACACCGCCGGGCTGCGCAACCACCACAGTTCCGCCGCGGTCAGCCTGCTGCGGCACGAGGGCCTGCTGGACGCGGTGGCCGTCGAGGAGAAGCGCGCCCTGGAGGCGGGACGGCTGGTCCTGCGAACCGAGGGACTGCTCTTCGCGCCCGAGACCACCCATGCGCTCGCCGCGGCCGTCGAAGTGGCGGTGCGGGCCGACGAGACAGCGGCGGACCCGGTGATCGTGGTGCTCGCCAGCGGTTCGGGCCTGCTCGACCTGCAGAGCTACGCCACAGTGCTGTCAGGGGGCGCCCGATGAGCGCCGAGCGGCCGACGGGCCGCTCCGGCGGCGCCGTGCTCGACGGTTTCCGCGCGGCGCCGGGCGTGCACTGCGAGACGACGATGCTCGGCAACATGCTGCGGCACGCCGGCGTCGACGTCTCGGAGGCCCTGGTGTTCGGCCTGGGGCAGGGCATCGACGCCCAGTTCTTCCCGCCCCCGCCGCACGCTTCTGTCCCCCCGATGCTGACGGGCCGCGTCGGTCCCGGCCTCGTCGCGGAGCACGCCTGCGCCGCCCTGGGCATCGGCCTGGTCACCCTGCGGGAGGCCGACGACGCGGGCGCCCACGCCCAGGCGGTCGCCGCGCTGTCGGCGGGCCGGGTCGTCGGGGTGACGGTCGACATCTTCCACCTGGACTACTTCGCCTCCCGCACCCACTTCTCGGCGCACTGTCTCGCACTCCACGGGCTCGACGACTCGACGGCGTACGTGGTCGACACCGCGCAGCAGGGCGGCGCCCAGCAGCTGCCGCTGGCGTCCCTCGTTCGCGCTCGCGCCTCCGACGAGGGGTTCATGCCGTCGCCACGGCTGCACTGGCACCTCGACGGCGGGCCCGACGCGCTCCCCGGCTCGGCGGCGGACCTCGCCCCCCGGATATGGCCCGCCGTCCAGGGCGCGGCCGCACACTGCCTGGACCGCGGACGGGGCGACGACCGGGGGATCTCCGCGCTGCGCCGGGCGGCCGGGGAGTTACCGGGCTGGGGGCTGCTGCCCCGGAGCGAGGCCGTGATCCCCGAGATCGCGAGGTTCTGGCGGTTCGCGGGGACCGGCGGCACCAACTTCCGCGGTCTGTACGCGGAGTTCCTCGCCGAGGCCCACGCGCTGACCGGTGACGCGGACCTGCTGCCGTCCCTGACCGCGTTCACGGACATCGTCGCGGCCTGGACGGACCTCATCGACCACGTGAGCGCCCATGCCGGCGCGGCGGACCGTTCCGCGCACCTCAAGGAGGCCGCCGCCCGGCTCCACGCCATAGCGGACGCCGAGGAGGCCGCGTTCGCGCGGCTCCTGGAACTGTCCCGCGACCGGACCGGGACGGTGTGAGGGCGATGGGGGACGTACACACCACCACGGTGCGGACGGTGTGCCGCATGTGCCACGGGGGCTGCGGCGCGCTCGTGGAGCTGACCGACGGCGTGCCCACCGCGATCACCGGTGACCCGGACAACCCGACGAGCGAGGGCTACTTCTGCGTTAAGGGCAAGGCGTCCCTGGACCTGGTCAGCAGCCCGGACCGGCTCCGGACACCCCTGATCAGGTCCGGCCCGCGCGGGAGCGGGGCGTTCCGCCCGGTCGGCTGGGACGAGGCGCTCGACCGGGTGGCGGGCGAGCTGCGGCGGAGCGCGGAGCGTCACGGTCCCGAGTCGGTGGTCCTCGGCCAGGGCACCGACCGGAACTACCAGGAGTGGGTCTTCCGGCTGGCGAACGCCCTCGGCACACCCAACGTGGTGGGACCGGCACATGTGTGCTTCTACCCACGCGTCATGGCGTCGATCCTCACCTACGGCGGCTTCACGTTCTGCGATTACGCCGGGAACCCGGAGGTGGCCCTGCTCTGGGGCAGCAACAAACTCAACACGCACTCCGACGGTGTCATCGGCGTCGGCCTCATGCGTGCCCTGGAACGCGGGACCCGTCTCGTCGTCGTCGACCCCCGGCGCACCCGTACCGCCCGGCGCGCCGACCTCCACCTGCAACTGCGGCCGGGCACCGACGCCGCGCTCGCGCTGGGTCTCGTCCACCTGGTGATCGCCAACAAGTGGTACGACGCCGAATTCGTCGACCGGCACACTTCCGGCTTCGACGCGCTGGAGCGGCACGTCCGGCCGTACGACCCCGGGACGGTGGCCGCGATCACCGGGCTTGCCCCGGACCGCATCGAGACCGCGGCCCGGATCTACGCCCAGGCGTCCCGCGCCTGCGTCGAGGCCGGTACGGGCCTCTCGCAGTCCGAGAACGCCTTCGACACCCACCGGACGATCGCCGTGCTGACCGCCCTGACCGGGAACCTCGACGCGCCCGGCGGGGACGTCATCTGGGACCCCATGCCGATCGAGGGCCGGCGTGCCTTCCCCCGGACCGATCTGCTCTCCGAGGAGCAGGCTGCCAAACGCATCGGCGGCGCCGCGCACCGGGTGCTCTCCATGACCGGCTGGGTGGCTCCGTCGGACCTTCAGGAGGCGATCCTGCGCGAACGCCCCTACCGCGTCAGCTCGCTGCTGGTCTTCGGCTCCAACCCGCTGGTGTCGCACGAGAACGCGTCGGCCACCAGGGAGGCCCTCGGCAGGCTCGACTTCCTCGCCGTCGCCGACATGTTCATGACTCCCTCGGCGCGGCTGGCCGACGTCGTGCTCCCGGCCTCCTCCTGGCTGGAGCGCGACCAAATCGTGGAGTTCAACTCCTACCTCGCCGCCCGGCGCCGGGTGACGACCGTGCCGGGCACCAGGTCGGACGAGGAGATGATCATCGAGCTGGCGCAGCGCCTGGGCGTCGGCCGGTACTTCGCCCCGAGCGTCGAGGACGCGCTGGACGCGAAGCTGAGCGGCATCGGACTGACCTGGGAACAGTTCAAGGAGGTCGGCCACCTCCCCAACACCAAGCGGTACCGCAAGTACGCGCAGGACGGCTTCCGTACCCGCTCCGGCCGGGTGGAACTCGCCCACCGGGGCCTTGCGGCAATGGGCTACGACGCGCTTCCGGCCTTCCGGCCGCCGCCCGCCATCACGGACGATCTGCCGTACGTCATGACCAGCGCGCACAACCTCCAGTTCTTCAACAGCGAGTTCAGGCAGCTCCCCACCACCTCGCACCGCTACCGCGAACCGCGCGTGACGCTCCACCCGCGGGCCGCCGGGCATCTGGCGGTCGCGGACGGGGACCGGGTGGAGATCTACCGGGACCCCGGCCGCCCCGGCGTGGTGATGCGGGCCCAGGTGTCCGACGTGGTGGCCCCGGACGTCGTCGTCGCGGACGCGGGCTGGTGGTACCCGGACGAGGACGACGTCGACATGGCCACCAGGTCGTCGATCAACCGGATCACGGACGGCGACCGCCGCGACCCGTACATGGGCAGCTCGATGCTGCGCGGGGTGCCCGTCGGAATGCGCCGGGCCGCGGAACCCGCGGACGCGGCCGGACGAACGGGCCCAAGGCCGTCGGATCCTCAGCCGTCGCACCCACATTCGGAAGGACGGTCCCATGGCGGGCATCCGCGGCACTGAACGGATCCACGAGACCGAGGTCGGGCTGCAGGGGCCCGAACTGGCGCTCAGGTACGACGAGATGCAGCGTCACATCCGCGACCGCGGCTGGCTGCGGGAGAAGGTCGACAGCGTCCGGGACGCCGGCATCGGATCCGGACGGGTCCTGGAAGCCGGTTGCGGGCCCGGCTATCTCGGCCTGGAATGGCTGGCCCAGGCCACCGGCGACGCCACCCTGGCTGGCATCGACCTCTCCCCGGCGATGCTCGACCGGGCGCGGACCAACGCCCAGGCCTACGGGGTGTCGTCACGCACCGACTACACCGTCGCGAACGTCCTCGAACTGCCCTTCCCGGACGCGACGTTCGACCACGCCTTCAGCTCCGCGTCGCTGCACGAGTGGTCGGACCCGGTCACGGCGCTGCGCGAGATCCACCGCGTGCTGCGCCCCGGCGGCGCGTTCTGCGTCTCCGATCTGCGCCGGGACACCGACCGGACCACCCTCCAGTTCATGAAGGCCAACATCGCCGTCGACATGCGCCCCGGATTCCTCACCTCGGTCCGGTCCGCGTACACGGTCCCCGAGGCCGCCGATCTGCTCCGGCAAGCCGGAATCCGAGCCGACAGTGTGACGGCGGTGCAGATGGGACTGGTGATCGCGGGACGGAAGGAGAAGAAGTCATGACCACCGCCACCCACCCCCACCCCTGCGCCCACCGCGTCGAGGCGGGCACGTTCCCGACCGGTCCCGAGTTCCCCGCCGTGTGGCGTGAACTGCTCGCCGAGTCGGCGGCCTGGACCGAGGTCGACATCGCCGCGTACCTGCGCACCTGGTGCGGAGAGTCGCCCGCGGACGTCGCCGCGCGGTTCGCGGGCGTCAACCACATCGGTGTCTACCTCGGCGACTACGCCTCCGATGAGGAGGTGTTCCGCTGGCACTCCTATCTGGAGGACCTGAAGCGCGACGGAGAGCTGACCGGGGTCGAGATGGGCCCGTCGTACATCTCCCCCAGGCAGTACGGCACCCCGGGCTGGTGGCTGTCGGTGTCCCTGCCCGACGGCCGGGTGATCGAGACCTTCACCTGCCGGCACTTCGGCGCCTGGACCGGCAGGCCCGCCACCGAACGCCGGCGGCTGATGTCGCACGTCGCCCTCGAGGTGTCCACCGCCGAGGACGTCCGGGAGGTCCTCGGCGGACTGGAACGCGGCATCGCGCACGTCGAGGCGATCGCCTACACGGAGGCCGACGAGGTGGGACACACCTACGGGCACCTACGCAACAACGCCACGCAGTCGGTGCTGGAGATCGTCCATGACGCCGGCGGGAAGGAGCAGGTCTGATGGCGAACTGGCTGTCCGGCGAGCACTGCGAGTCGAGCACCCTGGTCAACATGATGCGGTCCCGCGGCATCGACGTCAGCGAACCGCTGGTCTTCGGCCTGGGGCGCAGCCTGTCGTTCCTCTACTGGCACTCCAGGCAGATGCCGGCCCCGTTCCTCGGCGGCCGCGTCAAGCCCGACCACCTGATCCGCAATGCCACCCGCGCCCTCGGCGTCGAACTGCGCGAGACCCAGACCATCTCCCCGGCCAAGGCCGAGCGGGAACTCATCTCCGCGCTGGACGAGGGCGAAGTGGTCGGCCTCAAGCTCGACCGCTACCACCTCGACTACGCCGAGGACAGCTACCACTTCGCGGCGCACTACCTGGTGTGCGTCGGATACGCCTCGGAGACCTACACCGTCGTCGAGACCCAGGGCCTGGGGGTCCGGACGACCAGCCGGGAGAGCCTCGCCCTGGCGCGGGCGGCGAAGGGGCCGATGAGCTCCCGCAGCCTGGCGTTCCGCCTCGGCGACTCCGCCTACGACCCGGCGGGGCTGCCCGCCGCGTGCCGGGAGGCGATCGCCGAAACCGCGCACGCCTTCCTGAACCCGCCGATCACCAACATGGGCCACAAGGGCTTCCGGAAGGCGGCCCAGGCCGTGCGCGGCTGGTGCGACACCCTCGACGACCCGGCTGCCGCGTTCGGCTTCCTCTCCCACAGCATCGAGGACGGCGGCACCGGCGGCGGCTTCTTCCGCAGCCTGTGGGCCGACTTCCTCGACGAGGCCGCCGAGCTGACCGGCGAGACGTCCTACGCGGCCGCCGCCGACACCTACCGGGGCCTGGCCGCGCGCTGGACCCGCATCGCCCAGCTGGTGGCCGACGAGTCCGACCCGGCGGTGCTCCGCAAGGCCGTCGAGGAGATCTCGGCCGTCCTGACGGAACTCGGGTCGGCCGAGCACGACGCCATGGCGAAGCTGGCGGGCACCCCATGACGACGACACCGACAGACCGCCGGGAGACCCGGACGCAGCGGTTGCACGACGTGATGGCGGCCCGACGCCGGGTGGCACGCCGGGTCGCGGAGGTGGCGTCCCTGGACCGCGACGGGCTCGGCCGGTGGGCGGAGTCCGCCCTGGCGCGCACCGTGGCCCACGCCCGGCGTAACTCGCCCTTCTACTCCTGCCGCATCCCCGATTCCCTGGTCAAGGCCGTTGCCGCGGACCCCGAGGCCTTCCGTTCGGTGCCCTTCACAACCCGGCAGGACCTCGCCGCGGCCTACCCGCTCGGTCTGCTCGCGGTCCCGCTGCGTGAGGTGACCCGGTTCGACGAGAGCTCCGGGACGAGCGACGGCAGCTCGATCGCCGCCTTCTTCTCCGCCGACGACTGGATCGAGAACAACCTCACCGTGGCCCACCTGCTCTCCGCGGTGCTCGACGGCACCGATGTGGTCGCCGTCGCCGTCCCGTACGAACTCGCGGGGGTCGGCCAGGACCTGGACCGCGCCCTGGAGTTGCTCGGATGCACGATCGTGCCGCTCGGCGCGGCCTCCCCCGACTGCCCACCGGAACGCATGGTGCGGGCCCTGCGGCGCTCCGGGGCCACCGCCCTGGTCTGTTCCGGCACCCGCGCCCTGCTGCTCGGCGAGGTGGCCCGGCGCAGTGGCCTCGACCCGGCCGGGGACCTCGCCGTCGACAAGATCCTCACCGCCGGCGAAGGGGCCTCGCCCGCCAAGAAGGCGCTGCTGTCCCGGGAGTGGGGCGCCTCGGTCTACTCGATGTTCGGCATGACCGAGACCAACACGCTCGCCATGTTCTGCCCCCGGCAGGACCTCCATCTGGTCGAGACGCGGACCTACTTCGAGATCGTCGACCCCGCCACCGGCGCACGGCTGCCCGACGGCGAGACCGGCGAGCTCGCCGTCACCACGCTCGCCGGCCGGGCCATGCCGCTGCTGCGCTACCGCACCGGCGACACGTGCCGCATCGAGGCCGAGCCCTGTCCCTGCGGCTCCCCGCTTCGTCGGCTGCGCCACCGCGGGAGGCTCGGGGACCGCATCGCAGTCGGCCGCGGCTGGGCCTCCCAGCTGGAGATCGAGGACGTCGTCCTCGGCGCGCTGACCCGTCCGCCGTACTTCTTCGCCTTCGACGTCGACGGATCCGTCCTCGACATCGCGCTGCCGCCCGCCAGTGCGGCCGACGGGCGGACCCGCGACGCGATCGCCGCGCAGGCCGACCGGCGGTTCGGGGTCGGTACCCGGTTCGGGGTGCTCGACGTGCCGGCCTTCGAGCACGCGCTACGCACCTCGGCCAAGCCGACCATGCGGAACTTCCTGCGCACCCCGGGGAGGCGGACGCCGTGACCAAGGCTCCGCTCCCAAGCCGGCTGCCGCTGACCGGCCGCTTCCACGTCGACGACACCTGCATCGACTGCCAGCTCTGCCGCGACCTCGCCCCCGAGAACTTCGAGAGCGACCCCGACACCGAGACCCACTACGTCCTCAAACAGCCCGAGAACGAAGACGAGCTCGACCAGGTCCTCGACGCCTACGAGTCCTGCCCCAGCGACTCCATCCACTACCTGCGCATATCCACCGAGGAGTGACCACGATGACCACGCAGGAGTTCCACGCGTGTCCGGTGCCCGTCCTCGGGGCGAGCGCCGGGACACCGGCCGGCTGCCCCGAGGCCGGCTCCCACCACAACGAGCTGGGGGCCATCGCGCCCAGCTACGACCACCTCCACCGGATCGACCTGCTCGCAGCGGCGAAGGAGAAGTTCCTCACCGAACCCGGATCGTACGCGTCCACCGTCCGCGCCGTTCTCCAGGCGTCCGAGGTGAACCTGCTCAACCTGGCCCGGCTCACCGGCCGGGCCAGGGAGGCCGTCGAGACCCGCGACTTCGCGACCGCCGCCCGCCTCGTCCACTGGAGCATGGGCTTCCACCGGCTGCTGCGGGGCCTCGGCTCGGTGTGCCAGGAGGCGCAGAGCCTCTACGGCAGCACCGCGCGGCCCGGTACACGCCTGGTGGATCTGGCCGAGACTACCGGCTACGAGAGCTACGTCGACGAGCTGCGCGCCTTCGACGACGAGGTCCGGTGCTCACTCCTCGTCAGCGACCCGCCCACCGTCCGGACCACGATCGCGACAGCGGGCATCGACGACGCGCTGTACCGACTGCTGCACGGCATCCGGATCTGCAGCCACGACATCACCAAGTGGGAGAGCGACCTCTCCGGGGTGCCGCTGCCACTCGAAGGCGACCTGAACGAAATCCTGTGCACGGAGCTGCTCGCCGAAGCGGTCACCGCCACCGAGCTCACCCCGACCACACTGCACGGTGAGTTCGTCGCCCTGCACCAGATCCCGGAGATCCTCGCAGCGGAGTCCAACGACCACCTGGAACAGGCGGTCCGCGACGTGCACGCGGGCGCGCTCAGCCGTGCCGCGGCGCACCTGGCGGTCTGCAACGCCGTCCTCGGCCCGATGGTCGAGGCGCAGCGCGTCATGGCCGAGCTGCTGTCCACCGGCGACTACCACGGCTTCCGGGAGAACCTGGGCCCGGCCAGCGGCACCCACTCGCTGGCCATCAAGCAGCACATGTTCAAGGACCTCTTCAAGCACTTCTGGAACGAGGTCGCGAAGTGGCTGACCGGCGACGGCGAGGGCTCCCTGGAAGGCGCCACCCTGGCCCTCGACGCCGACCGGCACGCGGATGCGGAGTCCTGGCTGCGCCATCAGGTGCTGCACCAGGCGTTCCGGCTCCACCACACGTACCAGGAGTGGCGACACGAGCATCTGCACATGCCGCGCAACTGCCTGGGCAGCGGCGGCACCAAGTCGATGATCGGCGTGTCCGACGGACCGGCGGCCGTCTACAAGATGCGGGACGCCGCCAACGCCCAGCACGCGCTGAGCGCGGTGCACAGGGCGCGGGGCGTCAGGCTGACCAGCCGCGTCGACGGTTCTCCGCTCGCTGCCCTGCTCACCGATCCCGCGTCCGTGGACTCGGAGCTGATGCGCATCGTCGGCGAGGCGACGCGTGAGTACTTCCCGGAGGTCCAGGAGCAGAGCTATCAGCAGTTCACGACGGGCGCACCCGAACGGACACCGTAGGAAGGCCGGGAATGCCGACATCAGAATTCGAGACCGCCGCGCCAACGGGTGACACCCCGACGCGTGACACCCGTCCCCCGTCGCGGCCGGCGGCGCACGACGGCCGGCCGGGCCTGGGGGCGCACGACGGCGCCTCCTTCGTCGCCAGCCTGGCCGACGACCGCGAGGTGTGGGTGGAGGGCGAGCGGGTCGACGTGACCACGCATCCCGACTTCCAGCCGATGCTGCGCACCCTCGCGGGACTGTACGACCGCCAGCGCTCCCCCGAACTGGCGCGGGAGATGACGTTCCCGTCCGAGGTCAGCGGGCATCCGATCAGCCTCTCGTACCTGACGCCCAGGACGCCCGAGGACCTGGACCGCAAATGGCTCAACTCCCGTCACTGGGTGGAGGGTTCACACGGCCAGATCTCACGTGTCCCGGACTTCATGGCCAACGTGGCGGTCGGGCTCCACGACTTTCGGCACGCCCTCGGCGAGGTCGACCCCGCGTTCGCGGAGAACGCGGAGCGGTACTACCTGCACTGCCGCGAGAACGACCTCGTGCTGACCCACGGCCTCGGCGACCCCCAGGTCGACCGCTCGGTCACGCCCGTCCAGCGGCCCGAACTCGGCCTGCGGGTGGTGCACCGGAACGACAGCGGCATCGTCGTCCGCGGGGCCAAGCAGATCGCCACTCTCGCGCCGTACGCACACGACGTCCTCATCTACCTGTCACCCGCCAACTACCTGCGCGAGGACCCGGCGTACGTGTGCTGGTTCAGCGCCCGGCTCGACACCCCCGGACTGCGGATCCTCTGCCGTCGCACGTACCACGGGCAGGCGCACACGCTCGGGTCCCGGTTCGACGAGCAGGACGCCATGCTCGTCTTCGACGACGCCTTCATCCCCCACGACCGCGTCTTCCTGCTCGACGACGCCGGCACCGCGGTCAAGGGCTTCCATGCACTGAACCGCTGGTCCCTGTACACCGGGCAGATCCGGCTCCACCACCGGCTGCGGGTGATGCTCGGAGTCGCGTCCCTGCTCGCCAAGTCCATCGGGGTCGACAGGTTCCGCGAGGTCGGCGCCATGCTCGGCGAGTTGGCCTCCTACGTGTCGGTGATCGACCTCGCGCTCAAGTCGATCACCCAGGACGCCACCCGGACCAAGAGCGGCCTGCTCGCTCCGGGGTCGACCGCGGCCCTGGACTCCATCGCCGGCCAGTTCTCGGAGCGGGCGTCGGCGATCGTCCGGCAGATCGGCGCATCCGGGCTGATCATGCAGCCCGCCGAGGGCGATCTGCGCACGCCGGACCTGCGTACGGCACTCGATCTGTACATGGGCGGACGCGATACGTCGGTCGAGGACAAGTCGCGGATGTTCCGGCTGGCCGGCGACCTGGTCATCGACCGGTTCGGCATGCGGCAGGAGCTGTACGAGGCGTGGAACCGCGGTGACCCCGCGCGGGTCCGCTCCGCGCTCTACACGACGTTCACCGATCTTCCGGGTTGCGAAGCCGCAGCGCGCGTCCTGGCCGACCTGCTGGAGCGCCCGTGACCGACGACGGCGCCGTGAAGGGCCACGACAGCATCGTCCTGGAGGGCGTGACGACCCACAATCTCAGGTCGGTCGACGCGACGCTGCCCAAGGGGAAGTTCATCGTCGCGGCCGGGGTCTCCGGGTCCGGCAAGTCCTCGCTGATCATCGACACACTGTTCGAGCACTCCAAGTCCATCTATCTCGGCGCGCTCTCCAGCAAGTCCCTCGACCTGGGCGACGGCGACTACCGGTTCGACCGGATCACCGGAATCCAGCCGCCCGTCGCGCTGCGCCAGCGCGACGGCGGATACGGCAACCCGCGCTCGACGGTGGGCACGCTCACCGGGATCGACGGGCTCTACCGCATCCTGTTCGGCGCCGCGTCCCATCCGGTGTGCCCGGTCTGTTTCGGCCCGACCGGGGCCGACCTGCTCTGTCCCGACTGCGGCGTCTACACCGAGCCGCACTCCGCCCAGCACTTCAGCCCGAACCGGCGCGAGGGCAAGTGCCTGCACTGCGACGGGGTCGGCGAGCTGGTCGGCTTCTCGCTCGACCGGATCGTCCCCGACCCGTTGCGGACCCTGAAGGAGATCTGGGACGGGGCCGACCCCGGCACCTTCGCCGTGCCCAACTGCCGCAAGGTGTTCGAGGCCATGGCGGACGACACCGGCATCCCGCTCGACCGTCCCTTCGCCGGTCTCACCGACGAGCAGCGCGAGCGGGTCCTGCACGGCAGCGACACCGTCTACTCGATCAAGCTCAGCAAGGTCACCAACGACTTCCGGTTCGAAGGCATCCTCGGCTTCCTCGAGCGTGCCTACCGCAATGCGAGCAGCTCCGCGCGGCGCAACGCGTTCGCCAACTACCTGCTCAGGAAGACCTGTCCGGTCTGCGAAGGAGGCCGGCTGCGCACCGAGTCGCTGAGGCCCACCGTCGACGGCCGGACCTTCCCGCAGTTCCAGCGGGAGGAGCTCAGCGACTCGACCGCGCGGCTGCGGGACGCCCTGGCCGAGGGACGCCTGCCCGGCCAGGTCCGCGAGCTGGTCAAGGAGATCGTCAAGCAGTGCGCCAACATCGCGCAGGTCGGTCTCGGCCACCTTCAGCTGCGGCGCCCGGTCGTCACCCTCTCGGGCGGCGAGCTGCAACGACTGCTGCTCGCCCAGCACCTGGCGAGCGACCTCACCGGCGTCATGTACGTCCTCGACGAACCCACCGCCGGACTGCACGACGCGGAGACGGACGACATCATCGCCTCGCTGCGGCGGCTGCGGGACCTGGGCAACACCGTCATCGCCATCGAGCACGACGAGGCCGTGATCTCCGCCGCCGACTGGGTGGTGGAACTCGGCCCCGGCGCCGGCTCCCGCGGCGGGGAGGTCGTCTTCGAGGGCACCGTCCCGGAGCTGCTCGACCACCCCGACTCCCCCACGGCGAAGGCCCTGCACTCCCCGCCCGCCGCGCGGGAGACGGCCGGACCGGACGGCGCCGAGTGGCTCGACGTCCGGTCCCTCACCCGCAACAACGTCGAGGACCAGTCCGTACGTCTGCCGCTGCTCGGCCTGACCTGCGTCACCGGAGTCTCCGGAGCCGGCAAGAGCTCCCTCGTCGCGAGCCTCCACGACAAGCTCAGGGCCGCCCTCAAGGGCACGGCCGGCGACGTCGACGGGATCAAGCACCTCGACCACGTGACCTACGTCGAGAAGCGCCCCATCGGCCGCTCCAGCCGTAGCACCCTGGCCACCTACATCGGGATCGGCGACCACATCCGGGACGCCTTCGCGGGCAGTGAGGAGGCCGTCGAGCAGAACCTGGGCCGCTCCGAGTTCAGCACCAACGTGGTCGGAGGCCGCTGCGAGGCGTGCAAGGGGCTCGGCCTCGCCGAGGTCGACATGACGCTCTTCCGCAGCGAGCACGTGGTGTGCTCGGAGTGCGACGGCCGACGCTTCCAGGCCCATGTCCTGGAGGTGCGGCTCGACGGCAGCAGCATCCACGACGTGCTGTCGATGACGGTCGAGGACGCCCTGGCCTGGTTCGACCGGCTCGGCCACGCCAAGATCGTCAAGGCGTTGCGGGTCCTCGCCGAGTTCGGCCTCGGCTACCTGCCGCTCGGCTCCTCCACCGCCACCCTCTCCGGCGGGGAGGCACAGCGCCTCAACCTGGCCGGCGAGCTGAACAAGCAGCGCCGCGGCGGCACCCTGTTCATCTTCGACGAGCCCACGCGGGGCCTGCACCCGGCGGACACCCGCCACCTCCTGGCCCTCTTCGAACGCCTCATCGCCTCCGGCAACACCGTCGTCGCCATCGAGCACAACCTGCGTGTCGTCGCCGTGGCCGACTGGGTGGTCGACGTCGGACCGGGAGCGGGCCGCGCCGGTGGCAAGGTCGTCCACTGCGGGACCCCCGAGGAGCTGCGCGCGTCCGGGACGTCGGCCACCGCGCTGCACCTGCGCCGGGCCCTTGGGAAACCCACCGCGGCCCCAGCCCCTCCCGCTCCCGTGTCGTCGCCCGCGTCCGCGGCCGGGCGGCCGGCCCGCTCGGTGCCGCCCGTACCCCTGCGGGCCGGGGCGGACGACCTGCTCCCGAGCGCGGTCGCCATCGTGACCGGCTGCGGCGGCGACGCGGCGGGCGGCGGGTTGGCGCCGCGGGGCCTCACCGTCGCCTCCCTGACGACGGTCTCCGAGGAGCCCGCCCTCATTGGCTTCCTGGTCAAGGCGACGAGTTCCACCTGGGCGAGCATCGCCCCCCGACCGCACTTCTGCGTCAACATCCTCAGCGGTGAGCAGTCGGACCTCGCACGGGTCTTCGCCCGGACCCGGCCCGACCAGCGCTTCGACGACGTCGACTGGGCCACGACCGCCGACGGCTGCCCCCGTATCGAGGGCGCCTTCGGATTCATCGAGTGCCGGACGGCGGCCAGCTACCGGCTGGGCGACCACCTTCTCGTCCTGGGCGAGGTCCTGCGGACGGAGACCGACGGCGACCGCAGGCCGCTGCGCCGCGAAGGACTCGGCAACACCACCGAGTACGGGTGGATTTCGGCCGGGGAACCGGCCGAGACGGGAGCTGCCCCATGACATCGTCCACGACCGCCCGGTTCGAGGCGTACTTCGACCAGTGGCTGCACACCCTGGAGGCCGACACCCACGGCGGCACCGACGCCCGCCCCGACACGCCCACCCGCCCCACCGCGCCGGTGCGGTACGGGGAATGGGAGGGCCCCGACGGCAGCACCCGCCCGGTCCGGACGAGCCGGCCGGAGTGGATGCGGAACCAGATCGACATGGCCCTCGCCCTGAGCGGCCTCGTCACCCCCGACGACGTCGTGATCGTCGCCGCCCCCTACGAGCTGTCCCTGGAGGGCGCGTCTGTCGAGCGGGCCGTGGAGTGGCTCGGCGCCTCGCTCATCAGCGTCGGGACCAGCAACACGATCTGCCCGGTCCCGCGGCTGCTCGGCCTGCTCCACCGGTACCGGGCGACGACGCTGGTGTGCTCGCCGCAGCTGGCCGCCGACCTCGCCGCGCTCGACGAGGCGGGCGGCAGACGCCCCGCCGCCGCCTTCACCCGCGAGGCACGGCCCCTGTTCGCCCGCGGCGAGGCCGAGGTTTTCGAGACGCCGACCTCGGCTGCTCCGTACCGGATCGCCGAACTGATCGGCGCCGTTCTGCGCCGTGACCTCGACGCCGTCTCCCGCCTGGGCCAGCAGACTGCCGACGATCTGCCTGTCCTGGAGCAGCTGCTGGTCGGGGAAGCCGCCGAAGGGCGGGCCGATGTGGCGGATGCCGCCGTGCTCGCCGCCATCGAACGAGAGCAGGGCGACGCAGCCTGACAACGTGGTCGACAATTGCCCCATGGATGTCACCGAGCTGCTCGAATCGGCTTCCCTCCTGGTCCCGGAAGAGCTCGCCACCGAAAACGACATCACGGTGCGAGACGTCTGGGACTACCTCGCCCACGACGAATGGCAGATCGCTCTGAGTCTGCTGGAGGAGCTCGGGGACGGACGTACGCTGCCTCTGACATTCTGGGAGCAGCTTGCCGAGGCGGCTGGGCAGCTCCGCCTTGAGCGGAGCGCGACTTGGTGCCACTGGCGGTGCTCCGAGATCCGGAACGGGATGATCCGGGCGGACCTGACGCTCCGTTCGGCTGCAGAGGCGCGACGCAGGACACCAATCTCCGGTCACGGTGTTCTGCGGCCCATGTGGGACATCGGGAACCTCTCACCCACCGGGGGTGCTGCGGTGAGTATTGCCGGGCTCTGGGTCGAGGACATGCCCTTCCTGGAGCCCGGTGGCCGAGCCACTGTCCGCCTCGTTCCCCTCACCCCCTCGCACTGGAAGCATGTCGAAACCGGCCAGCGGATCAGCATGCACGAAGACCGGAGCGTGGCCGGCACCGCAGTCGTGCTGGAGGTTCATCTTCCTGCCACCGCCATGCCCATGAGATGACGCCGACCGCCCCAGATCCCTCACGGGTGCAGATATCTCCGTACTTCGTGGCACAGTCACAGGAGTACGCCGGCAGCTCGCCGCCCGCGAACGCGCCGCCTGCGAGCACGGCTTCGCCTATCTGAAGAACTGGCGCATCCTCACCAAGATGCGGCTGCATCCCCGCCACGCGACCACGCTCCTGCGGGCCCTGCTCGTCCTGACGAACAGCGAAGTCCATCGGTGACAGATGATCACCAGGAAACGATCAACCACCTACTGAGCTTTTCGGCTTGGTGTCGAGCGGTGGGCGGTGGTAGGCCGGGAGTATGCGGTACGCACAGGGTGGTGGCCTGACCGCGAAACGGCGGCAGGACCGTGAGGAGATCCGGTTGCAGGCCGCGCAGCGGTTCGCGCGGGGCGAGGCGACGGCGGTGATCGCGGCGGGCCTGCGGGTCAGTGAGCGGCCGGTGGAGCGGTGGCGCCGCAGCCGGCACCTCAATCAAGGACAGCTTCGCCGACCTCGACCTGACGGAGGCCGGTTTCCAGGTGCTGTTCGAGGCGCAGTGGATCCACCGCCCGGCGAGTGCGCCCGCCCCCGCGTCGGATCTCGTCTGGGCCGTGGCGGGCGACCCGGACACGCTGCGCGCCTGGGCGCTCGCCTGGGACGACGGGGGGCGACGCGGACCTCTTCCGGCCCGAACTGCTCGACGACCCCGCCACCTTCGTGCTCGCCGGACAGTCCACCGACGGCCGAGTGGTCGCCGGCGCGGTGGCCGGCCGCAGCCACCACGTGGTCGGAATCTCCAATGTCTTCGCGCTGGACGGCGGCCCTGACGCGGCCTGGCCGGTCGTACTGGACGCGGTGAACAGGCTGTTCCCCACCCTGCCGGTGGTGGGCTACGAGCAGGGCGTCGACCTGGCGGCAGCCATCCGCCATGGCTTCGAGCCGGTCGGTCCGCTGCGGATCTGGCTGCACGGCCGGTAACTGGACCGCTCCAGGGCCGCACGCCCCCATCGCGACCATCATCCCCATGAAAAGGCGTGACCGTCGACACGACTTCACCGACCCGGAAACTGCCACGTTCGGTGAGAGTTCTGGACGCAGGCATCTCACCGTCCTGGCACAGCCCAGCTCAGAACGCATCAGCGTCGTCATGATCGACGAGACGCGCGCCAGAATCGTCACCACGACCTCTGAAGCGTCCTGACAGGCACGGCACAAAACCCACTCCTACCTGCCATATCGCAGGTCGTCGGCCCCGCTTCTGCAAGATCTCATGAGACAGGACACAAGTGTCCTGTCTGGGTGGACCTGGCTTCGTCCTGCTCAATTTGTCACCATTCGTCACTCTGTCCGGTTGCAGTTGGTCGGCGTCGGCTGCCAGGACAGGGCCGGCACCGAGTGGAGATATGCCCGAGGTGATCTCGGTGTCGGCACACGGTGACAGGATGCTCAGGCCAGGCCAATCCCGAGACCGACAAGGATCCGCCATGCCCGGACCCGCATCCGTGACCTTGAACTTCGTCGAGCAGGGAGCTGGTCTCCCGGTGCTGGCACTGCATGGGTGGACACCCGACCACCGGTTGATGCTCGGCTGCCTGGAACCGGTCTTCGCCAGACGAGAGGGATACCGTCGGCTGTACCCGGATCTCCCCGGGATGGGCAAGTCGCCTGCGTCACCGTCCATGGCGAGTTCCGATGACATGCTGCAGGCGGTGGAGGAGTTCGTGCAGACCGTCATCGGTACTGCGCCGTTTCTGCTCGTCGGCGAGTCCTACGGCGGCTACCTCGCCCGTGCACTGGCCAGGTCCCGGGTCGAACAGGTGCGGGGACTGGCGCTGATCTGCCCGCTCGGCGCTGCGGTCGAGCACGCCGAACGCAAAGTACCCGCCCGCCAGGTCCTGCGTGCCGACCCCGACCTGCTCGACTCGCTGGACCACCGGCTTGCCATGGAGTTCAAGGACATTGCAGTGGTGCAGACCCCAGACACTGTGCGGCGTTTCCGTGAGGAGATCCTGCCCGGTCTCGACTTGGCCGACACAGAGGCGATGGCCCGCATCCGGCAGCGCTGGCAGCTCACCGAGGATCCAGAGGGCGGCGAGCCGTTCCGGCGGCCGACCCTGATCCTGACCGGACGGCAGGACGACAGCGTGGGCTACCTCGACCAGTTCGCGCTGCTGCCGCACTACCCGCGGGCGAGTTTCGCAGTCCTGGACGTGGCCGGGCACAACCTTCAGATCGAGCAGGTGGAGTTGTTCGATGCGCTGATGCTGGACTGGCTCGACCGAGTCGCCGCTGAATCGTAGGGGCCTGCTGTTCGGGGGCATTTGGGTCACGTTGGATGGCCGCCACGGAGTCGGTGGGCTCCTGCGACACGCGCTGCCGGCTCTCGTCGCGGCGCCCGTGCTCACCTGGCTGGCCGCCGCCGTACTGGTCCGCTCCCGGGCGGTCCTGCTGGTCGACTTCCCGCTGTTCTCCAAGGTCCAGGGCTTCCACCCGGGCGGCCTGCTCGGCCTCCAGTTCTACGACGCGCTGCCCTGGGACACCTACCTCGCCAACTCCCTCGTTCCCGGCGACTACTGGGGCCCCCAGATCGCCTCCAGCGTTCTGGTGCTCACCGCCGCCGCACTCCGCGTCCTGCGCCACCGCACGGCCCAGCAGTGACCAGGCGCTGATCCCGCACCGCCGCCCCGTTCATGACCGGACGGCGGGGCGGCGTCGCAGTCACCCAGATGACCGGACCACCTTCCGGAGGCATGCCGCGGACACCCGCCACACCGGCGAACCGACCCCGTCGCGAGGGCCGCCCCATCCCCCGTCGTACGGCCGTCGAACGCGCGGCCCCCCATCGCCACACCTCGGCACCCCCGGCCACGGCCCGTGGACCACACGGCCTCCGGCGGCCCTCTCGCCTTGCACCGCAGCCGGTCGACGCCTGCCCGACAGCGGCAGGGGTACCTACTGCCGCACCAGCAGTTGCCGTTGCCCCTGGCGCCTCATGCCGGGATGGTCCCGCGGTGGAGAGTGCCGTCGTGCATAACGAAGTCGACGCCGGTGGTGGCGTTGATGTCGTCGAAGGGGTTGCCGGGCAGGGCGATCAGGTCTGCGGTGGCGCCGGACCGGATGCGGCCCAGGTCGGGCCGTTGCAGCAGGTCGGCGGCGGTGCTGGTGGCGGCGCGCAGCGCCCGTAGCGGGGTGACGCCGCTCTCCACCATGGCGGGGAACTCGTTCCCGTTCTGGTGGTGGGGGAACATGCCGGCGTCGGTACCGAAGGCGATGCGCACGTCGCTGGCGGCGACGTTGCGGGCGCTGTCACGGAGTTGGTCGGCGTAGCGGTGGAACTTCTCCCGCTCGGCGGGGTCCTTGCCCTGCCAGTAGTCATCCTCGTCGAGGTGATCGAGCGCGTCGACGACCATGAACTGGGTGGGGACGAGGAACACCCCTCGCTGCTGCATGAGGGACAGCGTCTCGGCCGAGGCGAGGTTGCCGTGCTCGATGGACCGCACCCCGGCCCGTACGGCGCGGGCGACGCCCTCGTCGCCGTAGGCGTGCGGGGTGCACGGCACGCCCAGGTCGGCGGCGGTGGCCACCATCGAGTCCATCTCGGCCTGGGAGTAGGTGGCCTGCCCGGGATCGTCGGTGGGGGTGCCGAACCCGCCGGTGGCACCGAACTTGATCCAGTCCGCGCCGGCGCGGATCTCCTCGCGCACGGCTCGGGTGATGGCGGCGGGCCCGTCGGCGAGTACGCCGATCTCGCGGCCGTATTCGGGGGCGAGCAGCGTGGAGAGGTCCCCATGTGCGCCGCGAGCCGAGATCAGGTGCGGGGCCACGAGCATGCGCGGCCCGGTGATCAAGCCCTGGGCGAGGGCATCGCGCAGGTAGAGCGTGATCGGTTGGTCGGCGAAGGTGGCCAGGTCGCGCACCGTGGTGAACCCGCGGTCAAGCAGATCGCGCAGCACTGGCAGGGCTCGCAGGGCGATGACCGTGGCCGGGTCGGCGGCGAACGCGGTGAGCAGGGCGGAAGGGTCCACCGTGGTGTGGATGTGGCAGTCGATGAAGCCGGGGAGCAGCATGCGCTCACCGAGGTCGATCACCTGCCCCGCGCCTCGCTCTACACGATCGCCGACCTTGGTGATACGCCCGCCGCGGACCGCGATCTCGGTGTGACCGGACGGTGTCTCGGCCAGCCCGTCCCAGCTCCGCTCGGCTACCAGCACGACGGTTTCGCGCGAGGTGGTCGCGGCCATGGCCCCTCCGTGGCATACGTACCGATGCGTGCCCCCCCGGTCACCTTCCGATTGTCACACTTTGCTTATACATGTGCAGAAAACGCGATTCTGCGATGCCCCCGACATGTCTGCAGGCCGGTATGGCTTCCGAACCGCCGCCGTCGCTCGCCCTCGACCTGACCGGCACCTTCGCCTTCGGACTCAACGGAGCGCTGACGGCCGGGCGCGCCGCGCGGCTGGACGTGGTCGGCGTGGTCGCTCTCGACATGATCACCGCACTCGGTGGCGGGATCATCCGCGACGTCCTCATCGACTCGCTGCCACCCGCCACCTTCCAGGACTGGTGCTGCTTCGCCCTCGCCGCCGCCGGCGGGCTGATCGCGTTCGGCCTCAGCAAGCATCTGCAGCGGCGTTGTCATCCCTGAAGGAGCGGGGGTGGTCAAGAGGGTCTCCTCGTCCTTTTTCTCCGGTT
>NZ_JBHSPC010000156.1:0-30721 GCF_042656345.1 Streptomyces incanus
ACATGACACTCGCCGCATAACAACACGAACTGGTGTCCACTTCTCGGGGGGAACCCCCCGGCACTCTCTTCCCGCCCCGCACCCCTAATGACGCGACGGCAGCTCGTACACCCGGAGCTGCGGACACGTGGATCTCCGAGCGAGGCCCGGCTGCGAAAACCCGTCGAGTTCCGCCTGGGTGCTGCCTACCCTGGCGGTATGCCTTCCGGGAAGACCTCCTATGTCTGCCTGCCTTGCCGGGCTTCGTACAAGCAGCCGTATCTGTCGTACGAGCCGCACGACGGGGACCGGCGGCGGGTCTGTCCGCGCTGCGCGGAGCCACTGATCCATGCGGGATCGGCCTTCGCCGCGCCGCCGCGCCGGGACACCGAGGCCTGGAGGGTGCTGTCCGTCCTGCTGCACGCGGGTGTCCGCTTCCACAAGAGCTGTTGCGGCGGGCCCGGGTACCGCCCGCGCACGCTGAGGGAGGTGCGCGAGCGGATGACATACGCCCGCCGCAGTGGCGAGCCCTTCGCCAGGGCGCTCGTGCGCTACGAGGTGCCGTGACGGGGGAGCCGGACCTGGTGCGGCTCGTGCCGCCGCCGACTGCTCCCGTCGATGCCCGCGGCGACTGGGCCGCCGTGGAGGCCGGGCTCGGCGTGCGGCTGCCCGACGACTACAAGTGGCTGGTGAAGACGTACGGGTGGGGCGAGTTCTGCGACTACCTCTACCTGCGCACGCCGTTCGGCACGAGCGAGCACAACGGGGTCGCATGGCAGAACGGCAGGCTGTCGGGCGCGCCCGAAAGGGACCAGGAGTACTACCCGTACCCTCTCCATCCGGCTCCGGGCGGGCTGCTGATCTGGGGCACCACCATGGACGCCGACCGGCTCTGCCGGCTCACCGAGGGGGCACCCGGGGCCTGGCCCGTCGTGGTGTGGAGCAGGGACGGCTGGTACGAGACCCACTCCATGAGTGCGGCCGCTTTCGTCGAAGCGTGGAGCGGGGGACGCGTCGGCTCCCGGTTGCTCGCGGACATGGAGCCGGGGCCGGCCCCCTGGTTCAACGCGTTCCGGCCCCGGGTCCACCGCTGCCTCCATCTGACCGAGAGCCTGCTCGCCCACGACCGGCGCCTGGCGATCCTCCGGCAGACTCTGGCCCCGACCGTCGACCGGGGCAGCTGGCGCTCGGAGAAGGGCGATTCGGGGCAGGACCACTTCGCCACCGTCGACACGGACTGGCTGCTCACCTACGACATGTCACGTCCGCACCAGATCCGGATTTCGTTCCCGCCGGAGGACGGTGCGGTGGCCCGGCACCGTCTCTTTGCCGCCGTACGGCGGATGGGGTGCGAGGTGGTCCGGATCAGTGGGTCCGACGGGGTGCCGCTGCCGGCCTGGGACGCAGTCACCGGCGAGGACGCGTAGGCGTCCACGAGGCCGAAGGCACAGGGTCGTCGGCCCGAGGCGTCGATCAAGCGGGGCAGTCGGCCTGCGTGCTGGCCGTGCCCCAGCGGATCATCAGGTAGCCCGACGCGCCGATCTCCGCCACGGCGTAGCGGGTGTACGGCCAGCCCTCGCCCATGCTCTGCCGCTGGTTCGCGAGGGCCCGGCACGCCTCACCCGCGGCCATGTCCGCCCACGTCTCGATCTGTCCCCGATTCCACAACAGGTAGTCCGACCACACGTACATGGCCGAGTTGGCGGGATCGAAGCCCACCTTGATCTCCTCGTGGCCGAGCACCTGGTCGGTGCCGAGCGTCGAGCGCATCGCGTTGCTCCGCTCGATGATCCGCCGGGCGGCGCGGTCCGCGACCCGGATCTCGGCGCCGTCGGTACTGGGGACCATCGCCTCTCCGAGCCCGTACTGGTCCGGCTCCCAGTCCTGTCCGGTGCCGTCCTCGGCGTCCTGGCCGTCCCCGATGGCCGACCGGCACCGTTCGTCGTCGACGAAGTTCTCCTGCCAGGTCACCTGCGGGTCCTGGCCCTTCTCCTCCTTCACCATGACGTACGAGCGGTACGGCAGACCCGGGTGAAGACGGAGGACGACGTCCCGCAGCGTCATGCACATCGACCTCGCGACCTCGGTCTCCGCGTACGCCATCCCCTGCTCGTCGGCGGCCAGCCGGTACGAGAAGTAGACCTCCCGGCGCGACTCGTGGAACCGCACGGCTCCCGGAGCCATCTCGATCGGGCTCAGGTCTCGGGCGGTGACACCCTGGTCGTGCAGGACCGCGCGCGCCACGTCGTGCTCGCCCTGGCCCCGCGCCGGGCGCGCCTGTCGCCAACTCTCCGCGCTCGCGGAGTCGTCGGCCGCGGCCTGTTGTTCCTTCTTCGTCGTGTTGTCGTCCGCGGTTCTCGCGGACGGCTGCCCGGATCCGGCCGAGGCGACGGGGGAGACCGAGGCCGCGGAGGGCGATGCGCGATTTCCGTTGCCGGTGCTGCCGGGCATGAGAGCCGCCGCTCCTCCGGCCATGCCGCCGACGACGGCCGCCACGAGGGCCACGACGCCCACCAGTTGCTTCTTCGAACGGTTTTGGGACGGGGGAAGCTGCCACGCCGGGTCGTCCCCGGCCGGCACGTCCCAGACGGCTGTCACCATGTCCACCGCCGTCGCCGGCATCACGTCGGCCCTCACCACCTGGGTGACCTGGGAGGCCAGCAGTTCCGCGCACGCCCGGGCGGCCTCGACGGCCGACGGGCGGTCGCCCGGCTCCTTGGAGAGTGCCTTCTCCACGACTTGGCGCAGCGGCGCGGGGACGCCGTCCAGGTCCGGTTCCCCGGACAGCACGCGGAACGCGACCACATCGGGTGCACCGGTACCGAAGGGCAGCCTTCCGGTGGCCGCGTAGGCCAGGAGCGCTCCCCAGGCGAACATGTCGCCCTCGGGGCCGGTGGCCCCCGTGCGGTACTGCTCGGGGCTGATCCAGCCGGGGGTGCCGGTCATGACGCCGGTGCGCGTCACACTGGTGCCGTCGGCGGCGTGCGCGATCCCGAAGTCCAGCACGCGGGGGCCACCCGGCGTGAGAATGACGTTCTGCGGTTTCACGTCACGGTGCACCACTCCCGCGGCGTGGACGGCCTCCAACGCCTGCGCGGTGGCGGACGCGAGCGCGTACAGGCTCCCTCCGGTGAGCGGACCGTGGGCGAGCAGGTGCTGGTGCAGCGTGGGGCCGGGAACGTAGGCGGTGGCCAGCCACGGGGTGTCCGCGTTCGTGTCGGCGGTGAGCAGCGGGACCAGATACGGGCCGGTGACGCGGGAGGAGAGCTCCACCTCACGCTTGAAACGGGCCCGGAACTCCGGGTCCTGGGCCTGCTCGGGATGAATCACCTTCACCGCGACGCGCGTTCCGTCGGGGGCGACGCCGGCATGGACGGTCCCCATGCCCCCCGCACCGAGACGGCCGACGATCCGGTAGTGGCCTATGCGGGAGGGGTCGCCGGGACGAGCCGGCTGGACTCTTCCGCCGGAGCCGTTTTCGCTCACAGACTGTTCCTTCATGTGGTTCTGAGACGGTGTGTCACCGTCGTCGCTGACGCGTCTTCAGCGGTCGGCGTAGTGCTTCGCGAGCTGCTTGATCTCTTCGACCCACAGCTCCATGTCGTCACCCGGCCGCTTGTACGGGGCGCGCCGGGCGAGCTTGAAGAAACCACCGGACGGTCGGCCGGTCTCCCGCAGGACCACGAGCGCGGAGAGCAGCGGCAGCGATCCGTCCGGGCTCTCCCGGACGGAGGCGTCCTCGAGGAGATAGGGCATGGGCCCTTCATAGGAGGGGACTTGATGGCCGCGGCCGGCCAGCTCGGTGCTGAGCTCACCGTACGACAGCGGTGCCGCACCCCCGCGTGCCCGGTTCTGCAGGATCTCGACCACTGCGTCCAGCGCCTGCTCGTACTCCAGCGTGTTCTTCTTCATCGCCTTCTCCCCGCCCCGGTCGCTCGATCCTGAGCCGACTCAGAGCCTAGACGGCCTACACGCAAAGGGGCAGGGGTGCACACCGGATTTCTATCATCGAGTTGTGAACTCAGTGCACGAACTGCATTACTGAACCAGTCAAGTGCCGCCGAGCGATGCTCGATTCGTCGTCGGTCAGTCGTTTTGTCAGGCTTGACCGTGGGCGCGAGCCTCACCCGCATCCGCACGGCGGGCCACTCTCATCCGCAACGTCCTTGGGGGATCACCATGCGCACCACCCGCACCTCGGCAGCCGCCGTGCTGTTGCTCGCCGCACTCACCGCCTGCGGCCCGACCGCCGACACCGGCACGGACGCCAAGCCCGCGGACCCCACTCCTGCGGCTCCCTCCCCTACGGCTCCCGCCCCCAAGTCGTCGGACACCAGGGCCGACGAGGCGGCCCAGGAACCCTCGACCGCCGCCGAGACCACCGCGAAGCTGCCGGAGATGGTCGGCAAGGGGCTGCAGAGTGCCCAGGACGAGGCGCAGGCCGTCGGCTTCTACCACCTCACGTCGCACGACGCGCTCGGCCGGGGCCGCAACCAGATTCTCGACCGGAGCTGGAAGGTCTGCTCCCAGACCCCGACGCCCGGCAAGCACTCGACGGACACGAAAATCGACTTCGGCACGGTCAAGCTCGAGGAGACCTGCCCCGCAGGCGGCGAACAGGGCGAACCTGAGAAGGCCGGCTCCACCATGCCGAACTTCGTGGGGAAGTCCGTCAAGGTCGCCCGCCAGGCGCTCGACGCTTCCACCAGCATCACGGTCGACGACGTATCAGGCCAGGACCGGATGGTGCTCCTTGAGTCGAACTGGCAGGTCTGCTCGACCGACCCGGCGGCCGGAGCGAAGCTCGACGGGCAGCCGGTGACGATCGGGGCCGTCAAGTTCGGCGAAAGCTGCTGACCGCGTGCCGGATCCGGCACAGGTCGGTACCCCGGTCGTAAACCCACGGAGGTGCTGGTTCGAGCCGAATCACGGAGCGGGTGACTGGACGAGCCCACGGTCAAGCCGATCCGGAATCAGCACCGGTGGATTCAGGCTGAACCGCAGGGTGTCGAGTCGTAGACTTCGCCGGGGAACGCCGACGACGTCCGGCCGTTGCGCGCCCGTGGGGGAGGAGATCGCATGCAGGACCCTTCGGACTCGATGGAGAGCGCCGAGCCTGAGGAGAACGGCCGGAGCGACACCGCCGACTCCCCCGTTGTGGACGATCCGACGTCCGACTCGGACATCGACTCGACGACGGCGCCGACGGTCCTGGTTGAGGTGCTCCCAGGAGTGGCTCTCGTCGCCGGTGAGGTCCCGCCGGAGCTGAAGCCCGATCTGATCGACTTCGGGATCGTCCCGGCTGCCGACCGCAAACAGATCTCCGCGATCCTCGCCTCGCTCGGGAACGCGGCGACCGTGGCCGGCAACCTCGGAAACGCGTTCGCCGGCGTGCAGGGGCTCTACAGGATCAGCGACGCGACACAGGCCCTGCTGAGGAGCGGCGCGACGCTCGCCGTCAAGGACGGCGCGAACCTCGGAACAGTGATGGTTCCTGGCCGCTTCATCGCTCAGGCTCGCCTCATCCCCGTGACCGCGGTGAGCAAGGCGCAGACCGCGGCCTCGCTCGGGCCGGCGCTGGCCATGGTCGCCCTTCAGATGACGCTGAGCGAGGTCACGGGCCTCGTCAGGACCAACCTCGCGCTGACAAGCCAGGTCCTCACCACCATCCGCAAGGATCACTGGGCCGAACTGACGGGGCTCGTCGCCGCCATCGATCGCGCGGTCGACCAGGCGCGAGAGATCGAATCGGTCCCGACGTCCCTGTGGGAGGACGTCGCGGGCAGTGGAGCGCTGCTGCAGAAGCAGCTTGAGCTCTACCAGGGGAACGTCCACGACCACGTCAGGCAGATCGGCCGATCCGACGCGCACAGCCACCGTGAGTACCTGCAGACGAACGCCGAGGCGATCGTCTTCGATGCCCATGCCCTCCTGTCCTCCCTCAAGGCATGGACCGGATACCATGCGCTCCGCGCCGCGAGGGCGAGAGCCGCCGGCCGCGAAGACGCCGCCGAGGCGCAGTACGCCGAGGTCATCGCACGCGACACCCGCGCGGAGTTCGACTCCGCTCTCGCCGAGACGACGAGCCTCCTCGGCGCGCTGACGCGGGAGCTGCGGATCATCGCCGAGCTCCCCGGACCCGAAGCATGGCCGCTGCCGGGGAAGAAGAAGGACGTGAAGGCAGCCCGCGAAGCCTCCGCCCGTCTTCTGGAGACGATCGAGCCTCTTGCCGATACTCTCCGCCCGCCGGCCCCTCCGCTCGAGGCTCCGGGCGTCGTCTGCGCCCCCGAATCACTGGATCTCGAGCCGTACCTCCGCATCCTGCGATGGTTCCTCGACGACGGTGAGACCCTGCGCGTCCTCGGCTTCCCCGACCAGCTGGACGCCCTCGGTCCCCTTTCCGCGATCCTCGGCGGAGCGAAGGAGAAGTTGGCGGCAGCGCGGGACAAGACGGCAGCGAAGACACTGGTCGCCGTCACGGACCGCCGCATCATCACGGCCAGGACGAACGCATTCCTCGAGCAAGCCGAGATCCGTCAAAACATCCCGGTCGACCGAGTGCGATACGTCCGAGCAGTGACCACGCAGGACAAAAGCGCGCGCCTGGCGATCGACCTCATCACACGTGACGAGAACATCCGGTGGCTTTTCCACGCTGACATGGACAACACCCAAGTGGATGAGTTCGCCGCCGTGCTGGCCGAGTCGATGACGATCCCGGACGTTGAACGCGATGCGCTTCAGCGGCGGCGTCACGCCCCCATCGAGGCGGGCAGTGAGGGCGAGAGCACCGGCACCAGGTCTACCGAACCGACCGGATCCGAGTCCGTGACCTGCGGTGCCGATTAGGCCCCGAGTCGATCGACCGGTTCGTGGCCAGGACCGATGGAGAACCGGCAAGGACGGGCCGAGCCCTCCGCCGTTGTCACTGGCGGGGGACGGCCCCGTGCCCTTCTCCCTCGCCGGCCCCTTCGAGCACGATGGGGCCGTAGGACACGCCGTCCCATACGGGTATCTCACCCTCAGACGTCCGGGAAGCCAGGCGCCCACGTGAGCCGTATGCCGGCGGACTGGGCCAATGAGGACCACCGAGGGCCCACCGGGCGCTTCTCCAGCACCAGGACGGGATGAAGGCGGCGACCGGGGTGGGCGGTGCGGAGTTGGTGCGCGTAGTCGAGGACCTGCCCGATGCCCAGACGGATCTGCTGGTCTTCCCTCGCTCCCGTCAGACTCTTGACCTCGGCTATGAACACGTCCGTCCCGCGTGACCATCCCGCGTCGAATGCGGGAGCGCCCGGCGCGTGGGTGCGTACCTCGACGCCTCGGCCGGAAAGGTGCACGAGGAGCGCACCCACCGTCGCTTCGTGTGCGGACGTCGCCTTGTCGAGATGGCTCAGATCGAGTGTGAGCTGCGCGGACGAGCGCCGGCCTGGTCTGCGCACTTGAAGGGGGCCGCCGAGAACCTCGTCTGTGGTCGGAGAGGCTGCCACGGGGCGCACGCGCCCGCCGCCCGACCTCCTCAGCTTCAGACACGGGGCGGGACGCCGCTTGAGCAGTTTCGAGAAGCCGTCCGCGTCCACGACGCAGACGTGGTGCCCCTCGTTGCGCGAGGTGTCGGCGTCGACGAGCTTGCTGCTGTACGCCCGGCGGCTGTCCGTCACCACCTTGCTGGCCAGATCGCCGTAGACGACCAGGGTGATCTTCCGCGAAAAATCAGTCTTGGTATCCGCATCGTGCTCCTCGGCCAGTTCCTCACAGCGCGACCTGACCGTCCGCTCGCCGTCGACGAGCACGCGACCCGTGAAGCAGATCGTGTGGCCGCTGAGGCTGCGGACGGTCCCTCGGCACGTCCTGCCCGGCACCACTCTTCCTCACCCTCCGTCCGGAGCCAGCCAGTCGATGTGACGGAGCACCGGCAGGACACGGAAGTGGACGAAGCCGAGTACCGGCGTCTCGTCGTCCTCGGCGGGAAAGAACAAGGCGTGCTGGAGGGGCTTCTCGTCCTGCGGGTCGTCCAGGTCGACGAGCGGCAGGTCCGGGCGGTCGTGAGCGGGCTCCAGCGTGACGTCTTCCCTGTCGGTCAGCTCCCGCAGTACGAACAGCCCCATCCGGTCGGCGAGGGCTTCCGTGGTCAGGGACTTGTTGATGCGCGGCCTGCCGTGCTTGTCGACGTACGTCGGATACACCATGACGCGGAGCTCCCGCCGTCCCGGTGTGGGGGCGATGCCGGAGCGCAGCCGCCCGTGCAGATTCGACAGGGCCGAGGGCATCTCGGGCATGACCGGGGGCTTGTGGACCACCAGGTCCCGTTCGCCGTTGCGCCAGTGGTTGTCGTGGATCTTCAGCGTCGGACGCCCGGGCAGGTGCAGCTCCCATTCGACGGCGCTCGCCACCGATGGCTCACCGGACAGCGTCGTGCCGTTTTTCGTCACTCGGTCACTGCCGCGCGTCAGCTCGAGCTCGCTCAGTACGTGCACGGATGCCTCCCTCATACGCGATGGTCGGTTCACTCAGTCCCGCTGTGCCAGATCCAGCGCCGCCGTGTGCACGAACCAGTCCAGTACCCCGCAGATCTCCTCCCCGTGCTCCGCGAAGACCCGCACCGGGAAGGACGGGCGCAGTTCCAGCTTCGCCTCGGGCAGGTCGATGCCCTCGATCTTGTTGAGGCGGTTCAGCAGCTCGCGACGCTGTTCCGTGTCGTCGAAGGGGCTGCGGTCCTTGAGGTACTGGAAGACGACCTCGACCGTGCCGCTCACCGGGTAGATGCCGACCGGCCACATCAGGTGGGGCCGGTGGCTGGTGCCGGCGTCCAGCATCGGGAAGCAGCTCGTCTCCTCGAAACGACCGTAGTTGACGTAACCGCCCTGGCGGCGCCAGAAGTCGAGAGCCGCCAGGACGGCGTCGTGGGCGTCCGGCCAGTTCTTCCGCAACTGGGTGCGGAAGCGCTCTGCCGCCGCCGAGTCCTCGCCCTCGGGAAGCGGGTCCTGAGTGACCGGCTGAGCGACGTCCTTGCCCAGCAGGGTGGCCAGTTCGGCGGCGGACAGGCGTTGGGAGCGGTGTGCGCGCCCCCACGCATCGAACCGGATGCCCTCACTGGCGAGCAGTTCCTGCGGCGGTTGCCGGTCACCTCCCTCCGGCCAGCGGAACGAGGGAGAGATCTTGCCCTCCACGGTGAGGACCCGGTACGCGCCGATCAGCGAGGGGTTGGATCCCAGGTAGGCGCCTACGGCCACGGGGAGACTGCCGATCAGCTCGGCGACGTCCCCGTAGGTCGTCCATGTACCACTCGGCATCACCACCAGTGCGGCCCGCAGTTCCGTCCAGCCGGGTGACTCCTCGCCCACCGGCTTGATCCCGCCGATCGGGCCCGGCCACAGTTCCACCGCACGGTCGGTCAGGCGGTTGGCCCGGTCGAGGATCTCCGCCTTGCCCCAGCGCTTCGCCTCGGCGATTTCCAGGTTCATCCGCAGAGCGCTCGATTCGAGGATCTGCTGCTTGCGCTCGAAGGGGTGGTTGGACAGCTTCGAGTTGTCACCGGTGAGCGTGAGGTTTCCGAGCGTGTGCACCAACAGGTCGTGCAGCTCCTGGGGGGTCTGGTTCTCCTCGGTCTCCTCGTCGAGCAGTTGGAGCCATGCCGCCGCGGGCCGTTGCGGGAGTACGTGCTCCACGCTGAGGGCTGCCTTGACGAAGTCGACCGGCTCGGAGGGGCGGTAGCTCTCCTCCAGGCGGCGCAGGATGTAACTGCGCTGTGGGGGACGGCCGCTCCAGTAGAACGGCTTGCCGCGGATCGCCGCACGCAGTTCCTCGTCGCTCGGCCACCGGCGACGGCGTCCGGAGAGGAACCGGCGGACCGCTTCGGCCGCCGGTCGGTCGGTCTCCAGGTTCGTCGGCGCCTCCATGAAGATCCGGTTCAGGCCGGTGGTGGGTGTCTGGCAGATCAGACGCCGCACCAGGTACGACTCGACGTACCGCAGCGCCTCGGCGGCATCGTCAGGTGTCGTCCTCCCCGCGTCGACGAGGTCCAGCAGGTGCAGGGCCAGCGGGTAGTGGGTCTGACCGCCCCAGGCGGCGAGGCGCTCCAGCACCGCACGCAGCTTCGGCGACGACTCACGCGCCGGCTCGACGATACGCAGGAACCGCCTCCCTCGCTGGGCCAGTTGCTCGACCTCGTACTGCAGCGCCCCTTCGTCGCCCGCCAGCGACTGGAGCCGCTTCTGCTGCTCCCGATAGATCTCGCTCTGCTTCGCCTTGGAGTTGCCGCGAACGATCAGGTCCAGCCACACGAGCAGTTCGAGATTCTTCGGGCCGAGGCTCTGCTGCATGGGCAGCCACAGTTCCTGGTAGACACGTTCACCCCGCTTGGGCAGCAGCATGAACACGTAGTTGCGCAGGAGGTCGCTCTGACTGAGCCCTACGCCCGTGTTGTTGATGGATTCGAAGATCCGATAGACGTTGTCGCCGGGCTCGGCGGTGATCTCGACGATGGAGAGCAGGTCCTTCAACACGGTCTCGACGGTCGCGGTCCACCGTTCGTCGCCCGCCTCGTGGCCCTCCGCGAACGCGCCGCGGAAGAACCGGTAGGCCGCGCCGACATTGTCGCTTCCGCCCGCCTCGGCCCGGGACCGCACACAGGCCGTGTAGGCCTCCCGGTCTGCCTGCGTGGGCAGCAACCGGTAGTGGTCGAGGCCCTCGTGGAACTCGTTGACCAGCACCTGCCGGTGTACTCGGTCCACGCCCCGCTCGTCGCCGGTCGACCTGAGGTGGTCGCGGAGCGCGGCGAACGCCAGCATCAGCGTCGTCAGGCGCTGCTGACCGTCCACGACCAGCCACCTCTGCACGCCGCCGGCCTGGATCTGTCCGGGTGCGAGTACCACGGAGCCCAGGAAGTGCGGCGCCGTGGGCTCACCGGACAGATGCTGGTCGACGAGTTCACCGACGTCCTCCCAGAGGCGTTTGAGCTGTTCCCTGCCCCAGCTGTACGTCCGCTGATAGAGCGGTACCTGGAACTGCTTGTCCCCCTGGACGAGCTTCAGGAAGGTGATCTCCTGGGCGCGCATGCGCTTCCTTTCCCTGCCGGGCACGGGTCGGTGGTCCCGTCCGGCGAGTTGAGCCCCGGTGGCAGCGGCCACTCAATCTAGGGGCAATCGATCTACGATGACACCGCTTCGGATACTTCGGGTGGAGTGCCCGGGATCATCCGGTCACATGCGTGATGCCCGTCTGCTTGGAGACGCGCGGCATCGTCTCGTTGGGGGAGCGGCGCAGAAGTTTGATGGAACGGCACTCGACCCAGGCGTTCCATGCCTTGAGGTAATAGAGCAGGTGCTCGCGCGAGTCGTCGCGGCGCCGGAGTGCGGTCCCCCTGGCCAGACCCAGCATGGTGTTGCGCAGGGTGAGTCGGGGATCGCCCGGCTCCAGCCGTGCGCCGGTCACCAGCCCCTCCTTCCAGGGGGACTGATCGACGTCGGGACGCGCACGCGTGGTGATGTACCAGCCGATCGTCGCCGCCGTGACGGTGATGCCGCAGCCGCGGTTGCAGGCGATGCCGTGCTGTACGGCCTCGCGGATGCCGGGGTGCTCGGCAAGCAGGGTCAGCAGCTGGTCGTTGCTCGTGACGGACGAGCCGCCGCTCCAGGCGGAGTTCGGTGCGTTCAGGTAGAGGTGCAGGCCGCGCAGGGCTGCGGCCAGGTGGGTCGCGTTGGCCTCACCGGCGAGTGCGAGGGTGTCGCGGCCGGTGCGCTTACGGCCGGTGTCCATCACGGTGAACGCCGTGCGGGGCACACCACGCGCGACGGTCAGCGGCACTGTGAGACCGGCCTTGACCACTGCGGCCAGCCGGTGCTGACCGTCGATCAGTACGTCGTCCTCGTCGAAGGCGATGCCCTGGTGGGTCAACTGCCATTCCCCACGCTGGATCCGGGCCGCCAGCTGCTGGACGGTCGCCTTGCTGAGCGGCCTGTTGTTGGTGTTGCGAGTGAGCCACTCGGCGGCCAACTCCGGTGTGACGTCGAGTACTTCCATATGCATGGCGTGTGGGTGCCTTTCCCTGGGTGGCGAGCGCACGGGCGGCGGCTCCGCAAATAGCATGCATCAATGGTGTGAACACAGTCAACGATCATATGTAAGTGATGGCGCGTTTCGCTCTGCAGGGATCTGCCGCAGGCCGTGAGGCGGGAGGTGATGCGGGTGGCCACTGCTTGCCCGCCGAGGGGTGTGCCGGGTGTCGCGTAGCTCCGGAGCCCGATGTGTCGATGCGGTTGCTGCTACGCTCCTCCCCGTGTGCTCAGTTCACACCTTGCCGACGCGCCAGGGGGGCGTGGTTGGCGGTGTGTCCGGCGTGAGCGGGGCGCGTTTGACGAAGGCGGCCACAGGGTGGCCCTCAGCAGCAGTGGGGTGGCGTGTGAGCCAGCACGAGAGCGGCCCGGGCGACAGTGTGCGGCCGACCGGTTCCGACTACCAGTACGACGACGGACTGCACGTGCGCGTGGACGGCGTAGCGCCGTACGAGCTGGTCGATCCCGAGGACTCGTACGGGTACCGCGAGGGCGACGATCTGGTGCGCTGCACCCTGTATCTCAGCAACGGCACGGACCGGCCCATCGACGTCGACGGCATCACGCTGCTGGTGCGCAGCGGGCCCTACGGCAAGACGGGCCGACAGGTGCAGGATTACCGGACCGAGACGCTCGACGGCGAGCTCGAAGGCAGGCTGCTCAAGGGCCGTCGCGCGTCGGCGACCTGGGCGTACAGCATCCCGGCCGGTACCGCCGGAGAGCTGGACATCGAGGTGCGGTTCCCGAGCTCCCACGACCGCGAGAGCGTCACCTTCACCACGGCCGTCGCCGCTGCCTCCGTCTCCGGCGGTGATCCTCGGGCGGCTTTCGCGCGCGAGGCTCCCGCACTGCTGCCGGATCAGGCCGCTCTCTTCGGCGATCAACAGGCTTCCCTGTTCACGGACGAGGAACCGGCACCCGCGGGCCCCATGCCGAGGTCCATGAGTCACCACGACAGCGGGGGTGCCGATCGCGACGCCGGATCGCCACGCCCCATCGCCGGAGTCCCCCTGGGGGCCGTCCCCGCGCAGCCCAGCCGCGGCGGGGCCCCGGCGCCGGCCTCCGGCACGTACGAGCCGACCGACGCCACCCGCGTGCGGCAGATCTTCCGGTTCCTCGCCGAGGCCGAGGAGTCCAAGGCACGGCCCGTGCGCACCCTGGACGGCGCCGCCGGCACCGTGTGGTTCGAGGAACTGCCGCACGACGACGGCGTGGCGGTCATGCTCGACGGGGCGCTGGCCACCGACGACCCCGCCTGGGTGACTGTCGAACGCCCGGAGCGCGAGGACACCCCCCATCCCGATCCGCTCCTCGCCCCGTGGGTGGACGACACGCGCCTGAGGGACTTCAAGCAGATCCGTGCCCCGCACCTGCGCCGCCGGATCGAGCCGGAGTTTCCGGACTGGTCGGAGGGGATCCCGCTCGAGAAGACCTACCACGAGCTGGACGAGCACCCGAAGCGCGAGCGGATCGAGAAGTTGTACGCCGCCTGGGAGGAGGAGTGGCGCGCGTGGGCGGAGCGACGCCGCGCGATCGACCCCGTCGTGCGGCTGTACGACCGGCTCCACAAGATGCACGAGGACGCCGCCAACCTCGGCGAGGCCTACGAACTCGTCCTCGGGCTCGGTCGGCTGACCTGGCAGACCGCCGCCGGGCAGCGGGTGGAACGGCACCTGGTCACCCACCGGGCCGTGATCCACCTCGACCCGTCCACCGGCACCCTCACCGCCGCCCCCGACCCCACGGGCACCGGACTGGAACTGGAAGAGGGCATGCTGGAAGGTGCCCAGCATGTCCCGGGGCCCGTCCGGGAGGAGATCGTCCGGGTGCTGGAGGGCGCCTCGGATGTGACCGACCCCGAACACCTCGACGCCCTGCACACCGCCCTGCGCAGCTGGGCGAACGCCGCGCACAGCGCGGGGAGCTACTCGCCGGCCGTGGAGCGCGCCAAGCCGCGCAGCCTCGACGTGCCGCAGGTGGGGCTCACGCCCGCGCTCGTGCTGCGTGAACGCAGCCGCCGGTCGATGGTGGACGCCCTCAAAGCCATCGCCCGCCAGGTCGACGCGGGCACCGGGCCCACCGAGCTGCTCGCCTACATCGCGGGCCGCGACGGGGCGCTGACCGCGGCCGACCTTGCGGCGGCCGAGGGCGACGGGACGGGCAGCGACACCGGCGAGATGTATTTCGCGCTCCCCGCCAACGAGGAGCAGCGCACCATCGCCGAGCGGCTGCGGGCCAACCGGCTCGTCGTCGTCCAGGGACCGCCCGGCACCGGCAAGACACACACCATCGCCAACCTGGTCACCGACCTGCTCGCCCAGGGCAAGCGCGTCCTCATCACCAGCCACACGCCACGGGCCCTGCGCGTCCTCCGGGACAAGCTGCCCGAATCCATCCGTGACCTGTGCGTCAGCCGCACGGAGGACGGCGCCGCCGCCCAGCGCGAGCTGGAGGCTTCCGTCCAGCGGATCCTGAACGAGTACGCCGGCTACGACGCGAAGGCCTCGCAGAAGGACATCCGTACCCTCCAGTCGCGTCTGGCCAAGGCCCGCGGTGCCCAGCAGGCCATGCTGCGCGATCTCGCCGTCCTGCGCGAGCAGGAGACCCACCGTTTCGACGCGGAGATCGGCGACTACAGCGGAAGCCTCCAGGAGATCGCCGAACGCCTGACCACCGAGGCGGGACAGTACGAGTGGCTCGGCGCGGTCCCGCAGGAACAGCCCGCCCTGAACGCGGCCGAAACGTTGGGCCTGCTGCACGCCACCCGCGCCTACACCCCGCACCACCAGGCCCTCGCCGCCGATGTACCCGGTCCCTCCGAGCTGGTCGACCCCGGTGACTTCGAGGATGCCGTCCGTGTCGTCCGCTCGGCCGACGAAGCGCACACGGCCGTCCGGAAGGACTCGCTCTGCGCGCAGTACGACATGGCGGTACGTGGTCTCGATGAGGCCGCACAGCGGGAACTCTCGGCCGCGCTCGACGCGTTCTCCGGCGCCCGGGCCCGTGCCGCGTCACTCGCGGCCGCAGCCGGCCCGTGGGCGGTCTCTCTCCTGGGAGAGGTCACCGCCGGCCAGGACTGGCAGACGCGGAGCCGGCAGGCAGCCGTCACCGACGCCCTCACGGCGGTCGACGCCTCGCTCACCACGCTGGGCACCGCCCTGGTCAGCGGGCTGGAGCAGTACGACCCGGCCACCGCACTCGGCCAGGCCACCGCCCTGCACGACGGGCTCACCCAAGGACTGAAGCTGCGTGGCAGTCTCGGCCTGCGCTCGAAGCTGGCCAAGGCCGTCGGCCCCTTCGTGGAGAGCGTCCGGGTCGACGGACGGCCCCCGGAGGACGTCGCGACCGCCGCCGTCGTCGTCGCCCGCGTCCAACTGGAACTGCGCCTGGCACAGGTCGAGTCCGAATGGGGAGCACCCGCCGGCGCCTGGCAGGGACACGGGCCGCGCCTCGCCCGCCTGCGGCAGGAAGCAGCCGTACTCGACGCGCTCCTGACCGTGTCCGCCACCCGCACGGACGTCCTCACCGCTGCTTCCACCTCCCCGCAGCTGGCCGTCGCCACCTGGCACGACACGACCGTTGAGAACGCCGTACGCGCCCTGCTGCGCGCGGCGAGTACGCTGCGCGCAGCCGAGCAGTCCCGGCGAGTCATCGCGGACACCGAGGAACTCCTGCGCTCCTGGAGCGACCGGCCCGCGGTCTCACCCGCCGTCGCTCGCGCGCTCGAGAGCGTGCGCGCCCAGGACCACGACGGCTACCGCGAGTTCAGCCACGAGATCGCCGAGGTCCGCGAGGCCGCCCGGCTGCGCGCGGAGCGGCACGCCGCCCTCACCCGTGTCCGTGAGACGTTCCCCGCCCTCGCCGAGCGGATCACCGACACCGCCGAGGACACCACGTGGGACGCCCGGCTGCCTCACCTGGCCGAAGCCTGGGCCTGGTCCGCATGGCGCGAGCGCATGGAGCGGCTCACCGACCCGGAAGCCGAGCGCGCCCTGCGCGGGAAACTGACAGAGGCCGACGACGAGGCGCGCATCATGCTCGCCCGGCTCGCTGCCGCGCGGGCCTGGCACCGCTGCCTCGGCCTGCTCACCGGCGACCAGTCCCGCGCGCTCAGCGCCTACCAGCAGGCCGCCCGCCGCATCAAGGGCAAGTACCAGCACCGCTACCGGCGCGACGCGCAGGCCGCGCTGCGCAAGGCGCAGACCGCGGTGCCGGCCTGGATCATGCCACTGCACCAGGTCGCCGAGACGGTCCCCATGGACCGGCCCGGCATGTTCGACGTCGTCATCGTCGACGAAGCCAGCCAGTCGGGCCTGGAGGCCATGATGCTGAGCTGGCTCGCCGACCGCATGGTCGTCGTCGGTGACAGCAAGCAGGTCAGTCCCTCCAACGTCGGCCTCAAGCAGGACGAGTACTTCCACCTGAGAGACCGGCTGCTCACCTCGCTCGAACCTGACGTCCGCAGCCTGTTCGGCCCCGAGTCCAGCTTCTTCGACCTGACCGAAGCCCTCTCCGCCGGACGCGGCACGCTCATGCTCAAGGAGCACTTCCGGTGCATGCCGGAGATCATCTCCTTCTCCAACGAGCTCTGCTACAACGGCAGGCTGCAGCCCCTGCGCCAGTACGGCGCCGACCGCCTGCCCCCGGTGCGCACCGTCCACGTGGAGGACGGCGAGGCCCTCGGGGCCAACACCCGGCTGGCCAACACGGCAGAGGCCGAAGCCCTTGTCGACGCCGTCGTGCGCTGCTGCGCCGACCCGGCGTACGACGGGAAGACCATGGGCATCATCACGCTGCGTGCGAGCAAGGGGCACCTGACGGAGCTGGAGAACCTGCTCGCCGAGCGTCTCGACTACGAGCAGCGCGAGGAGCGGCGCATCCGGATCGGTGACGCCGAGGACTTCCAGGGCGACGAACGCCACGTCATGTTCATCTCCTGCGTCAACTCGGCGACCACGGCGGCCGGAACGGTGCCAGGCGGCTTCAACGGCAAGACGTACGAGCAGCGGCTCAACGTCGCCGCGTCCCGCGCCCAGGACCAGGTGTGGGTCTTCCACAGCGCCCGGGCCGAGCAGTTCCACGAGAACGACCTGCGTCGCTGGTGGCTGGACCATCTCACTCGGCCCGCCGAGGACGACGGCGTCGCCCTGGACGGGGAGGTCCTGCCCGACGTGCGGCACGCGGCGTTCGACAGCCTGTTCCAGCAGCAGGTGTACCTGGAGCTGGCGACTCGCGGTTACCGCGTACGGCCTGCGTATCGCGTCGGACGCCACACGATCGACCTGGTCGTGGAAGGCGGCACCCGCAGGCTCGCGGTCGCCTGCGACGGCGACGCCTTCGCGGAGGGCGAGGACGCCTCCACCGCGGCCGCTCGCCAACGTGACCTGGAGCGCGTCGACTGGACCTTCGTCCGGATCCGCGGCAGCCGGTTCCATCTCGACCGGGAGCAGGCACTGGCACCACTCTGGACCGAGCTGGAGCGGCTGGGTATCGAGCCGGTACAGGAGGACGACGAGAGCGCTCCTGCCCACGCCGCGGATGTCCCGGCGGCCGAGGAGGCGTGGGCCGGTGGTACGGACGTCACGCGTGAGGACGTGGAGCGCCCGTACGAGGAGACCCCGCTCAGCTCGGGCTCCGAGGATGACGTCCGGGCGATCGAGGACGAGCCGGGCCCGGGCGCCGCAGGGGTGCTGCTCCCGGGGGCCCCGCCCGCGGGCGGATCCGGGGAGGCGCGCGTGACCGGACCGACGGCCGACTCCCGCAACCGGGCCGTATCCACGGTGACCAGTACCGTGCGGACCGCGACAGCGGCGCCCGCGGTCACCACCCGGCCGATGGCACCCGCTCCCGCATCAGGTCAGGAGCCGGGAGCTCCGCGAACCGCGCGCGGCAGTGCGCTGCCGGTCCAGGAGATTCCCGCCGCCGCCTTCCAACGGCTGGTCCGCGAGATGCAGCAGCTGAAGGCCGCCGTCGACGCCCCGGACGAGACCCCCGACGGAGTGGAACCGGCGAACCTCGTCTTCCTGAGGAAGACCCAGGCCGATCAGAGGGACCGGCGCGCGAAGCGCCTGGCGTTCCTGCGGACCTTCCTCGACGCCGTCCGTGTCGCCGGCGAGGCGGACCCGCCGAGGGTCGTGATCCCCGGTGCTCTGCTCGTCCTGGAGTTCGACGGGCAGGTGGACGAGGACACCCTGTACACGGTCGCCGAACTGCCCGTCGACGAGGCGGACATCGTCTCGCCGTCGTCCCCTCTGGGACACGCGCTCATGTGGCAGCCGACGGGCCGTGAGATCTCCTACGAGGCGGCTCAGGACAAGGCGCTCACGGTCGTCGTCCGGGAGATCCGGGTCTGAGGCCCGGGTCCGTCGGGGCGGGCGGGGGCCGACGGCTCCCGCCCGCCCGTCTCAGCCCGCGACCGGTTCCAGCAGCGGGCTGCGCTCACCGCTCCACGAGATCGCCAGCGCGTCGCGTGCCCGGGTGCACGCCACGAACAGCAGGCAGTGCTCGGCCAGCAGATCGGACTCGTGTTGCACCGGGTCCACGTCCGCGGGCGTCACCTGCGGTGCGAAGGGCAGTACCTTCGACGTCACACCGACCACGGCCACGCACCGGAACTCCAGCCCCTTCATCGCGTGCATCGTCGCCACCCGCACCCCGGACACCTCCGGGCCGGGGTCGTCCTTGACCGCGACCGCCGGGATGCGCTCCCTGCGCAGCCGCGCGATGACGGTGTCGACCAGCGTGTTGAACCTCGCGCACACCGCCACCTCGGACGGCTTCACCCCGTCCTGGTCGATCCAGGTGCGGATCTGCTCCACCAGCGCCCGCAGCTCCTCGTCCTGACTCGCGTGGCCCCGGGCAGCCGGGACACGGCCGTGCAACTGCGAGCGGTAGCCCCGCAGGGAGTCGTGGCCGCCGTCCTCGTCGTCGTCCTCACCGAGCCGGCCGACCGGCCGGCCGTCGAGGAGGGAAGCGGACCAGCGCAGGATCTCCTCCGTGCTCCGGTAGTTGATCCGGAGCCGGGACGTGCGCCCCCGAACGTTGACACCGAGCGAGCGCAGCGACACCCGGGAGTCGTAGATGCGCTGGTGCGGGTCCCCGACGACGAACATGTCGTCGGCCTGCCGGGCGGCGCAGGCGCGCAGTACCCGCCACTGCGCCGGGTGCAGGTCCTGCGCCTCGTCGACGACGACATGACGGTACCGGGGGCCGCTCTCGGTCAGGATGCGCGCGGCCTGGTCGCACAGCTGCGTGTACGTCGCGGAGTCACGGGAGGCGAGGTCGGCGGTGAAGCGCTCCATGACCCGCCACAGACGCGCCCGTTGCACCCGCCCCACCTGGGTGCCCCGCCCACGCCGTACGCACCGCAGATACTCCTCCGGCGTCCGCAGTCCCTGAGCCAGCACGACGTTGCGGAACTCCTGGGCCAGGAAGGTCTCCGTCCATGGGAGATCCTCGCGGGCGACGGCGCGCGTCCAGGCGCTCTTCTCGGCGGCGGCCGACAGCGGCTTCGGCGAACCGCCCCGTGATTCACGGATCACCCGGGCGGCGAGAGAGTCCACCGTCGTGACGTCGACGCGGTTCAGCAGATGGGCGTCGGTGTCGCCGAGGAGCAGGGCCAGGCTGTCCCGCAGGGAGGCCGCCATGGCGTTGGTGAAGGTGGTGAGCAGGATGCGGTCCCCGTCCCGGCCGGTACGCAGCAGGTGCCGGACGCGGTGCAGCGCGACGACCGTCTTGCCGGTGCCGGGGCCGCCGGTGACCTGGGCCGGCCCGTTGAAGCCGGAGTGGTAGGCGTATCGGCGCTGGGCAGGGTGGAGGAAGATGCGCCAGCGGGTCAGGTCCTCGGTGAGGATGCGCTCCAGCTCGCCCGGACCGGTCACTTCCACGATGCGGTCGGAGGTGTTGAGGATCGCCTCGGTGAGTGTGACCGCCGGCCGGTCCTCCGCCGTACGCACGGTCTGGCCCCGTGGCGCGATGAGCTGCTCCCAGACGTCCTCGGGGGAGTAGCCCTCCGCCAGGAACTCCAGTACCTCGTACTGGTCGGCGGGCATCATGGGCGGCGCCATGACCCCCAGATCCTCCGCGGTGACACAGACCCGCGCCAGACGCAGCACCTGGTCGTCGATGCCGAGGTCGCGGAGCACCGTGTCGGAGTGGGGCTCGAACAACCGGGCAGGGGTCGAGACGGCCTTCGTCTCGAAGTAGGTCTCCATCTGTTCCAAAGCCTCGACGTTGCGCACCTCCAGACCGCCGGTGGCACCGTTGACGGAGTAGGCGCGCTTGCAGGCCCAGTTGATGGCCTCGTCGTGCGGAGCGACACGGAGAAGGGTGAACAGGTCGCTGCCGTCGTCGGGGGCGAGGAGCACGCCCCGGTAGAACCTGGTGATGCGTATCGTGCGGATCCGCGCGTCACGCGCCCGCTCCAGTTTCTCCAGGTGCATGCCCTTGCTCGCGTGGAGTTGGGGGACCGTCATGCCACGGAACATCTGGATCGCGTCGTTGACCTCTTTCTGAACGGGCCTCTGGAGCGAGATGAGGTCCCCGACGAAGTCGTCGGAGAGGGCGAGTCGGGGCATGAGCGTCCTTGGGCAGCGGTTCGGCGGCGGGTCGGCAGCGGTCGGAGGGCCAGCCTAGAGACTGGGGCCGCACAGCGGCCAGAAGCCTCCAGCTTATTGTGTGAACTCAGTCAACGGTCTATATTGCTTCTGCTGCCGCACTGGCGACTGTGCTCGTGCCCGCCCCACCAGTCCGAAAGGACCCACCGCATGCCGGCCCAGCCTGTCCCGGGCTCCGTCCCGCACCCGCTCGACGAAGTCCCCCAGACGTTCCGTGACGGAGACTCCTACGAGGTCAGGAACGGGCTCGTGAGCTACATCCGTCGCGATCTGCTCGGGCCCTGGGACGGAGCGACCGAGACCCTGCCGGCTTCCTCCTCCGGGCCGCGCGATCGCTATCTGGTGGGCATGCTGGGCCCGCGACCGCAGGGCGTCACCTCCGAGCGGATCGCGCTCGTGGCCGCCCAGAGCGCCGACGGCGAGTCCGGCGACGAGCAGGAGGGCGACGACAGCGCACCCGAGGACCGGCTCACCCCGCAGGCCGCCGGCCACATATGGGCATCGTCCATGGGCCTGTCCTGCACCGTGCCCGCCTCGGTCGGCACGCTCAGCGTCGATGTCCGCTGGGGCCGCTACACGCGGACCGAGGAGGGCACCGACCGGGGCACCACCCGGAGCGTGTGGTCCCGCGAGCCGGTCGAGCACACCGTGGACATCGACGTCACCGGCACTTCCAGCAGGATCGTCCAGCTCGAGGGCGACGCCGTGATCATCGACGTGCAGGTGCGTCGCCACACCGGCCGAGCCGGGAGCGAGGACCTGCGCGTCGTCGAACTGGCCCTGGTGAACCGGCAGCAGGACGACCGTGAGGCGCGCGACGCGCACTGGCTCTTCCAGGCCGAGATGGACCTCACCGCCTTTCCCGATGACCAGGCCGCCGTCTTCCTCCCCGTCGACGACCCGCTCGATCCCAGGAACGGGGGCAACGCCCCCGAGGACCCCGAAGAGAGGCGGTTGCGCCTTCTCTACCGGGACCACCTCAGCCATGCCAAGGGACGCAATGTCGCCGTGCACGCCCATGTGCGCGACGGCGAACGCAACGCGCACCGCCTCACCACCGTCTGGCTGCCGGAATACGACGTGCGGGCCACCACCGCACCGACCCTCGAGGACCAGGACCTGCTGCGCGGCCTCGAGCTGGGCATGGACGAACTCGCCGCCCTCGCCGTACCGGGTCGGCGCACCGAACTCAGCTCCGCACTCGCCCCGTTGGCCGACGGCTACGGCACCTGGCTCGAACAGCAACGGCACCGAGCCCGTTCGCTCCCCGAGGACTTGCGCCGATCGGCAGACGTCGCCATCGAGCAGGCGCTGAGTGTCTGCGACCGCATCACGCTGGGCATCGACCGGCTCGCCGCCGACGACACCGCTCTCGAAGCATTTCGCTTCGCCAACCGGGCCATGGCCCTGCAGCGGCGCAACACCGCCATCGCCACCGCGAGGGCCGGACGCGAGGACGAACCCGGCTCCTACCGGGAGGCGTACGAGGAAGTACACGCACGGGGCAAGCGGGCGGCCAGCTGGCGCCCCTTCCAGCTCGCCTTCGTCCTGCTCAACCTCGATTCCCTGACCAGGCCCGGCCACCCGCACCGCGGCACCGGCCGAGAGGCCCTCGTCGACCTCCTCTTCTTCCCCACCGGCGGTGGCAAGACAGAGGCCTACCTGGGGTTGGCGGCCTACACCTTCGCGCTGCGCCGCCTGCAGGGCACAGTGGGGTCGGGCGCCGAGGCGCGCAGCGGCGAGGCCGGTGTGGGTGTCCTCATGCGCTACACCCTGCGCCTGCTCACCGCGCAGCAGTTCCAGCGTGCCGCGGCCCTGGTCAGCGCCTGTGAGGTGCTGCGCCGCGAGGAGTTCGCACGGGACATCCGCTGGGGGGCCACCCCGTTCCGTATCGGGATGTGGGTGGGAACCTCCGTCTCGCCCAACTGGTTCGACGAGGCCAAGGAGCAGATCGCCGACGCCCGGGAGAGCGCGAGCGACAAGCACGCCAGGGTCCTCCAAGTCCTCACCTGTCCCTGGTGCGGCAGCGGCCTGACGGCCCGCTCCCACATGGAGTACGACGAGGGCCGTCGCCGTGTGCTGCTGTACTGCCCGCGCGGCGAGGGCGACGACCGCTGCCCCTTCTCACGCCGAGAGGCGCCGGGGGAGGGCATCCCCGTGCTCACGGTCGACGAGGAGATCTACCGGCTCGCCCCCGCCCTGCTCATCGCCACGGTGGACAAGTTCGCCCAGCTGCCGTGGAACGGGTACGCCGGACTGCTCTTCGGCCGCGTCACCGAGATATGCCCCCGCCACGGCTACCGCCACGACGACCTGGACGCCAAGACCGGCTGCGGAAGCCGGCACAACGCGCGGGGCGAACTGCCCGGCGTCACCGCGCAGCCGGTCACCCGGCTGCGACCGCCGGACCTGATCATCCAGGACGAGCTGCACCTGATCTCCGGGGCGCTCGGCACGACCGTCGGCCTCTTCGAAGCCGCCGTCGACCAGCTGTGCACCTGGAGCGTCACGGACCACCAGGGACGGCGCCACGAGGCCGGCCCCAAGATCATCGCCTCGACCGCGACCACCAAGCGGGCGGCCGACCAGGTGCGGGGCGTCTTCGCGCGCAAGGTCGCGGTCTTCCCGCCCCAGGTGCTCGACGTGGGCGACACATTCTTCTCACGGCAGGTCGAACTCAGCCGTGACAACCCCGGCCGCCGGTACCTGGGCGTCTGCGCGCACGGGACGCGTCTCAAGGCCGCCGAGATCCGGGTCGCCGAGATCCTGCTCCTGGCCGGGCAGCACCTCTTCGACGAGTACGGCAGGCCGGCCGACCCCTACATGACACTCGTCGGTTACTTCAACGCCACCCGTGAACTCGCCGGCATGCGGCGCTACATGGACGACGACATCGCCACCCGAGTCCGCTCCAACGGCAGCCGCAAGGGACAGGACACACTGTCCGACCGCATTGTGAGCAAGGCCGGCATGCTGGGCGTCCAGGAGCTGACCTCGCGCATCTCCTCGGCCGACATCGGCGGAGCGCTCAAGCGCCTCGAGATCGAGTTCGATCCGGAACGGGACACCTCGCTGCGGCGGCGTGCCTTCCTGCGCGAGTACGCGACCGCGATCAAGGAGAAGCGCGAGCCGCGAGCCGGCATGACACCCACCGCCAAGCAAGCCGTGGACGTCGTCCTCGCGACCTCCATGCTCCAGGTCGGCGTCGACGTCTCCCGGTTCGGGCTGATGCTGGTCGTGGGCCAGCCGAAGAACACCGCCGAATACATCCAGGCGTCCTCACGTGTCGGCCGTGACGCCGCGCGTCCGGGACTCGTGGTGACGCTGTACAACTGGTCCCGTCCCAGGGACCTCGCCCACTACGAGGACTTCGAGTACTACCACGCCACCTTCTACCGCCAGGTGGAGGCGCTCTCCGTCACCCCCTACACCCGCCGCGCTCTGGACCGGGGCGTGGCCGCCACCTACATCGCCGCCCTGCGGCAGGCCGAGTACGACACGTCCCGCAATCTGGACGCCCAGACGGTCGACCTGGACGGCCCCCTGGCCCAGGAGGTCGAACGCCGGTTCCTGGAACGGGCCGAACGCGTGGGCGGCGAACGGCCCCGAGGGTACCTGCAGGAGCGCATTGAGCAGTTGAAGGACGAGTGGCGCCGCAAGCGTGACGAGAGCACCTCGGCTCTCGGCTACCGCAAGGAGAAGCACAAGACGACCATTGTGAACGGCCTACTGAGACGCGCGGACGGCTCCCGGTGGACCGAGTTGACCGTCGGCATGTCGATGCGCGAGACCGAGAACGAGATCAACCTGCTGCTGCCCGGCGGCGGAGCCTTCCTCGAGGAGGCCTCCGGAAACGGCCCCGACTGGAACTTCGGTGCCGGAAACCCGGAGGACGGCAGCGACGCCGACACGGCGGCCACCGTGGACAGCGACGAGTACGGACCCACCTCCGCGGACGCGGCCAGGAAGGCACAGCGATGAGCAGCAACGGCAACCGCAGGGTCGGCTCCGTCCGCCCGAGCCACCTCATGTTCACCACCGGAATCGGCTCCCTCGTCGATCTGCCGAACTTCTCGGTTCTCGTCAAGGGGACCGACTCCTGGAGCTATTCGGGAATCACGGACTACGACATCGACGAACCGCGGCTGCGCTCCGCCGTCAACCGGTCCCTGCAGCGCTACGGGCGCGGACAGATCGAGCAGTTGCGGGCCGCGCCCTGGCTCGAGGGCGGCGACACCGACCCCAAGGGCTGGGCGGCACAGGGCATCGGGGTGCCCGTCACACCGTTCCCGCAGTGGTTGCGCTGCACCGCGTGCAACATCCTGGCCGCCGTCGACTCGGGTGAGTTCGCCTTCGTCAACTCCAACCCGCGTACACCGCACGAGGCGAAGTTCGTCCACGACTGCAAGCGGGGGAAGAAACCCCTCGCGGTCGCCGCGCGCTTCACCCTCGTCTGCACCGCCGGCCACCTCGACGAGTTTCCCTACAGTCCGTACGTCCACCACGGACAGGCCTGCGGCAAGACGCCGCGCCCCAAGTTGCGGATGAAGGACCACGGCGGAAACCAGGCCGCCAACGTCACCATCGAGTGCGTCGCCTGTGGAGACAAGCGCAACATCCGGGAGGCGATGGGAGAACGCGGTCGCAGGAACCTGCCCGGGTGCCGGGGGCGACACCCGCACCTCGGAACCTACGAGACGAACGGCTGCCCTCAGCCCCCTGTGCTGATGGTGGCAGGAGCGTCGAACCAGTGGTTCCCGCTCACGCTCAGTGCCCTCGCCCTGCCCAAGGGACAAGGCGGAGACATCGAGAAGCTGCTGGAGGACCACTGGCCCGAACTGCAAGGGGTCAACGACCGAGGCCAGTTCGACTTCATGGCGAACATCCCCCAGTTCGGGTACCTCAAGGAGTTCGACGCGGACGCCGTCGTCGAGGCCATCACCGCTCGCAAACAGGGGGCAACGGGCCCGGCTCCTTCCGCACCCGACGTCCAGGCCGACCTCTTCGGCCCCGAGTGGGAGGCCCTCTCAGGGCCCGTACCCACGCCCAGCGACGACTTCGCCCTCCGCCCGGCAACCGTGCCGGCCCCGCTGCAGGAACTCTTCTCCGACGTCCGCCAGGTGGAGCGGCTGCGCGAGGCCCGTGCCCTCATCGGCTTCACCCGGCTCGACGCCCCTGACCCCGAGTCACCGGAGATCGCCCAGCGCGTGGACCTGTCCCGGGGAAGCCAGACGTGGGTGCCCGCCAGCGAGGTACGGGGCGAGGGCATCTTCCTGCGGGTCCAGGACGGGCTGATGGCCGAATGGGTGGCCCGCATGGAGAAGTCGTCCCGGATGGAGGCCCACCGGGAGGCGTACGGCCGGTTCCGTGTCAACCGTAAGTCGGACCGCATGACGAGCGACTTCGATCCGTTCCACGGCTGGCCCGGGGCGCGGTACATTGCCCTGCACACCCTTTCCCACCTGCTGATTCGTACCATCGCCCTGGAGTGCGGCTACAACTCGGCCTCGCTGGCCGAGCGGATCTACGCCGGTGACGAACAGAACCCGAGGACCGGCATTCTCATCTACACCGCCGTGCCGGACTCCGAAGGCACCCTCGGTGGCCTGGTCTCCCTCGCGGAAGACCGCGAGTTCGACCGGATCGTCCGCCGTGCCCTGGCTGACGCCACGCACTGCTCGGCCGACCCGCTCTGCTCGGAACGTCTGCCGCAGGACCCGGCGGACTTCCTGCACGGAGCCGCCTGCCACGTCTGCCTCTTCGTGTCCGAGACCACCTGCGAGCGGGGCAACAGGTTCCTGGACCGCCGGTTCCTGGTCCCTCTCTCTGGAGACGAGGACCAGATACTGACCCCGGTCGGCCTGCTGCCGTGAGCAGGCGCGAGTTCGAGGCCTCCGTCGAAGTTGCTGTGGCGGCCCTCGGCCCCTCGCGCGGCAAGGACCTCGCCGGTCTGCTGGCCCTGGGCAGAGGCGAGGAAAGCGTACTGACGGAGCTGGCGACACCTCGAATTCGTCAGCCCGTCGCAGCCCTGTACGAGGCGATGAGGAAGGAGTCGGTGCCGACGGTCGAGGCCGCGGCGTACGTGCGGGGGTATGTCGCCGCACTCCTGCGCTCTCGTGACGAGGTGCGAGTGCGCACCGTGTGGAGCGGTCCCTCGACGCCGGCCGTACCGGTGCGTGCGACCGCGCAGGTGCTCGTGGAGGTCATCAACGAGGCGCGGAACGAACTGCTGGCCATGACGTACGCAGCCCGCCCGTATCCGGCGCTCACACAGGCACTGATGAACGCGGCGGCACGTGGCGTGCGGACGGACATCGTGGTGGAGACCCTGGCCGGTGCGCGGGGCCTGCTCTCAGGACGGGAGCCTGCCGAGGCGTTCTCGGGAGTGCCAGGCGTACGCCTGTGGCACTGGGCACGCCACCCGGGCGAGCACGCGTACTCGCGTCAGCACGCCAAAGTCGCGATCGCCGACCGGAACACGCTCTTCCTGGGAAGCGCCAACCTGACGGAGTCGGCAGCGCGGCGGAACATCGAAGCGGGGGTCCTGGTGAGAGGCGGCGACGCGCCACGAAGGGCGGCGGAGCACATCGTGGAACTGCAACGGCTCGGTGTGCTGAAGCCCTTGTGATCGTCACTGCCGACGCAGATGCCGGCTTCGCGCCAAGCCGAAGGGCGGATGGTCTCCGAGTCGCCCCTCGTCAGGCGGTGTCGCAGGTGTGGGTCAGTCGCTGCGGCATCAGGACGGCCACCGGCGACGACAAGAGCGGGTGTGCGGCGCGCATCGCCGCTCACCTGCTGCTCATGGGCGTGCACCGTGCCCGGCTGCTCGGGTACGGGCGCAAGGACCTGGTCCGGCTGCTCGACGCGACCGGCATCGAGTAGCCGGACCAGCGGGCCCGACGTCGAAGGGGTGGTGCAGGGTGCGGTGTGTCAGCAGGGCAGGGTCGCCGGTCCCGGGACGTACTCCGGGTCCACCTGGGCGGCCAGGTCCTCGCCGGTGCGGGCGTCGGCCCAGGAGCGGGCGTTGCGGAGGTGGAACTCCACGGCGTGGCGATGGAGGCGGTCCCAGTCGCGGGGGTGGGAGTCGACGGCCTCGCGCATGACGGTCAGGGCGTGGCGGTTGTGCGGCTCCAGTGCGCTCAGGGGGTCCGAGGCATTCGGGGAGCCGGGGGTAGCGGGGTTTGCGGGCGGGGTCCTGCCCTGTTCCGCCGCCCGTACCCAGTCCGAGTGCACGAGGTGGGTCAGGAGGTCGTCGCCCACCTGGTTCTTGAGGAAGAGGAGGTCCTCCTCGCAGGTGACCTTGTTGCCGACGACCGCGATGCGGATGCCGAATTCGCGGGCGTGGTCCCGGTACTGGCGGTAGACGGAGACGCCCTTGCGGGTGGGTTCGGCGACCAGGAAGGTGAGGTCGAAGCGGGTGAAGAGGCCGGAGGCGAAGGCGTCGGCGCCCGCGGTCATGTCGACCACCACGTATTCGCCGGGGCCGTCGATCAGATGGCCCAGGTACAGCTCCACCGCGCCCAGCTTGGAGTGGTAGCAGGCCACGCCCAGGTCGCCGTCGTCGAACTCGCCCGTGGCCATCAGCGGGACGCCGCCGGTCCGGGAGACGTGCCGCGCGTGCAGTTCGTCGTCGCCGAGCAGGCTCAGGAGACGTGAGCCGCGGCCGGGCGGGGTCGTCTTGATCATCGACTCGGTGGAGGTGATGCGGGGGTTGGTGCCGCGCAGGTACGCCTTGATGTCGTGCAGGCGCGGGCCCAGGGGAGGGGGCGTCACCGGGGCCTGTCCGGCGGGGGTGAGTGCCTCGGCCAGGTGCTGGTTGATGTCGCCGTCGATGGCGAGCACCGGGGCGCCGGCGGCGGCCAGGTGACGGGAGAAGAGGGCCGACAGCGTCGTCTTGCCACTGCCGCCCTTGCCGACGAACGCGATCCTCATCGGCACTCCACCCTTTTGAAAACGAATGTCATGTCGCTAGGTTCTAGGGGTGCGGTCGGGGCGGTGTCAAACTCCTCGCCGCGTGTTACACCCGTCCCATCGCATCTTTCACCCGGATGATCGAACGTGAAGGCCTGTTCGCTGTGCCGTGCAGGTGCGCATGTCACCCCGCGACAAGCTCCCGCACGGGCTGCTCCGTACGGGCGGGCCGCACCCGCGAGGTCCGCCACAGCCACAGCACGTCCCGGCCGAACGACCACACCAGCAGCCCCAGTGCCAGCGCCACCACCCCGACGTTGACCAGGTGCGGCAGCAGGTTCGCACCCGCCACCAGCAGGAGTATGCCCTGGAGCGCGGCCACCGCCTTGCGGGCCGTGCTCGGCGGCAGCGCGGCGTTCAGCCACGGCCACACCCGGGCCGCGGCGACGAAGACGTACCGCATACCGCCGATCAGCAGCACCCAGGGTCCCATCGCCATCGACACGTACACGCTGAGCACCAGGATGAGGAACGCGTCCACCTCCATGTCGAAGCGGGCGCCCAGCGGGGTCGACGTGCCGGTCCTGCGGGCCACCTTGCCGTCCACCCCGTCGAGGATGAGGGCCACGGCGGTCAGGCCGACGAACAGGGTGACGGGCGGTGAGTCCTGGAAGGAGTCGGCCACCAGCGCGGTCACCCCGCCGACCAGGATCGCCCGGCCGAGCGTGACCCGGTTGGCCGCGCCGAACGAGCGCAGCCGGGACCGGTGCAGGGCCCGGGAGAGCACCGCCCACGTGGCGATCGCGAACGCGAGGCCGGTCAGCCAGCCCGCAGGGCCCATGCCGATCGCCGTACCGATCAGCGCCAGCAGCAGGACCTGTACGCCCGCCCCCACGGCGGTCTCCTGCTGTACGAGCCTTGCGTCGTAACTGTTGTTCAGGGCCACCGAACACCCTCCGGCCGTGTGACAGAGTCGATCAACGCCGCTACCTTGTGCGCGGCCTGTGCATCCCTCGGTACGCGTGCGACGTGCCGACCGTTCAGGAGGAATTCGATGAACCGCGCCGCTCATGCGTTCTGGATCGACTCACCGGGACGCGGTGAGATCCGCGAAGTTCCCCTGTCCGCCCCCGGCGAGGACGAGGTCCTGGTGCGCTCGCTGTACTCCGGCGTGAGCCGCGGCACGGAGACCCTCGTCTTCCGCGGCCAAGTGCCCGAGAGCCAACACGCCGCGATGCGCGCGCCGTTCCAGGAGGGCGACTTCCCGGGACCGGTGAAGTACGGCTACCTCAACGTGGGAGTGGTGGAGGAAGGGCCGAAGACACTCGTCGGGCGGACGGTCTTCTGTCTCTACCCGCACCAGACCCGCTACGTCGTCCCGGCGAGCGCGGTGACACCCGTGCCCGAGACCGTGCCCGCCCGGCGGGCCGTGCTCGCCGGCACCGTGGAGACCGCCGTCAACGCCCTGTGGGACGCGGCGCCGTTGATCGGCGACCGGATCGCCGTCGTCGGCGGCGGCATGGTCGGCAGTTCGGTCGCCGCGTTGCTGGCCCGCTTCCCGGGCGTACGGGTCCAGCTCGTCGACGCCGACCCCGCGCGCGCCAAGACCGCCGAGGCCCTCGGCGTCGGCTTCGCGCCACCCGCGGACGCCCTCGGGGAATGCGACCTGGTCGTGCACGCCAGCGCCACCGAACAGGGCCTCGCCCGGTCCCTCGAACTCCTCTCCGCCGAGGGCACGGTGATCGAACTGAGCTGGTACGGCGACCGGAAGGTGAGCCTTCCGCTGGGTGAGGACTTCCACTCACGGCGGCTCGTCATCCGCAGCAGCCAGGTCGGCACGGTCTCCCCGGCCCGCCCCGGCCGCAGTTACGCCGACCGGCTCGCCCTCGCCCTCGACCTGCTGGCCGATCCGGCCCTGGACGCGCTCATCACCGGCGAGTCGGAGTTCGCGGAACTGCCCGCCCTCATGCCCCGCCTCGCCTCCGGCGAGATCCCGGCACTGTGCCACCTCGTGCGCTACGGCGAGGCCGCTGCCTGACCCCGGTTCAGGGCTCGGGCAGGGGGCCCGGGCCCGCCCCGCGGGCCGCCCGAGGACAGCCCCGGGCCCTGACCGGAAAACTCAACGGTCAGATGGGTATGGCGGGGTAGCCCCTCGGCGGTGAT
>NZ_JBHSPC010000157.1:0-1150 GCF_042656345.1 Streptomyces incanus
CACGAACTCCACGAAGTCGGCGAGGTCACCGAACTCGGGCAGCACGGCGGTGTAGTCGGCGACGTCGTAACCGCCGTCGCGCAGGGGTGACTTGAAGAAGGGGGGCAGCCAGAGGCAGTCGACGCCGAGCCACTGCAGATAGTCGAGCTTGGCGGTCAGTCCCTTCAGATCGCCGATGCCGTCGCCGTTGCTGTCCTGGAAGGAGCGGACGAGGACCTCGTAGAAGACGGCTCGTTTGAACCAGTCCGGGTCGCGGTCCTTGACCGGTGTGTCCTCGAAGGTGTCCGGTACGGGCTCGTTGACGATCATGATGCGGGTGACCCTCCGATCTGCGGGGTGGACGGTCGGGACGGTCGCGCAGCCGTGCCGTGCGGGCCGGGGGGCGCGGTCCCGGAGGCCGAGGCCGACGCCGTGTGGTCACGGTCACGGTCGCCTTCGGCCTCCCGGCCGACGACGAGCACATGCGCGCCGCCCGGTCCCAGACGCACGTAGTTGGTGCTGCCCCAGTGGTATGTCTCGCCGGTGAGTTCGTCGCGCACCGGTACCGACTCGTGCCATTCCAGGCCGAGTTGCGGCATGTCCAACGAGACCGTGGCCTCCTGGGTGCGGTGGGGATCGAGGTTGGCCACCACCAGCACCGTGTTCGAACCCTCCCTCTTCGAGTACACGATGACCGGGTCCTGGTCCGCCTGGTGGAAATGGAGATTCCGCAGCCGGCGCAGGGCCGGATTCTCCCGGCGGATGGTGTTGAGGCGGGTGATGAGGGGAGCGATGGTGCGGCCGTGGCGTTCGGCGCCGTCCCAGTCGCGGGGGGTGAGCTGGTATTTCTCGGAGTCCAGGTATTCCTCGGAGCCGTCCTGCAGGGGGGTGTTCTCGCAGAGTTCGTAGCCGCTGTAGATGCCCCAGGTGGGGGAGAGGGTGGCGGCCAGGACGGCGCGGACCTCGAAGGCGGGGCGGTGGCCGTGCTGGAGGTAGGCGTGGAGGATGTCGGGGGTGTTGGTGAACAGGTTGGGCCGCATGTAGGAGGCGGCGTCCTGGGACAGTTCGGTGAGGTACTCGGTCAGTTCCTGTTTGCCGGTGCGCCAGGTGAAGTAGGTGTAGGACTGCTGGAAGCCGATCTGGGCCAGGGTGTGCATCATCGCCGGGCGGG
>NZ_JBHSPC010000158.1:0-1813 GCF_042656345.1 Streptomyces incanus
GACGGTCGCGCCCTTCGTCGTTCACCCGGCCCCGTCCAAGATCCGAGCACGCATCACGCCTGCCCCTCACGCACGCCACTCCCCCGCATCCGCATTGCGCGTATTGGGGGCGATTACCCGACTTCTTCTTTTGCAAGATTGCTGCTGATCTCTATTTCTTGGAGATCTTGTGGTGCTACCGTGGCTTCACGCTGATGGCATGTACGTGACGGGAGCAGGGAAATGAAAGCCGCGGGCGATCGCTCTTGTCACATCTCGAGCAGTCATCACTCGACCGCCTTCGGCTCGCGAGTAAATCGGGCCCTTCATGTACATCGGTTGCGCCAGCCATCCACGATGCGTAGTCGCGCTGAAATTTCGGCCACGCACTTTCGGAAATCGCATGAATGTGAGATAGGGGAAGCAAGTGAATCGTTCTTTCGGCCTGGCATGCCGCCCTGTGGCAGCAGTTCTTCTCGCTCTCGGTGCTGTGACCGGAGCGGGCTCGACGGCCTACGCTGCCGAGCCGGTGCCGCCTACGATCGAGGGCACCGACGGGGACGTAAGTGTGATGGGTATTCCGTGTGACGGCTACATAGGCACCTGGTACACCGTGTCCAACGTGGCCAAGCCGAAGAAAATCACCCATGCGACACGACACTACAACGGCACCTCGTCCGACATGTCGTCCAACTTCACCACCGGACATCAGCTGACGCTCACCGCCGGCATCACCTACACGTCCGGCGCTTCGGCCGAGGCCAGCGCGGTGATCGGCAAGCTGTCGGCCAGCACGAGCCTGTCGCTCGCCGCCTCCGGCTCCACGACCTCCACTTCGTCCGTCTCCGTCACCGCCACGGTCAAGCCGAAGAAGTACGTGGTCACCTATGCGGGGCGTGTCCAGGTCACGGGCAACTGGGAGAAGAACTCCTGCTCCAGCGGCGGCGGCATCGTGTTGGTCGCGGCCAAGGGCACCGGCAGATCCCACCACGTGCAGGAGGTGGGAGCCGCCCAGTGCGACATCGTCCAGCCGTCCGGAAGCATGGCCGCCCTCGCCAAGAGCAGCTACTGCTGACCAATGAGGCCACGTCCAGCATGGGTGGCTGTCGCCGTCGTGGCCATGTCGGCAACCGGCTGTGCGGCGGACAGCAGCCCCAAGCCATCCGGGAGTGCGTCCGCCACGCGCTCCGCGGAGGGAGCGGGCTGCGGGAGCACCGCCATCACCGCTCCCCCGGTGAAAAAGCTTCCGCGCAGCTTGACGTTCACGGCGATTCGGAAGGTGGATCCCCCATGGGGCGATGAAAAGAGCGTCGTCCTGGTCGACAAACCTTTCACTGCCAAGCTCGAATGGGAATCCGACCGCGTGGATGAAACCGCCACTCTGGCGGCCATCGAGGATGAGCTGGAAATCATCACATCCGGAACCAGTGACGCCCTCCCAGAGTTGGACCGCTTCCTGTCCGGCGTCAAGGAAAAGAAGACATACGTCGGATATGCCGCGATGGAAGAAGTCACGGTTCCCTTGTCTCTGAAATGCCTCGACGGCACCAGGATTCAAGGGAAACTCTTCACGTGGGTCGACGCCGAGATCGGGGTCGTAGTCTGCGCCACCAAGTATGGCAAGGGCGAGGCGCCAGTGGCAGCATTGAAAGCCCAGGCCGAGTTCTGCAACTGAGGCCGAGTGTGAGACCGGCGGCCCGCGTCCCTGAGGGGCACGGGCCGCCGGTGCATATCCTTCAGGCGTGATGCGTGATGCGTGATGCGTGATGCGTGATGCGTGATGCGTGCTCGGATCTTGGACGGGGCCGGGTGAACGACGAAGGGCGCGACCGTC
>NZ_JBHSPC010000159.1:0-7351 GCF_042656345.1 Streptomyces incanus
CCGGCATCCTACGGGCCAACGGAAGCCAGAAATCGACGAGTTATTTTTCGACAGCCCCCTGTACTCCGCATACGGGAACCCCTACAGCATCTTGGTGGCAGCCGCTACTCAGTTCGAGGGCTGAACGAGTAGTTTCGATGTGCTCCGTCGTCGGCTGTGGACTGTCCGGCGGCTCGGATGCGCGCATGGTGCGATGCACCTGAGCGAAAGCGATGGCTTATCGAGTGATCCTGACAGTCCAGGAATCGAACTTGCGACCGATCTGCGGGTTGCTGGGATGGGCCGAGGCACCCGTGCACGTAGGCGACCATCGGCGCTGTCGCGTTGTTGAGTGTGTGAGTGCTTGATGGTGTGTCGGGTGCGGTGGGGCCGGGATGTCGGCGATGTTCTCCAGCGCCCGCAGCAGCCCGGGGCGGGCACGCTGGTTGGTTCTCGCAGGCGGGTGCTGCCGGGTGGGGTCGGCCAGGGCGGACGAATGGTTACGCTCGGTATCGCCGTGTTGCAGCACGCGATATCCGGGCCGGTGGTGTTCTGGATGCGTACCCGGCCACGAGGGCCGACAGAGCATCCGAGGAAGCAAAGCCATGCACAACCCCGCCCCGTCCCCGACCGCGAGATCGTCCTGGTGACCGGCGCGTCCAGCGGCATCGGCGAGGTCACCGCCCACCACCTGGCGGCCGCCGGTCACCACGTCGTCCTCGGCGCCCGGCGCACGGACCGCCTGGACCGTCTGGCCACCGAGCTCACCGAGGCCGGCCACCGCGTCGAGTCCGCGCAACTGGACGTCACCGATCGCGACAGAGTGAAGGCGTTCGTCGACAGCGCGCTCGATCGCCACGGGCGCGCCGACGTCCTGGTCAACAACGCCGGCGTGATGCCGCTCGCCCTCAGGAGGAGCTGCGCGTCGACGAATGGGACCAGATGATCGACGTGAACCTGCGCGGTGTGCTGCGCGGCATCGCGGCGGTCCTGCCCGCCATGCGCGAGCGCCGGTCCGGGCACATCATCAATGTCGCCTCCACCACCACGCACCGCGTGGACCCGACCGGGGCCGTGTACTGCGCGACGAAGTTCGCCGTACGCGCCGTGTCCGACGGCCTGCGCCAGGAGACTACCGACGTCCGCGTCACCGTTGTCTGCCCCTGCCTCACCAAAACCGAGCTCACCCACTCCGGAGACGCCCTCGAGCCGCGGAACGCGGTGCGGGCGGCGCTCGAAACGGTCGGTATCGACGCCTCGGCCATCGCCCAGGCCCTCGGCTACGCCATCGTTCAGCCGGCCGACGTCAACGTCAGTGAGATCATCGTCCAGGGCACGGCGCAGGTCTGACGTCGTACCGGGTCGCCGGACAGGGCGATCACCGTCGAGGTGTCGTCCTCGACCAGGCGAGCGCGATGCGCCGACCTTCGGCCTCGTACCACGACTTGATCAGGTCCAGTTCGCCCCGTCGCTGCGCGGCCTGGGCCATCTCCGTCCACAGCTGCCGGGGCTCGTCGGCCAGCTTCGGTTCGCGCTGGTAGTGCTGGACGGCGCGGACGGCGCGGACGGCGGTGATTGAGCCGTGGTCCGCTCAAGCGTGCGGTCCGAGCTGGGCGACTCATCAATCGGCACGCACAGCGTCAGTGGGTGGTGAGCACCATCCGGAAGCGGGCGGCGCCGGACATCATCCTCTGGTATGCCTCGTCGGCCTGGTCAAGTGGCACGACCTCGACCATCGGCCGGATTCCGTGCAGGGCGCTGAACGCCATGGTGTCCTGCACGTCCTGCGCGGTGCCGGACGGGTGGCCTCGGATGATCTTGCCGCTCATGAGCAGCTGGTTCGGGCTGATTCCCAGCGGAGCGGCGTCCGCACCGATGATCACCAGCTCGCCGCGGGGGGAGAGCCCTTCCACGGTCGCCGTGGTGGCCTCGGAGTTGGCGGCGGTGGCCAGCACCACTCTGGCGCCACCGAGGGACTGGAGCGCGTCGGCGACGGAGGTGTCCGCGGTGCTGTCGATGTAGTGGTGCGCGCCGAGCTGCTTGGCGAAGTCGGCCTTGCCGGCTCCGCGGGCGATGGCCACGGTCTCGAAGCCCATCGCGGCCGCGAACTGCACCCCCAGGTGGCCGAGGCCGCCGATGCCGAGTACGGCGACCAGGTCGCCCGGCCGTGCGGAGCTGCGCCGTAGCCCGTTGTAGGTGGTCACCCCCGCGCAGGCCATGGGCGCCGCATCGGTCGCCGCCAGGGCGTCGGGGATTTTGGCCAGGGCATCGACCGGTGCGATGACCGTCTCGGCGTAACCCCCGTCGTATGCCCATCCGGGGATCTTCAGGTTCTCGCACACGATGAAGTCGCCCTGTCTGCAGGGCGTGCAGTGGCCGCAACTGCCGCCGAACCAGCCGACCGTCACCCGGTCGCCCACCTGCCGACCACCGCTGTTTGTTCCCTCGCCCAGCTCCTCGATGCGCCCGGCGATCTCGTGCCCGGGGACCAGCGGAAACCGCACGCCTGGCAGCATCGCGTTGACGAAAACGGCGTCGCTGTGACAGATCCCGCAGGCATCCACGGCGATCCGTATGCGGCCGGGGCCCGGCCGCGGTACCTCACGCTCGACGATCTCGAACGGACTGCCGGCGGAGGCCACCTGCGCGACACGATAAGTACTCATCTGGATCACTCCCGGTAGCACGACGGCCCCCACAACCAGCACACCAGCTCCGGTCCGATCACGCGCGCCGAGCCGGCCGAGCCAGGTGAGCACCCGGCACAAGACGCCGACTACAGCACACAGGTGCCGGCGCTGGGACAAGGCCACGGAACGATTCGCGCGGGCGGACAGGGGGTGTGGCCGAGATACGCGTCAAAGGGGCAACGGGATGATCTTGCAGCCCTGATCCGCTTACGTGCGGCGACGTGCCGGGCGACCGAGTCGACGCCGGGGCGGGCGTATCGCTCCAGGGAACGGACGGATGCGTGGCGGGAGCGGGCCAGCAGCATCGGGGTGGAGGTGCCGTCCTCGGCGTCGTGCGTCAGGGCACTGTGACGTAGCCGGTGCAGTGTCCAGCCGTCCAGGTCCTCGATGTCCTCGGCTGAGGCAAGGGGGTTGACCAGCAGGCGGGTGTTCTCCTCGAAGATCTCTTCGGCCCGGCGGTAGGAGAGCCGGGCCCGGCCGGTCTCCGGACACACGTCGAGCGTCGGTGTTCCGGCCGGGGCCTTGCGGTCGGTGAGGAACAGCGGGCCGCGGGTGCGGCGGGCGATGAGGCGCGGCAGCAGCTGGGCGGTGCCGGACTGCCAGTGAATCCACTCGGTCGCCCCGCCCTTGGCGGTGATCCTGCCACGCTTGTCCTGCGGGTAGAGGTCTTCCACGTTCAGGCACAACACCTCGTCGGCCCTCACGGCGGACTCGTAGAGCAACTTCCACTGCGTCTTCTCCCGCAGCGCGACGTCCAGGCGCCACAGGGCGGCGATCTGGTTCTCGGCCAGGGCCTTGGTGCGGTCCGGCGGCGCCGGCCGCCGCTCGATGCCGATCGTCGGATCGGATTCGATCCAGCCCTGACGCTGCCACCAGCCGATCGCCTTGCGCGCGATGGACAGTTCCCGGTTGACGGTGTCGGCGTCCATCGCCTCCGCCCGGCGCCGCCGCCAGCTCGGCCAGCACTTCCGGCAGCGCCGGGCCGTCGATCGCGGCGACGGGGAAGACGGGCGGCTTCGCGCCCCGGCGGGCGGGCCCGGCCGGCGCCGGTTCGCCGGCGAGCATCCACCCCCACGTCGTCAGCGAGATCCGGTAGATCCGCGCGGAGGACTTCGCGATGCCCGCACCGGTGAGGTACCGCTCGACCGCCGCGGTGTACGACGAGGGCGGGGCGGACAGGGGCACCACCCGGGTGCGCGGCGGCCGGAGCGCGCCCCGCTCTCGAGTTCGGTCACCGGTTCGATCGCCACGCTCACCCCGCCTCCCTGGCTCTGCCGCAGTAAATGCGTACACCTCGCCTGCGGCGGCCGGAGAACCCGCTGCAGGTCGCGATGATCGCGGTAGGGGCTCTGCCGCAGTAAATCCGGCATTTACTGCGGCAGTTTTTCCGGTCCCCGCTGGGCGGCTGCGGTGAGCTGGGCGGCCAGATTCTTGAGCGCCTGCCGTAGTTCGTCGGGATGGTGGATGGTGAAGGGCCACTCCAGGGAGGCGAGCATGTGGGCCATGCCGTCCAGCCGTTCTGCCCGTGCGTGCATGAGAACGCCGGTGGGCTGGGCGGTGAGGGTCACCGCTGAGCGAGGCAGCCGGCGAGCGATCTCATCGAGGGGGCCATGGATCGTCACCTCGACCTGCCAGCGGTAGGGCCCCTGAGCGAGGGTCGAGGTGAGGTGGGCGACGGGGTCGAAGCCGTCGGGTGCGGTGAAGCTGTCGGCTCGGGAGGTGACGGAGGCGATGCGGTCGATGCGGAAGGTACGCAGGCTGTCGCGGAGGTGGTCGTGGCCGACGACGTACCAGCGGCCGGTGTGGAAGACCACGCCGTATGGGTCGATGTCGCGTTCGGTGTGTTCCTGGCACCATGACTGGTGGTGGATGCCTACGGTCATGTGGGCGCGGGAGGCCTGGGCAAGGGCCAGCAGGACGCCGGTTCCGGGTGCCTGACCGATCACGGCGTTGGCGGTGAACGACAGGGTCTCCCGCATGGCGGCGAGCGGTTCACGCAGGGCGTGCGGAAGCACCCGCTCGATCTTGGCCAGGGCACCGGCATTGGCCGGCGCGGCAGTGCCCATGCCCAGGCGTTCTGCTGCGAGCAGGCCCAGGACGACGGCGAGAGCCTCGTCATTGGTGAGGACCAGAGGTGGCATGCGGTAGCCGCGGGCCAGTCGGTAGCCGCCGTAGCGGCCGCGTTCGGCCTCCACAGGGATGCCCAAGTCGCGTAGGTGGGACATGTATCGACGCACTGTGCGGACGTCGGTGTCCAGGCGGTCGGCCAGCTCCGCCCCGGTGAGCCGGGCGTTGGACTGGAGGAGTTCCAGCAAGGTGAGCACGCGGGTCAGGGGATGCGACATGGATCACTCGGCATTTCAGGGCGGATTCTGTCCTGTATTGACTTTACGCTCCCCGCAGCACCTACTTCTGGGAGATCACATGGCCACCTTCGTACTCGTTCCCGGTGCCTGGCTCGGGGCATGGACCTGGGAAGACACCGCCCGCGCTCTGCGGGAGCGCGGCCACACGGCGCTGCCGCTGACGCTGACGGGCCTGGCCGAGCACGCAGACCAGGGCGGACTCCAGACGGATCTGGGCACGCACATCGCGGATATCACGGGATTCGTCGAGCGGAACGATCTGCGCGAGGTCACGCTGGTCGCCCACAGCTATGCGGCTGCTCCAGTGACCGGGGCAGCCGGACGTCTCGGCGACCGGCTGGAGCGCGTGGTGTACGTGGACAGCGCCCCGTTCGCCGCAGGCATGTGCATGCTCGACCTGATGCCGCCGGAGGCAGAGGACCAGCTGCGCCAGCAGGTCGACGCTTCTGGCGACGGGTGGCGGCTGCCGATGCCGCCCTTCGAGGTCCTGGGCTTGTCCAGCAGCCTCGACGGGCTCGATGGGGGCCAGCGGGACGTTCTACGCTCGCGTGCCACCCCTCAGCCATTTGGCACATTCACCCAGCGTCTCGACGGCCCGGCGGAGCTCGGTTCCGATGTGGACCGTGTCCTGGTCGCGTGCCATGACTTCACGGGGCTGCTGGATGCCGGGGTGCCGATGCTGGCCTTCCTGAACCAGCCGCCGTGGCGGCGCTTCGACCTGCCCACCGGGCACTGGCCGATGCTGTCCGCGCCCGCCGAACTCGCCGGCGTCCTCGACGCGGCCGTCTCCTGACCGTGCTGGCTGAGAGGCACAGCCCGATGCTTGACCACGAAAGCGTCCGCCGGTTGCGGGCCCACGCCCAGGCCCTGGCCGGCGGAGCACGGGAGGCCTCTGCAGAGGCGGTCGTCCGACGGGTCTTCGCCATCCAGGCCCAGGACGCCACGGCCGCCGACCTGGGCATCCGGGTACGTGGGCTGGACATCACCGCCGGGGCCATCCGCATGGCGTACGAGGACGAGCGGAGCATCGTCCGTAACTGGTACATGCGCGGCACCCTGCACACCATCCCCAGCGACGACGCCCGCTGGGTCCTGCGGTTGCTGTCCCCGCGGATCCTTGCCACAACCAGCCGCCGCTACCAGCAGCTGGGCCTGGACGATGATCTGCGCCAGCGCGCCGACCATCTCATCCGGCGGGTTCTTGCCGCGCACGGCCCACTCACCCGGGCCGAGCTGACCGAGCACCTCACCACCCTCGGTATTCCGCCGGACGGGCAGGCGCCGTTCTACCTGATCCGCCACGCGGCACTCACCGGCACCCTCTGCCACGGCCCACAGCGCGCCGGTGAGACCACGTATGTGCTGCTCGACGACTGGCTGCCCACCACCAGGCGCTTCCGGTGGGAGGGAGACGCTGCTCTCGCCGAGCTGGCCCGCCGCTACCTGGCCGCGCACGCCCCCGCCACCTTGGAGGACTTCGCCGCCTGGTCCGGGCTGCCGGTCACCTGGGCCCGCAGGGCCCAGAAAATGCTGGCGGAATCGGGCGCGATCACCGAGTACGGCGCGTTGACCATGCTCGCCGGGCGGGTGAAAGGACTCCCAGGCTCGTCTGACACCCCGGACGTTCGCATGCTGCCCGCCTACGACAACTACCTGATCGGCTACCGCACCCGCGAGGTGTCCGTCCCCGCTCTCCACCAGGCCCGCGTCTGGCCAGGAGGCGGCCTCATCCGGCCCACCGTCATCGCCGACGGCCTGGCCATCGCCACCTGGACCCGTGGCTCCGGCTCGCGCTCCATCCAGGTGGATGCGTTCGAACCTGTCCCGCCTCAGATCGAGCAGGGTATCGACATGGAGAAGGAGGCCGTCGTCGGTTTTCTGCGGCCCACCGCATAGCCGACCCGCATCCCGATCCAGAAATAGGGCGGCCGCGTAGGCGAGAACGTTGGGTCAAGCGGCCCGACCGAGGCCGGCGGCGATCAGACCCTGCTCATGGAGCGGGGTGAAGTCGACGTTGAAGTTCCACCCTCGGCCTGGACAGCCTGATACTGGGACGACAGGTCCCGGAGGAAGCAGTTCCAGGTAGTGAGCAAGAAGAGCAATACGAGCAAGCGGTACACGGCCGAGTTCAAGCGCGACGCGGTCGCGTTGGTGTACTCGTCGGGGAAGACGGTGACCGAGGTCGCCCGGGAGATCGGCGTCAGCGCCGAGGGGCTGCGGAACTGGGTCAGGCAGGACAAGGTTGACCGGTCAGGGGGCAATGCCGTTCAGTTAAGCGGTAGAGGCGAGTCTGATCGTGGCTGGACTGCTGTGTCG
>NZ_JBHSPC010000160.1:0-17352 GCF_042656345.1 Streptomyces incanus
TGCCGCGAGCGAGAAATAAGGACACCGCACATCGACGTACCACGACTCGCTCTTCTCGAACAGCACGTCTGTCCGAAGTGTGACGCGCAGCCCGGCTCGCCGTGCCGCTCGCGCGGCGGCGCGGTCGCCTCCGCCTACCACACCCGCCGCTTCACCCTGGTGCCCCGGCTGAAGAAGGCGCTGCGGGTGCCCACCCCGGCCGACCGCGGACCGTGCCGGCCGTGGCGGCCGGGCACACCACCGCCGGCGCCGATCGACCCGGACCTGCCGAGCGCGGACATCCGCATCGGATACGCGCGCTGCTCGACTCTCAGGCAGGAACTCGACTCCCAGCTCGACGCGCTCAGCAAGCACGGCATCCCCCGGGACAAGATCTTCAGCGAGAAGATCAGCACCCGGGTACGGGTCCGTCCCCGGTTCGAGGGGGCGCTGCGGACCGCGCGGGAGGTCAAGGCGCACGCCCCGCACTGCCGGGTCATCTTCACCGTGTACGAGATGAAGCGCCTCGGCCGCGACGCCGCCGAACTCACCGCGCTCGCCGACCACCTCACCGCCCACGGCCTGGTCCTGGAGATGCTCGCCGGGCCCCTGCCCGGCATCTACGACCCCACCGGGCCGGGGAAGCTGCTGTTCGCCTTCTTCGCGGCCATGGCGGAGACCGAGCGGGAGAACATCCGCGAGTCCACGCTCGAAGGGCTCGACACCGCGGCCCGCAAGGGCAAGCACGGCGGCCGGCCCCCGGTCATCACCGACGACATGCTCCACACCGTGCTGCGGCGCCGCGCGGGCGGCGAGTCCGTCGAGCAGATCCAGCCCGACCTGATCATCCCCACCGACAAGCGCAAGGGACAGAACCCCTCGGTGGCGAGCATCTACCGGGCGCTCGCCGAACACGCCAAGCGCGAGTCGTATCCCGAAGCCGTCGAGCAGGCCCACGCCAACTTCGCCGCGCTCCGGGCCGGCGAAGTGCCCGGGCCCCGTCTCGCCCTCTCTGACCTAGCGTCACTCTGATTACAGAGAGCTACTTGTCACTTCGCCGTAGCTTCGGGAGAACAGGGCCATGACCACGTGTCCTGTCGCAGTGCAGCTGGCGGATTCTCACTCGGTCTCATCCGAGCTGCCAAATTCTCACTGCGTCGCCGTTGGCCGCCGGTTCGTCTCGTCGAACCTCGGTTGACCCGGCGCTACAGTCGCTGGGCCGCGCGAGGACGCATCTGAGCAGGGGATACGGTGACGAGGTGACGGAGACACTGCCCGCTGATGTGGCCCTCGTGCTGGAGGCCGTTCTCGGCGAGGACGATCCGGTCCACCTCGCACTTCGCCAGCAGGTGCCGCACATCCGCGTGCGAGAACGCTGCACGTGTGGGTGCGGCACCGCGTACTTCGATCTCGACACACGAGCGGTGGATCCGGCGCCATCCGGCCCGGGCACTGTGGTGGCGGCCGAGGTCCAGATCTTCACGGAAGACGGAGAGTGCCCCGGCGAGGTCCTGGTCTTCGCGCAGGGCGGCTACCTCTCGTGGGTGGAGGTCTGTTCCTGGAGCGACGAGATCGAGGTAACGCTGGCCACCGCTCAACGATCGTTGCGCCCTTGATGCAGGAGCCGTTCAAGGGCTGGCTCCGTCTCTGACCTGGGGCGGTCGGCTCACAACCCACGCAGGATTCCGCACAAGCCAGATGCAGCGAGAATCCCGAGCCGGGTGTTCTCATCCGACCTGGCAACCACGCAGCTCAGGACAAGATCCACAAACAAGCGTAATTCGACGGGACACCACGAACCGACCACCAGCAGGCGCCCGCCGCGCTGACCGCCGAGATCCTGACGGCGGTCGGGGAACTCGACCAGGACGCCGCCCCTGACGTCATCGCGGCCCGGCTCGGCGACGGACTCGCGCCCGCCCTGCACACGATGGCGAAGGCCCTGCGCGTGCAGGCCGGAGCCCTGGGGGTGCCCGCGGCGGCGGTGGACGACTTCGGCGGGTTTGAGGGGCAGTACGAGCAGATCGAGAAGGTCGCGGCCCACCACGGCAACCACCGCTCGTGATCGTGTTACGAGCTCATACGAGGAAGGGGACGATCTCAATGAAAGCCATTGTGGTAACCGACCAGGCCGCGGGAACGGCCGGGATGACGCTGACGGAGCGGCCTGAGCCGCCCACAGCGATCAACGACGTCATCGTTCAGATTCATGCATCGGGCTTCGTCCCGACAGAGATGGAGTGGCCATCGACCTGGACCGATCGCGCCGGCCGTGACAAGACACCGTCGATCCCCGGCCACGAGCTGGCCGGAGTGGTCACCGCCCTCGGCTACGGCACAACGGGGCTGTCGGTCGGGCAGCGGGTGTTCGGCCTCGCCGACTGGCACCGCGACGGCACCCTCGCGGAGTACGCGGCGATTGAGGCACGCAACCTCGCACCGCTGCCCGGCGACGTCGACTTCACGGTAGGCGCGTCCCTGCCCATCTCGGGTCTGACCGCGTGGCAGGGGTTGTTCCAGCACGGCCGCCTTCAGGCCGGCCAAACCGTCCTCGCCCATGGCGCAGCCGGAGCAGTCGGGACGATGGTGACCCAGCTCGCACGTGAGGCCGGCGCTTACGTCATCGGCACTGGACGCGCCGCCGACCGTGAGAAGGCGCTCGACTTCGGCGCGCATGAGTTCGTCGACCTCGAGAACGACGCACTCAAAGACGTCGGAGGCGTCCATCTGGTCTTCGATGTCATCGGCGGCGACGTCCAGAGGAGCTCTGCGGCTCTGACCAAGACCGGCGGGACGTTGGTGTCGGTCGTGGGCCCGGTCGAGGCCCGCCCCGCTGATGGCCTGGCGATCGATTTCGTTGTCGAGGCCGATCGCACCCAGCTGGGTGAGATCGTGCAGCGAGTCCGAGACGGGCGGCTGCGTACGAACATCGGAACCACCGCGTCCCTCGACAACGCGGTCGCAACCCTCAACTCAACCGAGCGACGCGAGGGGAAGACAGTCATTCGTGTACGCCCGTAGGGAGTGATGGCCACACTCTAAGCAGCTCCGGAGGCGCTTGTACGCCCATGAGATCCGAGATCAGCGCGCCCCAGTCGCCGCCCTGAGCGACGAACCGCCGCTATCCGAGGCGCTTCATCAGCTCGGTCCAGGCACGTGCGATGCGCTCGGGACCCCAGCCGGTCGTGGTCGGCTTGGGAACCGCGCGATCCGACCGTGTCGGCTACGTGGTCGTGCGCTCCTGCTCGACCTGGGCACGGAACGCGGCCTCCTTCTTGCCCACCGCCGCGGCTCCGTCGAGTACGGCGTCGATGTCGGGTTCGGGGATCACCACCGCGCCGGAGTCGTCGGCGAAGACGTACTGCCCCGGGTGCACGCCCACCCCCGCGACCACGACCGGCACGTTCGCCTGGTACGGCGTGATCACATCGCCGCCCCATCGCACGGCCTCCGCGGAACAGTAGGCCGCGAAGGGGTGGGACTGCAGCTGGGCGAAGTCACGCAGCCGTGCGTCGGTGAGCACACCGGCCAGGCCGTAGCGCGTCAGGAGGGAAAGCTTGGTGCCGCCGCCGATGGAGACGTCGCGGTGGCCGTTGCTGGCCAGCACCAGCACCCTCCCCCGGCCACCGTCGGGTTCGACGCCCACCGCCTGCCGGAGCAGAGCGCCGAACGTGTGCGTCTCGGGGTCCATCATCACCGAACAGGAGGGGAAAAAGGAGATCGTGACCGCCGGGCCGAACAGGACCCGGCCCGGTGTCGGAGTGACGAGGTCGTGAATGTGCGCGCGGTGCCGATGGATTCGTCCCAGGGCGTCGACGATGTCCGCGCACGCCAGCGACCGGGCCGCCCGAGCGCGCCGCTTGGCCGCCGCCTCTCGCTCGTCGCCCGGCGAGGCGGGGGTCACGGCAGCTCCAGCATCCGGATCGACATCAGGGTGAGCTGGAGCCGGCGTGGCCGGTCGACGAGTAGCACCTCGCACGCCGAGCACGCCGGACAGCGCACCACCATGCCGGGGCAGCGCAGATAGACCCTGGTCTCGGCGACGCGGTGCCGATCCCCGCACTCGGCGCACTGCAGGACGATCGTGGTCGCGTCCCGGCCCAGGGCCAGCGACATCGCCCCGGCGACGGCGTTGCCGTCCACATAGCCGTCCTCCAGGGGCACCGAGAGGAGGTCTTCCTCTGCGTTCACTGCGGGCCTCCTATCCGAACCTCTCGGTCCTCAACGAGTCGGCGTCCAAGCCGGCGCCGATCAGTCCGCGGGCGGCTTCCTCGACGAAGGCGGTCGGGCCGCATACGTAAGCCCGCAGCCGCGGTTCGCGAACACCACCGGGACGAAGCAGCGCGCTCAGCTGCTCGGCTCTCAGCCGGCCGTGCTCGAACCCCGCTGCCCGTTCCCGGGTCAGATGGACGGTGCTCTCCGGCCCGTCGGGACCGCGCAGCTCGGCGGCGAAGACGACCCGGTCCGCGGTGCGCGCGGAGTACACCAGTCGCACCGGTGTGCCGTGAGCGCGGGCGGCCCGCCAGATGGCGCGCATCGGCGCGATGCCGGAGCCGCCGGCGACCAGGAGCAGCGGTACGTCGTCGCCGGGCCGCCATACGAAGTAGCCCCCTACCGGTCCCATGATCTCCAGGGCGTCACCGTCGGTGGCGACGTCGACCAGGTACGGAGACACCTCGCCGTCGTCCACGCGTTCCACGGTGATCTGCGGGGCCTCCCCGGGCGCGGAGGACAGCGAGAAGCTGCGGGTGGCCTGGTACCCGTCCTCGGCGGTGAGCCGGACGTCGATGTGCTGGCCGGCGACATGCCCCGGCCAGCCGGCGACGGCGAGCCGGATGGTGCGCGCCGAGGCGCTCTCACGCGCCGTACCGGCGACGGTGGCGGCTCGCCAGCCGTGAACGGGTCGCACGCGCGGTGGCATGGCTGAACGGTCAGTCACCGTAGTAGCGCTGTTCAAGGAACGGGTCACCGCGGTGGTGGTAGCCGGCGTTCTCCCAGAACCCCAGCTCGTCCTCGGGCATCACCCGGATCCCGCGCAACCACTTGGCGGACTTCCACAGATACAGGTGCGGCACCAGCAGCCGGACCGGCCCGCCATGTTCGGCGGGGATCGGACCGCCCTCGTAGCCCACCGCGACCATCGCGTCGCGGTCCACCAGGTCCTCCACCGGGACGTTCGTGGTGTAGCCGCCGTACGAGGACACCAGCGCGTAGGGCTCGTCGGCCACCCCGGCGTCCTCCAGCACGGTCGCCACCGGAACGCCCTGCCAGGTCGTCCCCAGCTTGGACCAGTGCGTGACGCAGTGAATGTCGGTCGTCAGGTCCACCACGCCCAGATCGTGCAGCGACGCCCACGCGTAGGTCTTCTCCGTGATCCCGTCCGTGACCACCAGCTCCCACGCGCGGGCCGGTACGTGCTGGGTCGGGCCCGCCGTGAGGACCGGGAAGTCACTGGTGACGAACTGCCCCGGTGGGACCGGGCCTTCCGTGCGTCGAGGCCGTCCCGTGAATCCGCGCGTGACCATCTGTCGCTCACCACCCATCGTATCGACAGCGTAACCAATCGTGAGCGCTCTCGCCTGCGCCGCGATGAGTGGCCCAGATGTCTCCCCCGCCATCCCGCTGCAGCCGCAGCCGGGGGACAGCGACCGGTCCGCGCGGGACGGGATGCGTGCAGGCTCTTCGCGCGTGCAAGGTGGATACGTCGGCGGATGGGACCGCTTCGTCAGTAGTGGCATCACCATCGTCTGCGAACAGAGACTGCCATGCGGAGAATGCGAATCGCTGTTGCCGGCGCGACCGGGGACATCGGGTCCCTCACAGTGGCCGCTCTGGAACGGGCCGGACACGACGTCGTGCGCATCAGCCGCTCGCTCGGCGTGGACCTGCGTACCGGCGACGGCCTGGACGCCGCCCTGACCGGTGTGGAGGCCGTCATCGACGCCACGAGCCACGAGGCGGTCGACCGGGACGAGACCGTGGCGTTCTTCGGCACCACCAGGCGGAACCTGCTCGCCGCCGAGGAGCGGGCCGGAGTCCGTCACCACGTGCTGCTCTCGATCGTCGGGGTGGATCGAGCAACGACACTGAGCCGAACGGGTGACGGGCCAAGGTGTTCGACAACCCAAGATCATCCCGTGGCGGGTTTATGCCGTATCTGGGAACCGGCGCTTATTGATTTCGGCCTCTTGGGGTCTGGATCTGTGCCGGGGCCGGTGACGCGGTCCGTCCGGGCTGGTACGCCGGAGGCATGCGGTATCCGGATGGGGGCGGGCTGACCGCCGAGCAGCGCAGGCGCCGGGAAGAGGTGCGGATCCGGGCCGTTGACCTCTTCGAGGAGGACGGGGAAGTCCCGAGCATCGCCCGGGAGTTACGGGTGAGTGAGAAGTCGGTCTACCAGTGGCGCCGTAGCTGGAGGACGGGCGGGCGCGAGGCGCTGCGTTCCAAGGGCCCCTCCGGCTACGACTGCCGCCTCGGTGCCCACCTGCAGGCCAAGCTCGCGACGTGGCTGGAGGAGGGGCCGGCCGCACACGGCTGGACGGATGACCAGGTGTGGACCGCCGCGAGGGTGGCCACGCTGATCGGGCGGAAGTTCCACCTCTCCTACAGCGTCTCCGGGGTGACCCGGCTGCTGCACCGTATGGGCTACAGCGTGCAGGTGCCGGACAGACCCGCCGCCGAGCGCGACGAGGAGGCCGTCGCCACGTGGCGGGAGGTGACCTGGCAGGAGGTAACGGCGTTGTCGGCTATTGAAGATCGGGGCGAGAACCGTGTGGCTGAGGGCCCGAGGTGCTGACTGGGGATGGTGGTTCGGCCGCTGGTGAACGCCGATCCTCCGACAGGACCCGCCCGCATATCCTCCGGACATGGTTGATCAACGCTCGGTCGACGTTGGCGGGGTCCGGCTGGCCTATCAGATCTCGGGTCCGCCGGACGCTCCGCCGCTCGTCCTGTTGCACGCGCTGGGCGAGGATGCCACCGACTGGGAGGCGGTTGTGCCCGCCCTCGCCCGGAGTCGACGGGTGTATGCCCTCGATCTTCGCGGGCACGGCCGAAGCGACTGGCCGGGGGACTACTCGCTCGAACTCATGCAGGCCGATGTGCTCCGGTTCCTGGACGCACTGGGACTTGGCCCAGTGGATCTGATCGGGCACTCCATGGGCGGGATCGTGGCCTACCTGCTCGCACAGCACCATCCGCAGCGGGTGAGCCGACTCATCCTGGAGGACGTTCCAATCCCGCGTCCCCGGGAGCAGACCACCCCGACCAGGCCGGACGGCGCCCTGACCTTCGACTGGGAGATGGTGCTGGCCGTCAGGCGGCAGATCGATGTGCCTGACCCCAGATGGCTGGAGCGACTCAGCCAGATCACCGCCAAGACCCTCGTGCTCGCCGGCGGCCCACACAGCCATGTTCCCCAGGACGGCGTCGCCGAGCTGGCCCGCCGCATCCCCGGCGGGCGAGTGGTCACCATCCCGGTTGGACACCTGATCCACCACGCAGTGCCGGAGGCGTTCACCGAGGCGGTTTCGGCGTTCCTGTGGGAGAACTTCCGTCCTGCCCGCCAACCATGAGCACGGTCACAGGCCGTGTCGTGTGGACGGTCGCACGGGTTCTTCGAGTGTGACCAAGAAGTGGGCCCGTGCGGCCTTGTCCCATCCTGTCTTCACAGGCGTCTCGCGTGCCCATCTCGACGGTTTGATCGAGGAGTTGGCCGGGCCGTGGCAGGCCCGACGGGAATCGGCATTGCATCAGCGGCGGGGAGGGAAGCGTCACCGTGCCGCCGGGGCGGGCCGTAAGCACGAGCTGGTGTTCACCGACCGGGTGCTGGTCGCACTGGTCCACTTGCGCACTCGGCTCCCGCACGCCGCGCTCGCCGAGCTGTACGGGGTCGGCCGCTCCACCGTCACCGAGGCCATCGGCGAGATCCGCCCGCTGCTCGCCGACCGCGGCTTCGCCGTCCCCAACCAGCCCGGACTGCGCCTGCGAACGTTGGCCGACGTGTTCGCCTACGCCGATGCGGAGGGGGTGACCTTGCGGATCGACGGGACCGAGACCCAGGTCCGCCGCCCGAAGGCCCACCGCCCGGGCCGCTGCGCGTTCGTCTCCGGCAAGAAGAAGCAGAACACCATGAAGACCACCACGATCAGCGATGGCCAGGGCCGCACCCTGTGGTCCGGGGCCGACCGGCCCGGAAGAATGCACGATCAGACTGCGATGCGCACCGAGGGCATCGCCGAGCAGTTCCGCCTCCACCCAGACGTGAGAGCCGAGGTGGATGAGGGCTACCGGGGTCTGGCGAACGAGTTCCCCGAACAGGTCAGTGCGCCGCCGAAGAAGCCAAGGGAAGACGTCCCGCTCGGTGACCGGTACGCCTGGCGTGAGCAACGGCGCCGCCAGTCCTCGGCGCGGATCTGCGTCGAACACGCCAACGCCGAGCACAAGCAGTGGCGCCCGCTTCAGCGCTTCCTCGGCCGCCGCGAGCACTACCCGGCCACGCACCGAGCCGTCGCCGGCCTGGTCTCCGACCGAGCCGCCCAGCGGCCCACCCGCCGCAAACCGAGCACCGGACTCGTGCCCGTCAGCCCGATGACCTGCTAAATCGCCCACCAGCCGAACTCTCAGGTCATCACGCCTCAACATCAATAGCCGACAACGTCGTAAAACCCTCCGGGCGGCGACCGGCGCGTTCATCTGCTTCGAGGACGAAGCGGGCGTGACCGGCCGGCCGCCCAAGGGCCGCACCTGGGGCCGACGCGGCATCACCCCCAGGATCAAGGTGTCCGGCCGCGGCCGGGGACGGCTCTCGGTGGCCGGGCTGCTGTGCTATCGGCCCGGCCTACCCGCCCGCCTGTGCTATCGGCTGCGCCGGCACACCGGCCGCAAGGGCGAGCGCCGCTCGCTCGGCGAGATGGACTACATCCGCCTGCTCGACGGCGCCCACCAGCTGCTCAAGGCCCCGCTGATCGTGGTGTGGGACCGGCTGAGCACCCACACCTCCAAAACGATGCAGGCGCTCGTGGCCGAGCGGGACTGGCTGACGGTGGTCCTGCTGCCCGGAGACGCGCCCGACCTCAACCCGGTCGAGGGCCTGTGGGCGCATATCAAGCGGAGCCTGGCCAACCTGACCGCCCGCGCCCTCAGCGAGTTGGAGATCCTGCTCCGCAGGCGGCTCAAGGCGCTGCAGTACCGGCACCACATCCTCGGCGGATTCCTCGCGGGGACCGGCCTCGCTCTCGAGAGACCGAACTGACCCTAATACGCCGAAGTCAGTACACGCGCAGCCGTACAAGGCGGTTACGGAGGCAGGCCACGAGGTCGTCGTCGCGACGCCCAACGGCGTGACGCCGACCGTCGACATGATGAACCTGCGCCCCGCCATGGCCGGCGGTGAGGAGGAAGCGCTCGAACTGGAAGCCAGTATCCGTTCCGCGGAGGTCATGCGCTGGCCGATCAAACTCTCGGACGTGCGGCTGCAGGACTACGACGCGGTGTACCTGCCCGGAGGCCACGGCCCAATGCAGGACCTGTGGGCAGACACCGATGCGGGGGGGACGGATACTGGAAGAGCAGGAGGCTGTCGGACTGGCCGACAAGGCACAGTGGCCGCTCGAGGACGCACTCAAGGAACAAGTCGGCGTCGAGTGCAGCCGGGGCGAGATATGGAAGCCGTACATGGTCGAGGACCGCAACCTGATCACCGGGCAGAATCCCCCACTCCGCCGAAGTGCTCGCAGAACGGCTGCTGAAAACCCTCGTGTGAGACCTCTCATGGTGTGAGACGGCGTTTCCATTGAGTGCCGCTGAGTGCCGCGCGGGGAGTCCGGGAGGGGATCCTCGCCGCACTGGGTCGCCGTCGGCGTAAGCAGTGCGCTCGGGTCTGCGAGCACGCTGCCGGTACGCGGTTGCCGGCAGCGGTCTTCGTCGGCCCCCGCTGCTTCGGACGGAAGCCGTCTTCCCACATGCCAACTAGCCTGGAGCAAGGTACAACGTTGCGGGCAGCGCTACATCCGCTTCCTCGCCGCTGGAACAGGGCGCCGCCCTCCAGTTGTACCGAGCGCGCGAGGCGTTCTGCAATGCGCGAACACACAAAGCTCCACGGCACCGTCAGAGGAGGCCCGGCGGTAGGGGCGTTGGCAACAGGCATCCACCGCAACCGCGTTCGGGCGCCCTGGAGGCCGGGAGGCCACGCCTCCCACGCACGAGAGAAGAAACCGGTCGTGGCACGGATCGCCGGGCCGGACGGACAATTCAAGGGTCATCGCGGCGCGGAGCTCTCGTAGCGGTCGGGCGGCGTCCGATCTGATTGCGGATCCGCTCGAAGGAGACAGATCGCCACCAGCGAGCTCGCCCTTCCCGCCGTCGCCGGAACCTTCACCGAACGGAGTGAAACCGATGCAGGAGTTCCTCGTCGAAATCACCACCACAGTCCCTGAGGGGACCACCCAGGACGAGGTCGACAGGCGGAGGGCGGCCGAGGCGGTTCGCGCGAGGGAGCTCTCGGCGACCGGCAACCTGGCCCGGTTGTGGCGTCCAGTCGGCGAGTTGCGCAGCATCGGGGTCTGGCGGGCCGCGAACGAGGAGGAGCTCCACGAGAAGGTGCTCGGCACACTGCCACTGCGCCCCTGGATGACCCTCACCATCACCCAGCTCGAATCCCACCCCAACGACCCCGGGCGGGCCGCCGACGGCACGGCGTGATCGCGGAGCCCCGTAGCCATGGACCGGCGGCTGCTCGCAGCCGCCGGCCGCAGACCCGCTCCGATACCCGCGGGAACCGCGAGGAACCCCTCTTGAGTGTTCACGCACGGTGAGCCGTCCCTCTCCGGGGAAGCACTGCGCAGCGGTCTCCTTGGGGCACGTCGCCGGGACCGCCGCGGGGCTGGCTGCCGGGGTGTGGGGCGGCCGCTTCGTCTTCACTCCGTTCCCCGCTGATGCATGCCCAAGCGGGCCTGTCCGCCGACGCCGATGCCCCCCGTGGTTACTGCCAACTGCACGGAACCCCTGCAGCGTGTGGTGATCGTCGCGATCCGCGTGGAGGCGACCGCCGCCTTGGGCTGGAGCACGGTCGCCATCTCCAAGTGCTGCTGGTGCTCCTTCGGGCAGTAGTGCCCGCGACCAGGGTGAGAACCAGCGGATCGTCGCCCTGAAGCTCGCTCAGCGTGCGAACTGTTCCGGTGTGGTCGGGCAACGCGAAGTCCGGGAACGGGAAAACGCCGCCGGGAGTGATGTCGGAACGCATGGTCAATCGCCTGTCGTCGTCAGGTCCGAGAGACGCTCGGATGTAATGGGCGACCTCGTCGGCGGCTGACCCCTCACCTCGTGGCCGGACGGTGGGCGCACAGGTGCGCCCCTGTCGTCGAGTAGCCGCCCGGCGGGACTCGCACGCCCTCAACCGTTCCCGGGAAGACCCGCCTCTGCATCCGAAGGCCGCTTCTCCGGCCGGGGCAGGATCCTGCATTCGGCCGCATCACCTGCCGCCGACGCGGTCGGCGGGGCTGCCCGCTCATGCCGGCGACTGGGTACCGGCCTGCTCTCGCACCATGTACTGCGCGTACCAGTCCGGCCAGTCCGGGTCCTCGGCGCCGGTGCGTGCCTCATGCTCGCCGTGTGCCGCCGCGGCGCGGCGCAGCGCGTTCGACAGGTCCTCGGCCGAGGAGAAGGCCGTGCTCGCGGGGTCCAGCCGTCCCGGCAGCCGGTCGGTGATCTCCTGGAGGACCCAGCCGTTGCCGTCCGGATCGCTGAACGACAGGAACGAGCTGTAGCTGGCGTGCTGCGGATCCGGGCCGGGCACGCGGGCGTCGGTCCCGACGTGGTGGAAGACGCCGCCGGCGTCGTGGAAGACCTCGCTCGGGTCGGCGCCGAGCCGTTTCAGTTCATCGTGGGCGGCGGAGATGTCGTCGACGACCAAGTGCATGCCCTGCGTCGAGCCCGGTGTAAGGGATGTGATCGAGGTACCAAAGATCACGGAGGCCGGTGAGCCGGGCGGGGTGACCTGCACGACTCGGAAGTTCTCGCCGGTGGCGACGTCCGCGTCGAGCCTCCAGCCCAGCCGCGTGTAGAAGTCCTTGGCACGGTCGACGTCGGACACTGATATCACGACGACCTCGAGTTTCATGTCCATGACTTGCGCCTCTCGCGCTCGGTCGATGTGCCGGCGTCGTCGCAGCCGCGTTGCCGGGTGCGGGTTCACGCCCGGCGAATCCCGCCCCTGGGTGAAGAGCTGCGGACAGGGGGCCCTCCCTACCGGCGGATGTTCCAGGGATCACCCGCAGTGGCTTCTGCGTCGCCGGCGACTCCTGGCCTCCGGGCAAGCGGTGCGCCTCCGTCGCGGGGCCGCCGTCCCTACCCAGCATCGCGCGCGAAGTAGTCGATCGCACCTGTACGACGTCCTGGTCGACTCCCCTGGCCCGCGCGGGGCGCCGCAGCCCGCCACCGGGCTCATCCCGGGCATGCGCACGACACGATGAAGCCTGGCATGTTCCGCCCACAGTGCCCGGCGGTCGGCAGAGCTGTCCGCGCCGAACCCCGGCGGCTCGTTGTCGGTGGAGCGGGGGCCGCCATACCGTCCGTGTCGGCGCGGTGAGGGCGTCGTGCGTCACAGGTCCAGGACGATCCCCTCGGTGGGCTTGGAGCAGCAGATGAGGATGTTGCCGTCGGCGGGGGGCTCGACCGGGTCTGGGGCGTACTGCACTGCCCCGGACATGAGGGCGAGTTCGCAGGTGTGGCAGACGCCGGTCCGGCACGACCATCTGACGGGGACATCGCAGGCCTCGGCGAGTTCGAGCAGGGACTCCCGGGCATCGTTCCAGGGGACCTCGAGACCGCTGCGGGCGAAGGTGACTGTGGGACCGGTGCCCGCCCGCCCGGCGGGCTGGTGGGGTGCGGCTGCCGCCGCGCCGTCGATCCCTGGAGTGAGGGATGGACCCGCGCCGAAGATCTCGGTATGGACGCGGGATGCCTTCAGGCCCGCATCGACCAGGGCTGTGGTGACGCTGTCCATGAAGGCCCCGGGGCCGCACAGGTAGGCGTCGGCGTCGATGGGCAGCCCCAGGCCGAGAATACGGTCGCCCGACAGGTGGCCGATGTCCGTGTAGTCGACGCCCCGGCGGTCTTCGACGGCCGGCTTGCTGTAGTAGATCCTCGACCGGGCCCGCGGAAGCATGTCGACCAGTTCCCGGCTCTCCCGGGCGAAGGGGTGCTCCGTGCCGTCACGGGCCCCGTGCAGCCACCACACCTGGCGGCTGGAGCAGTCACGGGCGAGTGCGTGCAGCATCGCCAGCACGGGAGTGGCTCCGATGCCGGCCGACAGCAGGACCACCGGATTGTCCCCGGCGGTCAGGCAGAAGGTACCGCGGGGCGCCGCGACGTCGAGGTGGTCGCCGGTGCGTACGTGGCTGCGCAGACGGTTGCCGGCCGCGCCGTGGAGTTCGGCCTTCACGCTGATCCGGTACGTTCCGGTGCCCGGCTCGCCGGACAGCGAGTAACTGCGGATCAGCGGTGGCGTGTCCCCCTCGGTCCGGACCTTGACCGTGACGAACTGCCCCGGCAGCGAGGTCGGCAGATCCGAACCGTCGGGGGCGGCCAGCGACAGAGAGAACACGTTGCGGCTCTCGGGCTGGATGCGGGTGACGAGCAGCGGGCGAAAGCCCGGCCAGGCGGGGCGCGGAGCGGTGGCCGCGGCATTCAGCCCGGCGCTGCCGGACGTTCCGGCGGCCTCGGTGTCCCCCTGATCCAGCAGAGCCTTCATGGACGCCTGCCAGCCGGGGCTGAGCATGGGGATCCGCAGGGCACGTTCGACCTGCCGGCGGGTGTGCCCGGGCAGGTAGAGCACCCGGTCGATCTCCTCGACGGTCATCGCCTCGGGTCCGGTGGAGACCTTGACGATCTCCTGCCCGGCTTCGACCTCGCCTTCTTCGAGCACGCGCAGATAGAAGCCGGGCCGGTGGTGTGCCACCAGCAGTGCCGCCATCCGCGGCTCGCCCATCCGCAGGCCGACGCGGTAGCAGGTCACCCGCGGCTGGGTGACCTCGAAGAGCGCGTCGCCGATGCGGTAGCGGTCACCGATGCAGACCTCGTTGTCCGGTAGGCCGTCGACGGTGAAATTCTCCCCGAACTGGCCTGGTTGGAGATCGCCGCGGCCGAGTTCGCGAGCCCAGAAGCGGTAGGAATCGGTCTGGTACACGAGCACTGCCCGCTGCTCGCCTCCGTGACCGCCCAGATCGCCCTGGCCGTCGCCGTCGATGTTCAGCCGCCGCACCATCCGCGGCCCGGTCACGGACCTCTTGTAGACGCCAGTGTGCACGGTCTTGCCGTGCCAGGGGACGTCCTTCGGCATCCCGACGCTCAAGGCTCTCAATACGGCCACCTTGCCGCCTCCCATGCAGGGATCTCCGCCGGAGAACGCGTGCGGGTCTCGCCCGGGCGCCCGCCGGCCCCGGGCTCTCACCCGCACCGGCCGCCGAACCCATGCCCTTCGAGGAGAGACATCACGACCATGTGGCCCGACGCCGCGGTGAGACAACGCGGCTGGCATCCCCACCGGCTACACACGGCTCTCACGAGCAAGCGTACCCACGCGAACCGGCGCACCGCATCAGACAGACGAGGCACGGCGTCTACTCGCCGACGGCGCCGGCGCCGGCGCCTGCACCCACTGCCGGCCTGACGCGGGCCTCGGCATCCTCGGCTTATGGTGCGTCTCGTAGGCGTGGGGTAGCTCCAGCGGGAGTGTTTGCGTAGGCGCCGTCGGCGTCGACGGCCCGCCACAGGTACTTCAGCCCGCCAGTGATCTTCACGAGGGCCTCGTCCAGGTGTCACTCGTCCCCGGGCTGGGGCCGCCGACGGCACAGGCTGTTGGCGTAGCCCTGCCCGGACTTCGCGCACCAGCGCCGGACGGTCCCGTGGGAGACGATCACGCCGCGCTCGAGCCTCGACTCCTCAACCTCACGGAACGACAGTGGGAAGCAGAAGTACAGCCACACCCAGTGGGGGATGATCTCCACCGGGTACTGAGTACTGGGTGCCGGGGCCCTGCACAACGGCGGCGCGAACGACACGAGTGAACCCCTCTCCGGCACGATCGACCACATGGTCATCCCACGCCGTTCAGCCAATGTGACAAAGTCGTCCGGCGACCTCCTCCAAGTCGACCCGGCCGCCATCCGTGACGTCCCGGTCGGCGCTGCCGTCGTCGGCGGGCAGGTCGAGTTCGACTGCGGCCCGATCGTCTCCTGCCGCCGTCACCACCGCAGCCGGGAATCCGCGCAAGGGGGACGAGGGGAGGCTCGCTGACACTCGACGAGTCTCCCCGACCGGCTCGTAGCAGGTCGGGCCGGGCGACCGAGAGACCCCCCGCGCGCCCGGGGCCGCTCCGGCTGCCCGGTGCCCCGCAGCGGTCGTACGATGTGTCGGCTGTGAACGACAGATCGGGCCGACCGGCCGGCTGCCGGATCGCCGCCCCCCTTCCGACGTGGAGTCGCTCATGACCACAGCGCGGGACCTGATGATCGTCGCCATCGACACACCGTCCTCTCCTCCCGTGGGGCGAGGCGACCTGTCGCTCACTCTCGCGGGAGCGGAGCTGATCGACCTTATTGACGCCGAGGCCCTCACCCTGGACGGCCACCGCGTCCTGCCGAGCCTGCCGCCCCGCATTGATGACCGTCTGCTGCGTGAGGCCGCGTCCTCACTCGTCCGGCAGGTGCCCTACGAATCCGTCGAGGACTGGCTGTGGCGCCGGGGCCGCGACCTGGCAGCCGCGTATCTCGCCGCCCTGGAGGCGGAGGCGCTGGTCACCCGGCCACACGCCCACCGGGTACTCCGGGGCGGGCCGCCGGCTGTGGCCGACTCGGCGGCCCGTCGACGGGCGGCGGATCGCTGGACGTCACATGAACCGGTTCTGGCCGGTCTCGCGGCCGCCGCGGGCATCGGGGAACAGCCCGCCGACGACCTGGTCGACGAACTCGCCGACGACCAGGTCGTAACCGTACTGGCCGCGGTCAACGATGCTGTCATGGAGCTGGAGGCCGTACGACAGCGCAGAGCGATCGAAGATGCGGCCTTCGACAACATCTGGCGAGGTGGGTGACGCCTTCTCGGTAGGGGCCGGACATCTGGCCCCGCCCCTGGTCGCCGCACAGACGGCACAGACGGCAATCGGGCAGGCGCCATGAGTACGGGCTTCGGCTCGTCAGGGTGAACTTTCTCAAAGTCGCTGATGGGCCAGGAGCGGTGGCTGTATCCCGGGGTGTGTGAGGTGTGCGGACGGGGGCGGGCTGACCGCTGCGGGACGCCGGCGTCGGGAGACGGTGCGGATGCGGGCGGCCGAGTTGTCCGAGCAGAAGTCCAAGCCGCCGGAGGTGGCACGGCGCCTGCGGGTGAGTCGGAGGTCGGCCTATCAATGGCGGCATCTGCGGCGGGAGGGCGGTGCAGAGGCTCTGGCCTCGCGCGGCGCGAGCGGTTCGCGGTGCCGTCTGTCCCCGCGCTGCCTGGGGAAGCCGGCCGTGTATGTGGAGCAGGGTCCGGCCGCGCACGGCTGGGTGGAGGACCAGGTGCGGACCGCGGCGCGGGTCGCCACGCTGATCGGCAGGAAGTTCCGCTTCAACCGCATGATCGGCCAGCTCTGCCACTGCCTCCGGCACACCGAACTGTTCGACGGACACACCGCCTTCCCGTCGAACCAGTCGAAGCTGCTTGACACGCTGGATACCTGAAGTGTCTACAGCGTCTCCGGGGCGACGCGGCTGACGCGCCGGCTCGGCTTCAGCCCGCAGGTACCCGCGTTCAGCCCGCAGGTGCCCGCGCGGAGGGTCGCCGAACGCGACGAGCAGGCCGTGACCGCGTGGAAGGAGGCGACCTGGGCCGAGGTAAAAGAGCCCGGGCGGCCTGCGGAGGCTACCTCTGCTCCGCGGAGAAGCCGGGTTCACCCGCCGGCCGCCCACAGGACGCACTCCCCCAGGCGGAGCCTGGGGGTACCCCCAGGGGCCGGCGCGGCCGCATCCCGGTCGTGGCGGTCAGCGGGCGCCGCTCGGGGCGCCTGTCGGTGGCCGGGCTGATCGCGATGCGGCCGGGCTCGCGCACCCGGCTGTGCCACCGCCTGCGCGCCCACCCCGCGGGCAGGGGCAAGCGTCGCAGCATGGGCGAGCGGGACTTCATCGCGCTGATCGACGGCGTCCACCAGCTCGTCAGAGCACCGGTCGTGCTGGTGGGGGCCGTCTGAACACCCACGTCTCCCGCGCCATGCGTGAGTTGATCGCCGAGCGTGCATGGCTGACGGTGTTCCTGCTGCCCGCCTACTCGCCCGGCCTCAACCCGGTCGAGATGGGTTTGTCTCAGTGCGAGCCTTGTAGGGATGCTGCCGCATGATGCTCA